>NZ_JAFMPZ010000188.1 GCF_017353455.1 Streptomyces laculatispora
GGTCACGGTCGGTGACCGCACCTTCATCGCCGACGGCCAGGGCCGCGCGCTCCAGTGGCGCGGTTTCAACCTCGCCGACAAGAGCAGCCGCGGCGCCAGCGCGTTCGCCGGCATCCACGAGAGCGACCTCAAGGGCATGGCCGACCGGGGCTTCAACCTCGCGCGCCTCGCGTTCTTCTGGGACGACCTCGAACCCACCCCCGGACACTACGACCGCAGCTACCTCACCAAGATGCGCCGCATCCTCGACTGGGCCAACCGCTACCACATCAAGGTCATCCTCGACGCCCACCAGGACGTATACGGACCCCACTTCGGCTCCCGCGGCGTCCCCGACTGGGCCACCCGCGACGAGGGGCTGCCGTACACGCCGATACCCGAGGACTGGTTCTCCCAGTACTTCGAGCCGTCGGTACAGACCGCCTTTGACCACCTGTACAAGGACGCCGACCTCCGCGCCGCGCACGCTCGCATGTGGATGACGGTCGCCTCCGCCCTGGGCAGGCACCCGGCACTGCTCGGCTACGACCTGATGAATGAGCCGTTCGCGAAGTTCCTCGAGGGCGAAGACCTCCCCGCCGCCGCGGGCCGCTTCGAGGCCACCGAGCTCACCGAGATGTGGAACCGGCTTGCCAAGGCGATCCGCATGGTCGACCACAGGTCGTGGGTATTCGTCGAACCAACCGTCATCGTCGGTCTCGGCGTCCCCACCCGGCTGGGCCACATCGACGATCCGCACGCCGGCTACGCGCCGCACTTCTACGAGACCGCGATGGAAACCGGTGCCGACTACGACCCCAACGGCACCTTCGTCCCCGCCTACGAGGCCGCGATCAGCGACTACCCGACCCGTAACCGCATGCCGGTGATCGTCGGGGAGTGGGGCGGCAACCCCGACGTTCCGCACGGGAGGCAGTTCGTCACCGACATGACGGCCTCCCTGGACCGCTTCTCCAGTGGCTGGACGTGGTGGGTGTGGTGCCGGGGCGGCAGCTACTGCTTCCTCGACCAGACAGGCGCCGCGAAGCCCAACGCCCAGCTGCTCGTCCAGCCGTACGCGCGGGCCGTCGCGGGCGACCCGCTCACGTTCGCGTACGACCCGGCTGCGCGCACCTACTCGCTCACCTTCCGCACCCGCGACAACGCGGAGGGGCCCACCCGGATCACCGTGCCCAGGGACACCTACCCAGCCGGATATCGCGTCGATGTCCAAGGCGGCCGGGCAAGTTGGGGCGACCACGGACAGACCGTCGCCGTGAGCACGCACGGCAGGGCCGGAGCCACCTACAGGGTCACGATCAGCCCGAGGTAGCCCACCCGATTCGCTCAGGGCCGCGGCCCGCGGTCCCCGCATCAACTGAAGAGACGCCTTCTCCACATCACTGCGGGCAAGCGCCGGGGTGCCGGTGGCATCACCTCCCCCGGGCCATGCGATCGACTCCGTCATCCCGGCCTCCGGCGCGCCCGCCAGAACCGCCCCTTGAGCAGGCCTTTCTCCCCGACCGGATTCAGGCCCTCAAGCCGGGCCCGTCCGACCAACCGCTCGGCTCAGTCGAGAGGGTCTTTTCAGTCAACGGAGCTGACGAGGCATCAAATAGGTCGCCTGTCCCGGACTCTTGACTGTTTGTCAGGTGCGCGCCATTCTCAACGAGACCTACGCGCGAGTAAGTTAGCGCGTGCCCATCCCGGACAGTGAAGGTAGCCCGGATGACCCTTCTCCGCAGACGCGGACTGTTTGCCGTTGTCGTCACCCTCCTGCTGGCTCTCGGCGTGGGCTCCCCGTCCGCCGTCGGCGCCGGCGCCCCCTGGTGGGAGCCCACGGCGCGGCCCGCCGCCGATTCACAGATCAACGTCACCGGCGAACCCTTCCACGGCACTGACAGCCAGGGCCGGGTCAGTGGCTTCATCGACGCGCACAATCACGTGATGTCCAACGAGGGCTTCGGCGGCCGCATAATCTGCGGCAAGCCGTTCTCCGAAGCGGGTGTCGCCGACGCCCTCAAGGACTGCCCCGAGCACTATCCCGACGGCTCGCTCGCCCTCTTCGAGAACGTCACCGGCGGTTCGAACGGGCACCACGACCCGGTGGGCTGGCCGACGTTCAAGTCCTGGCCCGCCCACAACTCCCTCAGCCACCAGCAGAACTACTACGCCTGGCTGGAGCGGGCCTGGCGCGGCGGCCAGCGGATCCTGGTCAACGACCTGGTCACCAACGGCCTGTTGTGCTCGATCTACGTCAGGGACCGCGGCTGCAACGAGATGGACGCCATCCGTCTCGAAGCCCGTAAGACCTACGAGATGCAGGACTACATCGACAAGATCTACGGCGGAACGGGCAAGGGCTTCTTCCGTATCGTCACCGACTCCACCCAGGCCCGCCAGGTCGTCGCGGAGGGCAAGCTCGCCGTGGTGCTCGGCGTCGAGACCTCGGAGCCCTTCGGCTGCCAGCAGATCCTCGACGCCCCCCAGTGCAGCCAGGCCGACATCGACAGCGGTCTGGACGAGCTGTACAAGCTGGGTGTGCGCAGCATGTTCCTGTGCCACAAGTTCGACAACGCCCTGTGCGGGGTGCGGATGGACTCCGGCACCATCGGAACGGCCGTGAACATCGGCCAGTTCCTCTCCACCGGCACCTTCTGGAAGACGGAGAAGTGCAGCGGTCCGCAGCACGACAACCCCGCCCGTAACGTGGCCGCCCCGGCCGAGGTGACCAAGCTGCTACCCGCCGGCGTCAAGGTGCCCGCGTACGACAGCGGCGCGCAGTGCAACACCCGGGGGCTGACCCGCCTCGGCGAGTACGCGGTCAAGGGGCTGATGAAGCGCAACATGATGGTCGAGGCCGACCACATGAGCGTCAAGGCGGCCGCCCGCACCCTGGACCTGGTGGAATCGGCGAACTACCCCGGCGTGCTCTCCAGCCACAGCTGGATGGACGACGGCTGGCTGGAGCGCGTCTACCGCCTCGGCGGCTTCAAGGCCTCGTACATGTCCAGCGCCGACAGCTTCGACAAGGAGTCCGCCGCCACCAGGGCGCTGCGCCAGAAGTACGGCGTCGGACTCGGCTACGGCACCGACATGAACGGCGTCGGCGGCTGGCCGGGACCGGTCGGGCCCGACGCCCCCAACGCGGTCAAGTACCCCTTCCGCAGCGCCGACGGCGGCTCCGTCATCGACCGTCAGCAAACCGGCGAACGCACGTGGGACTTCAACACCGACGGTGCGGCCCATGTCGGCATGGTGCCCGACTGGATCGAGCAGATCCGGCTCAGTGGCGGCAAGGACACGGTGCAGGACCTACTCGGCGGCGCGGAGTCCTACCTCCGCACCTGGAAGGCGACCGAACTCCACAAGCCCGCGCCCAACCTCGCCGCCGGCGCCGCGGCGAGCGCCGGCGCCACGGAGTGGAACCCGATCACCAGCTACGCCGCCGGGAAGGCCGTGGACGGCGACACCAGCACCAGATGGGCGAGCGGCTGGTCGGACGACCAGTGGCTGCGGCTCGATCTGGGCAGTTCCCGTACGGTCGGCAAGGTCTTCCTGGACTGGGAACAGGCCTATGCGCGGGCCTACCGGATCGAGGTCTCGGACGACGGGACCACGTGGCGGACCGTGTGGTCCACGGACGGCGGGGACGGAGGCCTGGACAACGCGGTGTTCAGCCCGGTGCAGGCGCGGTACGTCCGTATCCACGGCGTGACGCGGGCCACCAAGTACGGCTACTCGATCAACGAGGCAGCGGTGTACAGCCGCTGAGCTACTCCCGCACCAACGTCAGGATCTGGTCCGCGACGATGTCCAGCACGGCGCCCGCCTTCTCCTCGTCACCCAGCACGAGGAAGTTCAGGGTGAGCCCGTCGGTCAGCGCGGCCAGATACCTGACGGCCTCGGGCTCGGGCACCGTCAGCTCCACGCCGAGGACCGAGGGGAGTTGCCGGATCACTTTGGTGTGTGCCGCGAGATAGCCCTCGTACTGCCGCCGGGCGAGATGCTCGTAGCCGGGCTCCCGCAGGGCGTACTGGGTGAGTTCGTACGTCAGCATGTGCTCGCCGGGATTGGCCAGCACATGATCCCAGTACGCCTGGAGCCCGGCGCGGACCGTCTCGCGCAGGGTGGGCCTGCGGATGAGCGTGGTGAGGACGTCCGACTCGGAGTGTTCGGAGATGGCGTCCACCACCGCTTCGAGCAACTCCTTCTTGGAGTCGAAGCAGTAGTGGAAAACGCTCAGCGAGACCCCCGCCTCCGCCACGACGGACCGCGTCGTGGTCTTCGCGACACCGTCGCGGGCCATCACCCGGATCGCAGCCTCGACCAGTTGCCTGCGCCGCTGCGCCGACGGCATCCGCCCCATGGCGCCTCCTCCTCCGACCGGCGTAAGCATACGCCGCGGGGTGTGCGGGGGAGCGGCTGCTGTCACGGCCGCGCGGTCTCCTGGCCCCCTGGCCGTTCAGGCCCGCCAGGGCGCCCTGCTCCCGACCGGGGGACTGGCTCAGCCGCCGCGGCTGTCCCGTGAAGTGAGGCCACGGCACCGGACTGGAGCGTGCCGCCATCCTTGGGCTGAAATTGTCCTCACGGAGGCCGGACGGCACAATTGTCGGCAATGTGAACCGTCAGGTGCGGTTGGGCTTCATGGGCCGGCCGGTCGCTCCGGTGGGACTGGGGAGGGGGAGTCCGGCCGTGACGGACGCGCGGCGCGCGTCGCTGCCGCATGGCGGGCGAGGGTGTCCGGCAGGTTCTTTCGTCACCCGCTTTGCCCTGGCGTACTGCCCTGCCGCTAGTTTGTGTGCAGGACAGGTACGCAGGCCCGTGGCGGCGCGAGTGCACGGGGGACGGGAGGTCGGGAAGAGTGTCGCTGCGCGGAGGTGATCCAGCGGAGATCGGCGGCTATCCGCTTGAGGCGCGGCTCGGCTCGGGTGGCATGGGCACGGTCTTTCTGGCCCGTACGAGTTCGGGGCGGCCCGTCGCGATCAAGCTGATCCACCAGCAGTTCGCGGGGGACGACGAGTTCCGCATCCGTTTCCGGCAGGAGGTGGCGGCGGCGAGGCGGGTGAGCGGCGCGTTCACCGCCGCCGTGGTCGACGCTGCCCCCGAGGCCGAGCAGCCGTGGATGGCGACGACCTATATCGAGGGACACACCCTCGCCCAGCGCATCGCCGCGAAGGGACCGCTGAACGGGGCGGAGCTGAGGAGGCTCGCCATCGGGCTGGCCGAGGCGCTGCGCGACATCCACCGGGTGGGGGTCGTCCACCGTGACCTCAAGCCCTCGAACGTCGTGCTCTCGCCCGAGGGGCCGCGCGTCATCGACTTCGGCATTTCGCGCGCCACGGACCAGCAGACGCTGACGATGACAGGGCGGGTCATCGGTACGCCGCCCTTCATGTCGCCGGAGCAGTTGCAGGCGCCGCGTGGTGTGGGGCCGCGGTCCGATGTGTTCTCGCTGGGGACGCTGCTGGTGTACTCAGCGACGGGCCGAGGGCCCTTCGACGCGGACAGTCCCTACATGACGGCCTATCAGGTGGTCCACGAGGAGCCGTCGCTGGGTGCCGTGCCGGCGGCTCTGCGCGCGGTCGTCGAGTCGTGCCTGGACAAGGAGCCCGAGGGGCGCCCCTCGGCGGACGAACTCCTCGTGCTGCTGCGGGACCTGCCCGCCGACCTCGGTGGGACCGACGCGAACGGGGCCGGCGCGGGCCGCACCCGCGACATGATCACCCAGCATCACTTGGGAACGCGTGCCACCCCGGCGCCGACTGCCCCGGCCGGCTCCGACACGGGGAACACCGGCACCCCCATCGGCCGCCGTCTGCGCCGCCGATGGCGTCCTGTGCTCGCGGCCGCGGCGGTCGCGGTGGCGGCGATCGGCGGGGGAGCCGCCGCGCTGAAGGCCGGCGGGCTCGGCGGGAACAGCGAGGGCGACAAGGACAACAGCGTTGCGGCGCCGGGTGCCGCCCTCCCGCACGGCTTCGAGCCGTGGCGCAAGACCGTGCAGGGTGGTCGCGAGGACATCCCCGACGAGCTGCGTTGCGTCGCGCGCGGCGACGCGCTGTTCTGCGGGGGCGGCAGTGTTGTGGCGACCCGCATCAGGGCCCTGGACGGCTCGCGGGTGTGGACGGCGAAGAGCCCGGGCGTCCCCGTCCAGGGCATGCACCTGGTGGGCGCCACCGCCGACACGGTGCTCGGATACCGCTTCGCCGCCCAGGATGCCCCGCAGGACCCGCCCAGCGAGGTGGTGGCCATCGACGCGAACAGTGGCCGTGAGCTGTGGTCCGTGCCCTCCGGCGCCCAGTCGACGGCCGTCACGGGCCGGACCCAGGACGCCGTCGTGGTCGGCTCCGCCGTCGTGACGGTCGACGCCTACAACTCCCGCTTCGAGGCCCGGGACGCGCACAGCGGTGACGTCATCTGGACGACGCCGTTCCCCGCGGGTACCCAGTGCGCTCCCGTCTCGGAGGGCTGGCGGCTCTTCGCGATGTGCGCGACGAATAGGGAGGTGGATGCCCTGGAGGTGCGCCACCCCACCCTGTACACGGTCGACCGCTCCTCGGGGACACTGGGCAGGCCCATCGCGGTTGACGGCCCCGCCGTGCCGATGGGCTTCGCCAACGGCAGGCTCGTCCTCCTTCAGGGGCACATGGAGGGAACGGCGCTGGCCGGCTACGACGGGGTGGCGCGGGTCGACCCGGCCTCGCGGAAGGCCACGTACTCCCGACTGGCCGAGACATACGCGGGCACGCCCGGCATGGCGGGCGGCACCGTCTACGTGAGCAGGCAGACCGGTCTCGTCACAGCGCTCGACCCCGCGACCGGCCGGAAGAAGTGGTCGCGGCAGACGGGCGTGGAGGGCGCGTCGGGTCCCGTCGCGGGAGCCGGCGCGCTGTATTTCAGCTCGGCCACCGGCCGGGTGGTCGCGCTGGCGCCGCACGACGGCAAACCCCTGTGGACAACAGACCCGCAGGCCGATGGTCTGACCGGCGAGGAGGGCGCAAGCCCGCGCGTGACCGTTGCCGGGCGTGCGGTCGTCGTGGCCGCGGCCAAGAACACTCTCTTCGCCTTCGACGCGCAGAAGCCGCCGAAGTCGGGCTGACCCCGGCGGCACCGGCAGCCTTCCTCGCCGTGCGGACACCTCGGCGGCTCATCCGGCCGCCCACGCGGCGCGGCCGCATCGGTGCGAGTGCGCCGCGCGCGTGGCGAGGGACGCTCGGCCTCGCAGCACGCAAGGGATCCCCTGAAGCCGTCGCGGGCCGTCGAACGCGCCTGCCGCATCGAGCGGTTGAGGTTGCGCGGGTGTGATGAGTCCTGCGGGCGGCGTTGCGGAGCTGGTGGTGGCCTCCGGCGGCTGCGCGCCGGGCGCCTTGCCACGCCGGTGTCCTCCGGCTCCAAGCGGCTGGAGACCTTCGGCGCAGAGTGCGCTCGGCACAGGAATGTGATCCGTACGGTCGAACGATGTGATCACTCGATCGTGAGTTGTTCCGCCCTCGGGCCGGGTACGGCGCGATGCTCGCAAGGACGGCGCGCGACCGGCGCCGCCTGGATGTGCACGGGGTGGGGGACACGGGATGGCGCGGGAAACGGACCGGTGGAAGGGCCTGGACGGGCAGGCGGTACTGCTGATGGCAGGGCTGACCGATCTGGCCGTGAGCACGCTGGGTTCTGCCCTGGGGACGGTGCGGGGACTGCTGCGCCGCTCGGATGCCGCGGAGCTGGCTGCGGAGGCCGAGCGCGACCTCACGGCGCGCGGACGTCTGGTGCTGGACCGGTACACGGCCGTTCCCCCGGCGCACCTGGAGATTCTGGCCCGGCGGGCCCTGGCTCGGCAGGCCGGACGATGACGTCCGACCAGTGGGAGCCGGCCGCGTTCAAAACCCGCGTCGACGAGATCCTGCACCGCTTCGTCGCCGAGGAGGCGGACCGGTTCGCGGCGATCGATCCGCTCCTGGACCCGGTCGCCGGGCAACTGGAGGCAGTGGTCGCGGACGGAAAGCGGCTGCGTGCGGCTTTCTGCTACTGGGGCTGGCGGGCGGTGGGGCAGCCGGACAACGACGCGCTGGTGCGGGCGGCGGCCTCCCTGGAGCTGGTGCATGCCGCTGCGGTCGTGCACGACGACCTCATCGACGACAGCCCGATGCGGCACGGGCGGCCCACCGCGCACATCGCCCTGCGCGGTGCCGTACGCCGTCGCCCGCGCGCCGACGCCGCGGCCAGGTCGCTGGCGATGCTGGTGGGAGACCTCCTGATGGCGCTGGCCGGGCAGCTCTTCACCACCAGCGGTCTGCCCGCCGCGTATCTGGCCCGGGCCCGCCCGTTGTGGTCGGTGATGGCCCGCGAGCTGATCGCGGGCGAGTGCCTGGAGATCCTCCGTACCGGAGCCGGTCCGGACACCGCGGCGTCGCTGAAGGTGATCCGCTACAAGACAGCCAAGTACACCGTCGAGCAGCCCCTGCTCATCGGCGGGGCCCTGGCAGGGGCCGGGACGCGGCTGCGCGAGGGCTACAGCGCGTACGGACTGCCGCTGGGCGAGGCGTTCCAGCTGCGGGACGACCTGCTCGGCCTGTTCGGAGACCCGGAGCTGACCGGCAAGGCCGGCGCCGACGACGTGCGCGGACACCGGCCCACGGCCTTGCTGGCAGAGACCTGGCGCCTCGCCGACGACGACGAGCGGAAGCGGCTGCGTGCCCTCATGGGCCGACGCAACCCGGGCGCAGCGGAGTTGGAGGCGGTCCGCGAGGTGATGCGCGGGCTCAGGGCGCCCGCCCGCATCGAGGACATGATCAACGCACGGGTCGAGGAAGCGCTCGATGCCCTGAACGAGTTCGATGTGCCGACGCACGCCGTCGCCGCCCTGACCGCACTGACGCACTCTGCGGCGCTCCGCCTGTCCTGACGCTCGCACCGGGGCGCAAAGCCCGTGCCTCCCTCCGCCACCGGCGCTCCCGCCGGTCGTGGACGATCTCGTGGAAAGCAAGGAACCCTGCCATGACCTACACCGAGGCATCGATGGACGTCCTGCGCCAGGGCGGTGACGAACTCGCCGACGCCACCGTCGCCGCACTCTTCGAACGCGGGGAGGTGGGCACGTTCAACACCTTGATGCGCTACGTCTCCACCGCCGGTGCTCCTCTGCCGGACGGGCTGCCCGACGTCGCGCGCGAGTACCTGGAGGCCACCCGTGTCCCACCGGCCTGGGTGGACTGGGAGGAGATGGAGAAGGCCCGGCTGTTCTTCATCGACAACAACGTGCACATCTCCACCGCACTGTCCTTCGCCTCCATGCCCGCCTGCTATGTCGTCCCCCATGTGGCGAAGCTGCTGTCGGCCACGCACGGGCTGAAGTACCCCTCCAAACGGATGGCGGAGACCGGGCAGTTCACCGTCTACCTGATGCAGCCCGACGCCTTCGAGGCCGGCGGCCGCTTCATCCCGGCAGCCCAGAAGGTACGCCTCCTGCACGCCTCCATCCGTCATCACCTCACACGCGAGAACCGGTGGGACACCGAGGTGCTCGGAACTCCGATCTGTCAGGAGGACATGATCGGCGGGCAGATGTTCTTCTCGATGCTCGTGCTGGACAGCCTGCACCGGCTGGGCATCCACATGTCGGTGGCGGGCGCGGAAGCCTACTACTACGCCTGGCGTGTTGTCGGCGCCATGCTCGGCGTCGACCAGGACGCCGTCCCCGAGACCCTGGACGAGGCCCGCCAGTATCTCGATCTGTACATGGTCCGGCACATGGGGCCTTCCGAGGAGGGCGCGCTCCTGACCGGGCAGCTCATTGAGCTCTACGAGGAGGTGGTGCCCGGGACCCTTCTCGATCCGATCGTCTCCGCTCTCATCCGCTACCTCGTCGGAGACACCTGCGCCGACTGGCTCGCGGTGCCCCGCACCCCGTGGGGCACCGTCGTCAAGACCCTGCCCCATCTCCTCGGCGTGCTGGAGACCATCGAGGACCGCTCCCCGCTCGGCGCCTGGGCGCTGGACCGCCTCGGTCACCTCACCTCCGTCCTCGAGCTGTCCTCCCTCACCCGCGGACGTGTCATGCACTACGCCATCCCGGAGCAGCTCAAGAAGGAGTACGGCATCTCCAGCACGGTGCCCCGCACCCGCCGGTGGACGCCGCCGGCCGCCACAGTCAGTTCATGACCGACGGACGGCCCGAGCAGCGTCCGGGTGATGTCCGGCAGGAGAGAGCCGTCCCCGGCTGCCCGCTCTGCACGCTTCGGCCCACACCCAAAGGTCCGGACCCCGGGGGAGGGCGACCAGAGTTGCTTCGCTTTGAACCTTCTCGCGCATACGCCGCGTACCGAGCCGGGCGTCCCGCCGGAACCCGTGTGGCGGGACGGCGCACGGCGCCGGAAAGCACATCCGGGGTGGCCCGTGCCACCCTGGATGCGTCGGCGGGTCCTCAGGTCTGGGGGCGCTTGCCGTGGTTTGCGCCGTTCTTGCGGCGGGCCTTCTTCTTGCGACGTCGCTTCGAGGACATCAATCCCTCCTTGGTCTGCTGTTTTGTCCAGTATCCGCTGGAATGCCGCCTGCTGCGATCGCTGTGCCCCTACCCGCCGATGTGGCGGCAAACACCCGAGGCGGATACGTGTAGGTGGCATGTGTCACGGCCCGGCGACAGCCCTTCGCTCTGTGCCGTCGAATCCTCCTGCGTCGGCGCGGAGCGCAACCACGGCGATCAGTGAGCATCCCAGCGCTCCTGCCGTCCCAGCGACCGCCGCCCAGCAGTGGTCCCGCCAGAGCGCCGGTGGTGGCGAACACATCGAACAGGGCGGACGCCTCGGCCCTGCGCTCGGCCGACTCCCGCGTGAGGCGGGTGCGCACCCCGGCGAGAACCAGGGCATGTCGGCGGCCGACTTCGGCGGGCGAGGCAGGGATGAGGAGACGGAAGCCGTTTCGACGCCGAGATGGTTGACCAGCAGGGCTGGACCGCGAGCGGGGAACCGCGCATCTCACGCCACGTCCTCATACGGCACCACCTCCTGAACTCCCAGGCCGGGAAGGCCGCTTGTGCGTACGATGCCGTCCTCGCCGCCGATGCCGGTCCACGGGTCGCGGGCGAGCAGCAGGTGTCCGTCGAGGTCGGTCCAGCGGGCCCTGCCGGCCAGGTGCACGGCAGGCGCGAGGCCCAGGCTGCTGGCGGTGAGGCAGCCCAGCATCAGCTCCGTGCCGCTGCCGTCGATCGCCTCGGCGATGCGCAGGGCGGCACGCACCCCACCGCACTTGGCGAGCTTGACGTTGACGCCCTGGACGCGTCCGGCCAGGCGGTGCACGTCCTCCAGGCCGACGGCGTCCTCGTCGGCGATGACCGGCAGTGGTGAGCGCTCCGCCAGTGCGCCCAGCGCCTCGGGGTCGCCGGGCGCGAGGGGTTGTTCGACGGCCTCGACGCCGAGGTCGGCGAACCGGGGCAGCAGCGCCTCGGCCTGCGCCGTCGTCCAGGCGCCGTTGGGGTCCAGCAGGATCCGGGCCCGGGGAGCGATGTCGCGGATGACGCGTACGCGCTCCACGTCGTCCTCCGGGTCGGCGCTGCCCGCCTTGACCTTGATGACCTCGAATCCGCTCGACGCCAGACGGCGGGCCTGAGCCGCCGCGTGGGTGAGGGAGGTGATGCCGATGGTGCGGGCGGTGGCCGCGAGCGGAGGGCGCCCGGCGCCGAGCAGACGGTGGACGGGGCTGCCCGCCCGTTTGCCGACGAGGTCGAGCAGCGCGGCCTCGGTGGCGGCGGTCACGGCCGGGGGGGCGCCGTCACCGGCCGGCTCGGCCGCCCACAGCGCCTCCAGGGCGCTCTCGGGATCGGCGAAGCGGCCGAGGTCCCTGCCGACGGCGGTGAGGAGCCGCTCCAGCGTCTCGGTGTCGAGCCGGTAGAAGGCGCTGGTGACGGCCTCGCCGTGGCCGACGGCGCCGTCGTGTTCGACGGCCAGCCACAGGGCGTCACGGGCGGACATGGTGGAGCGGGAGATGCGCA
>NZ_JAFMPZ010000189.1 GCF_017353455.1 Streptomyces laculatispora
GGCGCTGTACCGGGCCGAGCTGACCCAGGACCTGGTCCGGGCGGGCCTCGCGGAGGAGGCGGCGGCCGCCGGTCACCAGGTGCTGGACCTGCTGGACCAGGTCCGCTCCTCCCGGATCAGGGCGATGCTGGCGGGAGCGGTGGCGGTCCTGCGGCAGCGTGGCCGGGGTTCGGTCGACATCACGGACTTCCTCGACCGCCACCGCGCGGCGGGCGCGAAGACGTAGAACCGCTCCCGGCCCGTCCGGCTTGAAGTGCCCGGGGCTACCGCTCCAGGTGCCCCGTGTCGTTCCAGCGTTCCAGCGCCGGCGCCCCGTACGCCCACCCCAGCACCGACAGCGACGTCGGATCCAGCCGGATGCGCGCCGCGAACGACACGTCCTCGCCCAGCCACCGCGCCCCCAGCGCCCGCAGGATGTGGCCGTGGGCGAAGACCAGCACGTCGCGGTCGGCCGAGCGGGCCCACTGGACGATCTCGTCGGCACGGGCCGACAGCTCGGCCAGGGTCTCCCCCTCCGGCACCCCGTCGCGCCAGATGAACCAGTCCGGGCGGGTCGCCTTGATCCCGGCCGGGGTCATCCCCTCGTACGCCCCGTAGTCCCACTCCATCAGCGCGTCCCACCGCTCGGCCCGCCCGCCGAACCCCGCGAGCTCGCACGTCTCGGCGGCCCGTACGAGCGGGCTGGTGCGGACCTCCAGACCGGGCAGGTCCGCCCATGGCCCCCGGTGCAGCCGCTCGCCGAGCAGCTTGGCGCCCGCGCGCCCGGCGTCGAGCAGCGGAATGTCCGTCCTGCCGGTGTGATTGCCGTTGACGGACCATTCCGTCTGGCCGTGCCGGGCAAGCAGGATTCGCGGTGCCATGTGACGGCTCTCCCTGAAACTGAGACCTCTGATCCTGGATCTGAGATCTTGGACATCGACGGGGACGGAACCGTCCGGCACGCTACGGGTGAACGGTGGGAACGGATCGTCCGGATTTCCATCATCGCGCACCCGCGCGTAAGGCAACCTGGGGGCCCGCACCGGCGTCCCACACACCGCAGACAGATCCGAGCAGCTGAGGGGCGCCGAAGGGCACCCCTGGGGGAATCGCGGCCGACCCGCACCGTACGGTTGAACGTCCGCCGTCGGCCGCATGAACACATGATGGAGAACTTCCGGATGCCGCATGCCACCGCCGCGCCCGCGCCGCGCCCCCGGCCCCGCTGGTGGACCGAGCTGCCGCTGCTCGCCCTGGTGTACGCGGCGTACTCGGGCGGGAGACTGCTGGTCCGTGGCGACGTGTCGACGGCCGTCGACCACGGACTGCGCATACTGCACCTGGAACAGCTGCTCCGCATCAACTTCGAGCACCCCCTCAACCGGCTGCTGACCGCGCACTCCTCGATAGGGATACCCGCCGACTTCGCGTACGCGTCGCTGCATTACCTGATAACCCCGGCCGTCCTCATATGGATGTTCCGGAGGCACTCGGAGGCCTACCGCAGGGCCCGCACCTGGCTGATGACCTCCACCATGCTCGGCCTGATCGGCTTCACGCTGATGCCGACCTGCCCACCGCGGCTGCTGGCCGCCGGACACGGCTTCGTCGACACGATGGCGCAGTACAGCTCTTACGGCTGGTGGGGCACCGAGGCGAGCGCCCCGCGCGGCATGGGCGGCATGACCAACCAGTACGCGGCGATGCCGAGCCTGCACGTCGGCTGGGCGTTGTGGTGCGGGATTCTCCTATGGCGCCACGGGCGGCACCCGCTCATCCGCGCGGCCGGTGTCGCGTACCCCCTGATCACCGTCTTCGTGGTGATGGGTACCGCCAACCACTACTTCCTCGACGCCGTCGCCGGCGCCGCCGTGATGGGGATCGGCGCCCTGGTGGCCCGGCCCGTGACGCGGCTCGTCAACCGGGTCGGCGACACGGTCCTGACCCGATTCGCACGGGTGGGCGCGGTCACGGAGTCCCCGGATGTCAGTGCCGGATGCAAGACTTCCGCGGGTGAGCGAATCCCCGGCCAGCGGACCTCCTCCGCAGATCCCACCGATGCCGCGGCACCGGCCGGTCCACCTGCCCCGGCCGACGTCCCCGCCTCCGCGGGAAGAGCCGCGGGCGGTGACGCTGCGGCAGCGGCTCGCTGAGCTGAGGGGCCCGGCCGTCGCACCGCGTCCGCTGGACGCCCGCGCACTGGCCGCCCTCGCCGCCAACCCCGGCTGCAAGCGACGCGCCCTGCTCGACGGGGCCGGCGTCGACAAGGCCGCCCTCGCCACCGCACTCGGTTCACCGGCCGCTTTCGGCCAGTCCCAGTTCGCCTTCATGCGGGGCAACGCCTTCGAGGCCAAGGTCAAGGCCGACGGCGGTACGGAGCTGATGCGCCTGCTGCACGAGCGGCTCGGCGAGCCCGGGGAACCGCCGCACGGTGTCGCGGTGCCCGATCTGACGGCCGCCGGCCCCGAGGGCCGCGCCGCGCGCACCGCACTGGCCCTGCGGGAGGCGACCGGGGCGGGCGGCTGGGCGCTGCTGGACCACCCGATGCTGGCCCTGGAGGTGGCGGGCTCGCCCGCCTATCTGGAGCCGGACGCGGTGGTGGTGCACCCCGACGGCACCTGGACCGTCGTCGAGATCAAGTCCTTCCCCATGATCGACGGTTCCGCCGACGCCGCGAAGGTCGGCGCGGCCGCCCGCCAGTCCGCGGTCTACGTACTGGCGCTGGAGCGGATCGCCGAGGTCACCGACGGGGCGGAGGTCGGCCACCGGGTGCTGCTGGTCTGCCCCAAGGACTTCTCCAACCTGCCGGCCGCGTCCGTCGTCGACGTACGCAAGCAGCGTGCGGTCACCCGCCGCCAGCTGACCAGGCTCACCCGGATCGAGGACATCGCGGCGGCCCTGCCCGAGGGCACCACCTTCGACCCGGAGCGCTCCCCCGAGGAGCTGGACACCGCCGTCGAGTCGGTCGCGGCGGCGTACGCGCCGGAGTGCCTGGCCGCCTGCGAACTCGCCTTCCACTGCCGGGGCAAGGCCCGCACGGCGGGCGCCGTGGAGGCGCTGGGGCGCAGCGTGCGGGGCGAGCTCGGCGGGCTGACCACGGTCGGCGCGGTGCTGGCCGCGGCGGCGGGCAAGGAGGGCGATCCGGCGGATCCGACGGTCGCCGCGCTGCGCCGCGCCGCGGCCCTGCGCGCCGAGGCGCTGGAAGGCGGCCCCGCATGTCACTGATCTCCACCCTGGCCAGGCTGGAGGCCGTGGAGAGCGGCCGCGCGCAGCCGACGGCCACGGTCCGCCACCGCCACCTCACCGACCGGCCGCTGGTCCTGGTGCCGCTCACCACCGCGGGTGAGGCGGGCGCCCCGCTCGGCGCCCTCGTCGGCACCGACCGGGACGCGCCCCGGCTGCTGGTCGTGGCCCAGCCGCGCGACCGGGATCTGCGGTTCGCGTTCCTCGCGGAGCTGGCCGAGGCGGTCCTGCCGCACATCGAGTCGTACGCGGACGTGATCGAGCCCGCCGAACGCAGCGAGACCGACCCCGCGACCGGCAAGAAGGTCAAGGTCGAGACCGAGCTGTGCACGGACGCCGCGCAGCTGGTCGTGCCGAGCCGGGCGGGCATCGAGTTCGTCCGGCTGCTCGGCCGCTCCATGCGGTTCCGGCGCACCGCCGAGGACGACCCCGACACCCCGTATCCGGCGCCCGCCCGCGTCCCGCTGCTGGGCCGCTGGCTCACGCACTACGGCGAGCGCGCCCGGGTGCCGGGCTCCTCGCTGCTGCTGGCCGGCACCGATCTGCTGGGCCGGCACTGGGCGACGGGCCAGTCCACCCTGGAGGACCAGCATCTGGGCGCCCTGCTCGCCTGGGTCGACCCGCCGGACGGCGAGTCCGGGGCCGAGGCGGCGTTCCGCGCCGAGCTGGCCCGGGACCGCGAGGGGCAGCTGCTGTGCCCGCCCGCCGGACCGGCCACCGACCCGGACTTCGACAACCGGCTGCTGGCCCCCGCGATCGAGAAGTACGACCGCGCGCGCACCTCGCTCGCCGCCGCCGAGGACGGGCTGGCGGCCGATGCCAGGCTCGCTGAACTGACCGCGGCCGAGCGGGAGATCAGGGCCCTGCTGGCGGGGGTGCTGCGGCCCACCTGGGACGCCGTGTGGCGGGGCCTGGACCTGCTGCGGGAGCTGCCCGAGGGGGCCAGGGCCGAGGACCGCTGGACCCGCGACCGCTGGTCGTTCACCGGCCACCGGGACCGGGTGCGGTCCGGCGAGCCGCCGCAGCCGCGCCGGGACGACGCGGTGACGGCGGCCCGCAAGCTCGCCGCGCGGGAGACCGCCCAGGCGCAGCTGGAGGCCCAGGAGGCGCTGGACGATCCGCTGGTGCTGGCCGGCCGCCGGCTGGCGGGCGAGGCGTTCCTCGGGGAGGTGACCGGGGTGGAGATGACGTACACCGAGTCCAAGCGCCCCTCGCCGCGCCCGCTGGTCACCGTCCGCACCGGTGAGCAGCCGCAGCTGGCCGACCGCGTCAAGGTCTACCGCTCGCTGGACGGCAAGCCGCAGACCGCCGAGTTCGCCGGATACGGGCCGCAGGAGGAGGGCGCAGCGCCCGCGCTGGTGCTGCGGATCACCGACCGGATGGGCCGGGGCAGGGAACCGGCCCCGGGTTCGGTGCCGGAGCCGGGTGACCGGATCGCCTGGACCCTCTTCGAGCACGACCAGCGCGGCGGCCCGAAGCTGCCGGATCCGGAGGAGACGCCCTGGACGCACGGCGGTCCGCCGGGCTCCGGTGCGGCTGTCGAGAGCCCTGACCCCGTGACCCCGGAGGACCTGCTGTGACCGACGGATTCGACCCGGGGGCGGCGGCGGGCCGGGCCACCGCCCAGATCCTGGACGACACGCTGAACGGCACGGCCCGCGGCATCGTGGTGGACTCCCCGCCCGGCGCGGGCAAGTCGACCCTGGTGGTCCGCGCCGCGCTGGAACTCGCCGCGGCCGGGCGCCCGCTGATGGTCGTCGCGCAGACGAACGCCCAGGTCGACGACCTGGTGGTGCGGCTGGCCGAAAAGGATCCGGGGCTGCCGGTCGGCCGGCTGCACAGCAGTGACTCCGACCCGTACGACAAGGTGCTGGACGGGCTGGCCAACGTACGGAAGTCGGCGAAGGCGGCGGATCTGGCAGGGCTGGACATCGTCATCTCGACGGCGGCCAAGTGGGCCCATGTGAAGAACGTCGAGCCGTGGGGGCACGCGATCGTCGACGAGGCGTACCAGATGCGCTCGGACGCGCTGCTGGCCGTCGCCGGACTCTTCGAACGGGCCCTGTTCGTGGGCGATCCGGGCCAGCTGGACCCGTTCTCGATCGTGGGTGCGGACCAGTGGGCGGGGCTGAGTTACGACCCGTCGGCGAGCGCGGTCTCCACCCTGCTGGCGCACAATCCGGAGCTGCCGCAGCGCCGGCTGCCGGTCTCCTGGCGGCTGCCCGCGTCGGCCGCGCAGCTCGTCTCGGACGCGTTCTACCCGTACACCCCGTTCCGCAGCGGTACGGACCACGGGGACCGGCTGCTGTCGTTCGGCGTCGGGTCGGACGGCTCGGCGGCGGACCGGGTGCTGGACGAGGCCGCGGAGTCCGGCTGGGGCCTGCTGGAGCTTCCGGCCCGGCACACCCCGCGCACGGATCCCGAGGCGGTCCGGGCGGTGGCCACCGTGGTGCGCCGGCTCCTGGACCGGGGCGGCGCGGCCACCAGTGAGCGCTCTGCGGACCCGGCTCCGGTGACGGCGGACCGGGTCGCGGTCGGCACGGCCCACCGCGACCAGGCGGCGGCGGTGCGGGCGGCGCTCGCGGAGCTGGGGGTGACGGGCGTGGCGGTGGACACCGCGAACCGGCTCCAGGGCCGCGAGTTCGATGTGACGGTGGTCCTGCACCCGCTGTCCGGCAGGCCGGACGCCACCGCGTTCCACCTGGAGACGGGCCGGCTGTGCGTGCTGGCCTCCCGCCACCGCCACGCCTGCGTCGTGGTCTGCCGCGCGGGCGTCGCGGAACTGCTGGACGAGCACCCGTCGACGGAGCCGGTCCAGCTGGGCGTCACGGTGAAGTTCCCGGACGGCTGGGAGGCGAACCACCGGGTGCTGGCGCACCTGGCGGAACACCGCGTGAGCTGGGGGCGTTGAGTCCGGGGGCGCGTCGGGGCGCGGCTGCCGGGAGGGGATCGGCGCACGCCCCCGTAAGCGCCCTTGCGGCGGGTTGGACAATAGAGGGTGGCCGTCGGGCCCACCGAAGGAGGAACAACCACATGGCACAACCCGAGCGGAACGAGCGGCAGCGGCTGCGCCCCGCACCCCTGCTCTTCGAACCGTCGGCGTCGGTCGCCGATCCCGAGCACTTCTTCGACCTGGAGTCGATGGACGATCCGATGGAGCTGCTGAGCCGTTCCACCGAGCTGGCCCTGGCGTTCCGTGCCGCGACCGACCGGGCGGTCGAGTTCCAGGCGGTCGCGGCCGCTCAGCTGGCCGATCCGCGCCGGTTCGACCGGCTCACGACGGCGGACATCGCGCAGCGGGCGGAGTGGACCGAGGACTACGCGACGAAGATGGTCGAGTTCGGCCGAAGCCTGCTGAACGACCCCAGGCCCTGACTCCCCGACCCTGGCTCCCGACCGCGGACCGGCTCCCCGGCTCCCGGGTCGGCGCTGACTGGCACTGACTGCGGGTAGAACCACTGGCATATGCCTGGGGGCAAGATACTCCTCGTCACCCCGAGCTGTCCCGATTTCCGGCAACTCTCGGAATCCGGTCGATCACTCCCGGTAGACCTGTATGCATGACCGCATGGCTGCCAGACGAAACGACCCTGCATCACGGCGACGGCCCCTTCCGGGAAGCCGACGTCTTCGCCGTCCTGCGCGAGCAGGCCGGTCACCGGACGGCTCAGGTGACCGCGGCCGGCGCCGCCTGGCTGGCCGGCGCCGCGGCGTATCCGCGCAGCGCCCTGAGCCAGTGGGAGTCGCACCCGTCCGCTCCCGGAGTCCTGCCGTGCGGTTCGTCCTTCGACGTGGTGAACGTGCCCACGCTCTTCGGACGCCGGATGCTCGAACACCTCTGGGCGGACGGTCCGGGCTCCGGACCGGTCGCCACGCACCGCGGCCGGATGCTGCTGTTCGCCTCCCCCGGGACCGCCCAGCGGCTGCCCTCGCTGCTGGACTGGGAGGAGTGGGGCGGGGGTGCCGCGTCCCGGTCCGGAGGGGACCGGCTGGAGCAGGACGAGAGCGGCCGGAAGGTGCCCCCGCTGCTCTGCCACGGTATCGGCGACGCGGTGACCGTGCCGCCCCTGACCTGCGGACCGAACGCTCCGGGACCCCGCTGGGTAGTCGCCCCCGACACTCACAGCCCCTGGCTTCCGGGGCCCGACGTACTGCTCTGGGCATGTGTGCGGGTGGCCCGGTCGGTGCCCTCGTCGGGGCCTCGTATTTCGATTTTTCCTCCCGCCGATCAGGGTGCTAAGGTCTACGACGTCAGCAGGCGCCGCTAGCTCAGTTGGTTAGAGCAGCTGACTCTTAATCAGCGGGTCCGGGGTTCGAGTCCCTGGCGGCGCACAGACGGAAGAAGCCCCCTCGCTCGCGCGAGGGGGCTTCTTCGTCATGGCCGTCCGCCGCTGGACACGGCCTACGTCCCGGTGGTGATCCGGACCGTCCAGGCACCCGAGGGGGTCCGGTCGGCGACCTCGACCGTGGTGTGTCCGCCGGGTACGGAGAACGTCTCACCGACCTGCAGCGGGGCGTCCGCGAGCGGCGGATAGACCGACCGGTCCCAGCAGGCGTCGGTGCCGGGGTGGGTGTCGATGACGTCGACCGGCCCGCCGCCCGACGGGGCCTCGTTACGGATCCGGTAGAGCAGCACGCCCTCGCTGCAGGTCGACCGGTCGTTGCCGGTGGCACTGCGGGCCTCGATCGCCACGGCGCTGCCCTCGCCCGTCCTGATCACCGCGAGCCGGGTCCCGATCGACGCGCCGCGCACCGGCACGGCCGCCATCGACTCCAGGGTGACGACCCGGTCGCTCTGGATGCAGGTCACCTGCCGGTCGTCCAGCCAGCCCAGCTTCCACTTGTGCCAGCCGAAGAGATCAGGCGCGAGTCCGAACTGGCTGCCCATCACGTCCCAGTCGCCCACGTAGGTGTCCCAGTCGCCTTTGCCGTCCGAGGGCCGGTGGTAGAGGTCGGGCAGGTCGAAGACGTGTCCGGTCTCGTGGGCCAGCACGTTGTGGTCCGGCGGGTGCTGTTCGAAAACGGTGACGACGCGCCTGATGTCCGTACCGTCGGCGTGCAGCGGCTGGTCGAAGTTGACGACCTTGGTGGCGTCCGAGTCGACGCCCGGGGCGTCCGGATCGGCGACGAGGTAGACGATGTCGTACTTCGAGAAGTCCACCTCGGGGTCGGCCGCGTCGATCGCGTCGTGCAGATAGGCGCTGCGCCGGTCATTGGCCCAGTCGCGCTTTATGCCGTACCAGACCGATGACTTGGGCATCTGGATCCACTGCCGCTGCGGGTGCGGGCGCAGGGTGAACTTTCCGTACGAGGCGCGCTGGAAGAACCGGGTGGTGGCGGGGAAGTAGTCGGAGGTGAGCTCGGCGGGGGTGGTGACGGGCCGGGCGTCCGGGAACGAGAGGAAGACCATGACCGCGTCGAGCGGATGGTCGGGGCGCGGGTAGGCGCTGTTCCACCCGTCCAGGCCCAGCGAGTGGTGGGCCTGGGTCCGGGGCAGCGCACAGGCGTCGGCCGCACCGTTGGCGGCCGCGACGGGTCCCGCGACGAGCGAGGTGGCGGCGACCGCCAGGAGAGAGACCAGCCCGGCCGTCACGGCGCGCGGACTCGGTCTCACCACCCCTCCGGGTCCGTGCTGACGCGGCACATCTACCTCCGGGTGCGGGGTGCGGACGCCTGGGATCTTCAGCACCCTCCCGACCACCCTGTGGCGATTCAGGCGTTACGTCCTGTTGAGCTGCCCCACTCGGGTCAGCGGCCAATCCACGCGCCCCCTTCACAGACAGTCACAATCGATCACGGACGCAACGTGAGAGAACAGAGCCGCACAGAAACGATCAGGAGCGGGCAAACCGGATCTGCGCGCGAATGGCCCATGCACATCGGGCACGGGGTCCGGAACGGTCGGGGCGCTGGAACGGCCGAGCCGCCAGCCTCTATGCTTCACCTCGCTTTCCTCCGCGCTTTCCGCCCCTGACAACGGCGCTCCACGCGGCGGGCCAGTCCGACCAGACCTGTCCGGGACAGAACTGCATGGCGGGAGCGAACGGTGAGCGCAACCTCCGATGGGCCGAGGCCCCCGGCAGGCACAGCAGCCTCTTCTCCAGGACCATCGGTCACGGAGCGTCATGAGGCATGGCCCACCGGGCGGGCCCCTGAGGACGTCGCCGGCGAAACCGCCTCGGACATCGCCTCCGACCTCGCCGCGGAAGCAGCCGCCTCCGGGCCGCACGACTACCGGGCGGCCTTCCGGGCCGCCACGCTCCCGATGGCCGTCGTCGACGACGAGGGCCTGATCGTCACCGCGAACGAGGCCCTGTCCGCCCTGGTCGGCATCGCCGCCCCGGCGCTCACCGCACAGTCCGCCTCCGATCTGGTCGACCTCGCGGCGGACGGCCGCACCTGGCACGCGTACCGCGAGGTGCTGCACGGCCGGCGCTCCCGCTTCCGCTGCACCCGCCGGCTCAAACACCCCGACGGGCGCTCGCTGTGGGCCGAGATCACCGTCGTACCGTTGCCCTCGGCCAAGGCGGACCGCGACGGCGACTGCGGCTGCGACGCACAGGGCGCGGCCGGCGGAAGCCGCCCGCCCGGCCAGGTGCTGCTCTCCGTCGCGGACGTCAGCGACCGGCGCGAGCTGCAGAAGCGGCTGCGCCATCTCCAGATGCACGACCCGGTGACCCGGCTGCCCAACCGCACCCTGTTCTTCGAGCGGCTCTCGGCCGTCCTGGAGGCCACTGGGTACCAGGACGACACCCATCCCGGACGCGGCCGGATCGGGCTCTGCTACCTCGATCTGGACGGCTTCAAGGCCGTCAACGACACCCTGGGCCACCGGATCGGCGACCGGCTGCTCGCCGCCGTCGCCGCCAGGCTCACCGACTGCGCCGAGCAGGAGGGCCCGCTCCCCACCGCCGCCCCCCTGGTGGCGCGTCTCGGCGGGGACGAGTTCGCGATCCTGGTCGAGGAATCCACCGGTACGCAGCAGCTGACCGACCTCGCCCGCACCGTGCTCGCCGCGCTCCAGAAGCCCTTCGACCTGGCCGGCCAGCGGGTCTCCGTCTCCGCGTCGATCGGAGTGGTGGAACGGCCCGTGGCGGGCACCTCGGCCACGGGCCTGATGCAGGCCGCCGATACGACGCTGTACTGGGCGAAGGCCGACGGCAAGGGCCGCTGGACCGTCTTCGACCCGGAGCGCAACGCCCACCGGATGACCCGCCAGGCCCTCTCGTCCAACCTCCGGCCGGCCGTCGAACGCGGTGAGTTCACCATCGAGTACCAGCCGCTGGTCGGCATGGCCGACGGGGTCGTGCGCGGGGTGGAGGCGCTGGTGCGCTGGAACCACCCGCAGTTCGGCATGCTCTCGCCGAATCGGTTCGTCGCGATCGCCGAGGAGGACGGCTCGATCGTGCAGCTCGGCCGCTGGGTGCTCCGGGCGGCGTGCGGCCAGGCCAGGCGCTGGCAGCTCGACCACCCGGCCGAGCCGCCGCTGTTCATCAGCGTCAATGTCGCGGTCCGCCAGGTCTGGGACTCCGACCTGGTCACCGATGTGGCGGAGATCCTCGCGGAGACCGGGCTGGACCCGGCGCTGTTGCAGCTGGAACTGACCGAGTCCGCGGTGATGGGTTCGGCGGGGCGCCCGCTCCAGGCCCTCCAGTCGCTCAGCGACATGGGCGTCCGGATCGCCATCGACGACTTCGGGACCGGCTACTCCAACCTCGCCTACCTGAGCCGCCTGCCGGTCTCCGTACTGAAGCTGGACGGCGCCTTCGTGCACGGTTTCCGCTACGAGGACGGCACGCACCCCAGCCCCGCCGACGAGACGATCGTCGAGGCCATGGTCCAGCTGGCGCACCGGCTGGGCCTGACCGTCACCGCGGAGTGCGTGGAGACGGCCGGCCAGGCGGAGCGGCTGCGCCGGATCGGCTGCGACACCGGGCAGGGCTGGCTCTACTCCCGCGCGGTCGCCCCGGAGCGCATCGCCGAACTGCTCGGCGCCCGCGCGCTGGGGGCCTGAGGGGGCGCCGCCCGCAACCCCGGCGGTCAGCCGGCGTCCGCGTCCGGCAGCGGCTCCGGGCAGCTGCGCACGAAGTCCCGCACCGCGGACGGGACGGCGGGCGTGCGGGGCCAGGCCACTCCCGGCCGGGTCAGGCCCCCGGCAGCCCGTACGCGTCGGCGATGAGTCCGTAGCTGTGCAGGCGGGCATCGCCGCCGTGGGCGTTGGCGGTGATCATCAGTTCGTCGGCGCCGGTGCGCTTGGCCAGGTCGTCGAGGCCCGTGCGGACCTCGTCCGGGGTGCCGTGGACGATGTTGACGAGCCAGCTGTCGACGAACTCGCGCTCCATCGGGGTGAAGGCGTAGGCCTCCGCCTCCTCGGGCGTCGGGACCAGTCCGGGACGGCCCGAGCGCAGGCGGAGCATCGACAGGGCGCCGGTCAGGACCTGGCGGCGGGCCTCGCGTTCGTCGTCGGCGGCCAGGGCCGCGACGCCGATCAGGGCGTACGGCGCGTCCAGGACCGCGGACGGCTTGAAGGACTCCCGGTACAGCTCCAGGGCGGGCACGGTGTTCTGGGCCGAGAAGTGGTGGGCGAAGGCGAAGGGCAGCCCGAGCAC
>NZ_JAFMPZ010000190.1 GCF_017353455.1 Streptomyces laculatispora
AGCAGCCCTAGCTCGGGGATCTCGCCGAGCTAGGGCGCTCGGTAGGCGGCCTGTCGGCAGGCGTGCGAGCACCACCGTCGGGCTGCTGAGGCCGAGTCCATGGGGGTTCGGCAGAAGCCGCATGTCGGGCCCGTGGGGACGCTGTGGCCGGCGGGAGGTTGGGCGGGGTTCTGCTGGCGTTGGAGGCAGTCCTGTACTACCCGCTTGCTGATGCGCTTGCGCGGTGTCGAACCAGGGCGGACGGGCGCGGGAATTGCAGCGGATCACCGTTGGGCCTCCGGCTGAGGGGACGTGGGACCCGGTCCATGCGGCGCGCGGCAGCACACGGACGGGGAGGGGGCTCGGGTGCGCCGTACCCGGCTGCGGCACGGCGAGACCGGACGGGCCACCCGGCGAGCGTCAACAGCAGGCCGGCAGCCGGGTCGAGCACGGTGAGCACATCGGGCCCCCCGGCCTCCAGTCGCGCCATCGCGTGGTCCTGCTGGTCCGGGTCGTGTGCCCACGCCCGTAGCCCGTTCGGGACGGCGGGGCCCTGAAAGTCGATCGGCCGGACGTCCCGCGTGCCGGACGGCTGGGGCTCGGGTGCGCCGACCCCGTCCGCGAGCCGATGCGCTTGCCGTCGCAGCCACCGGAGCGCGAGCCGGCGGTTCGGCAGGGTGGCCCTGCCGAGCGAGACGGCCCTCCCACCGGTCGTCGCGGTGATCTCCGCCATGTAGTAGGGGACGCCGTTCACGCGGCGCGCTCCCCGGTCGGGAGCTGAACCACCGCTTGCAGCGCCTCGGCTGCCGCTTCCGTGAACGCCGCCGACTCGGCCGTATCCGCGAGGTGTTCGGCAATCGCGCGGTCCAGCTCGGCGCGGAACAGCGCGCGGGTTTCGGGGTCCGACGCGATGCGGTCCAACTCGGCGTCCAGGTCGTGCGCCGGGACGCTCACAGCACCTCACCCCGACTCCGCGCGTTGCACCGCGCGTTCTGGGCGCGCAGCCGCTCTATCGAGTCCGCGGGGCGTACGTGCTCGGGGTCGGCCTCCCACTCCTGCCCGCCGCAAATCGGTCGCAGTGACCAGTACGGGCCGGCGAGCCCTCGGAACTCCCCGATCCTGTTCGCGTGGGCCGTGTCCACCATGAGTGTGCCGGGGGCGGGTACGTGGGCGGGTTCCTGTCCATCCGTGGGAACGTTGTGCGCACTCATCGCCGCTCCTCTCCGTAGCGGTTTCGCTACTCAGGGCGTCCAGAGTGGCCTAGAGTCGGAGTGTCCTCAACTTGACTGTTTTGCTTGATGAGTTAGGAACTCACGTGGTCAACCGGAAGGCATTGGACCCCGAGACTTCGCCGGCGCAGGCGTTTGGCCAGCGCATACGGCAAGCGCGGGACGAGCGCGGGTGGACGCAGGACGAGCTGGCCGTACGCATGGGCTTGACCGGGTCGCATGTTTCCGCTGTCGAAACTGGCCGCCGCCCACCAACTAACCGCTTCGCGCGTAGTGCTGACAGGGCACTAGGCACCGGAGACAAGTTCGAGCGAATGACCCACGCGCTCAAGAACACCTCGCTCCTGGAGGGGTTCACGGACTTCGTCACCCACGAGGTACGAGCCGTAGAGATCAGGCTGTTCGAGCTCGGGATCGTTCCGGGTCTTCTCCAGACTCCGGAGTACGCGGCAGCGATCACTACGGGTGCCGTGCGGCGCGGAGCGATCACGGAGCAGCAGGCGGAAGAACGGCTGACGCTCCTCACGAAGAGGCAGGCATCCCTGGAGCGGACGCCCCCACCGCTTGTGTACGTCGTCCTTGACGAGAGCTGCATTCGGCGGGTGGTGGGCGGCCCCCGTGTCATGGTGGAACAGCTTGACCGGCTCGCCGCGTTCGCCGAGCTGCCGTCCACCGTCGTGCAAGTCGCTCCGTTCGATCTTGGTGAGCGGCGGTCGTTCGACCTGCCGGTAACACTGGTCGCCCTCCCCGACCGATCGCACATGGCATACGCGGAGTCTGCGCAGCAAGGGCGGCTGGAGCGCGATATGCGGTTCGTGCAGCCCCTGTTGACGGCATACCATCAACTACAGGCCGAAGCGCTGTCCCAAGCGGCATCCGTGGCCATGATCGAGAAGGTAAGAAAGGGCACCCCGTGATGACCGAATCCCCCCGCTGGTTCAAGTCCTCCTACAGCAGCAATGGTGGCCAGTGCATCGAGGTCGCGGCCAACTTTGCCGTCTCACGCGGCGTGGTACCCGTCCGCGACTCCAAGGATCTGAGCGGCCCCACTCTGGGTCTTCGAGCCGACGCGTTCGCCTCCTTCGTGGCGGGCGTCAAGGCCGGAGGCTTCGGCACCGTCTGAGCAATCGATTCAGCGTCGCCCCATCGTGCCCGGCAGGGTGGGGCTTGGCTGCGGCGCGAGCCCCACAACCGTTCAGCGGTCCCCGGCTGCACCGGCCCAGTCGCCCGACGCACCCGACGCGTCCGCCGGGAGTTCCGCCGTCACCACGAAGCCGCCGCCCGGTCCCGGGCCCGCCTCCAGGGAGCCGCCCGCCGCCGCCAGGCGTTCGGTGAGGCCCTTCAGGCCGGTGCCACCGACGCCCGGGGTGGGCGGTGCGGCCGGAGTTCGGCCGTCGTCGGTGACCGTCAGCCGGACCCGGTCGGGGGTGCCGTCGATCACGAACGCGCAAGCGGTGGCGGTGGAGTGGCGCAGGACGTTGGTGACGGCCTCCCGCGCCACCCATCCCAGCAGCGCCTCCGTCTGCGGCGAGAGCGGCGGGCCGGCGCGGCGGACCGCCGGTTCGATGCCGGCGGCGGTCAGCGCCGATCTGGCCCGGTCGAGCTCGGTGGCCAGGCTCCCCTCGCGGTAGCCGGTGACCGCCTCACGGATCTCGGTGAGCGCCTGCCGCCCGACCGACTCGATATCGGTGACTTGCCGGAGCGCCTCGTCCATGTCGTGCGGGGCGAGCCTGCGCGCGGCCTCCGACTTGACGACGATCACGGAGACGGTGTGGCCCAGCAGATCGTGCAGATCGCGGGAGAAGCGCAGCCGCTCCTTCTCGACGGCGGTGCGGGCCAGTTCCTGCCGGGTGGAGCGCAGCTCCATCACCGTCTCCGACAGGGTGAGCAGCGCGGCCGTCACCGCACCGGAGATGAACGTGCCGTAGGCCAGCGTCCACGGCGTCGACGCGCTGTCCTCGTGCCACACCGAGACGACGCACGCGGCCGCGGCGAGCACGAGCAGACAGACCGCCAGCCACTGTTTGCGCAGGACGGTCCCGCAGGCCAGCGAGAGCAGCGGGAAGAACAGCAGCCAGCTGCCGCCGTACCCGGCCGCGAGCCCCAGCGTGACGGCGGTCAGCGCGGCCAGCAGCACATACGTCAACCGGCTCTCGCGCGCCCTCTTGTCGAAGCCCCGGACCACCACCGAGATGTAGAGGGAGTTGAAGGCGAACAGGCCGATGCCCCCGATCCAGGGATTGGGGGTATCGCCCTGGAACAGATTGGAGAAGGCGCCCAGGCCCAGCAGCAGCCAGGGGAGCAGGACGTAGGGTCCGGGAGGTCCCGGACGCCGGTGCTCCTTCCGCCACTGCCGTCGTTCCGCACGCCGCCTGCGCCGTACCTCGCGCGCTTGTGATCCGCTCCCGAACATGTTCACTCCCGTCACACGGTCCTCGCGGACCGACGGTACGAGACCACGGCGTACGTGCCGAACAGCAGCAGCCACCCTGCGAGTACACCGATGGTCGTGGCACCGGGTGCGCGGCCGTCGGTGGCCGCCCAGCCCAGTTCCGCGAACCGGTTGGCGGGGGTGAACCCGCCGACGGAGCGCAGCCAGCCGGGGAGCAGCTCCAGCGGGAACCACAGCCCGCCGACGATCGCGAAGCCCATCAGACACGCGACGTTGACCACGCCGGTGCCCTGCGGGGTCAGCCGGTAGCCGTTGCCGATTCCGAGCAGGGTGAAGGGCAGGGCGCCGATCCACAGCAGCAGGACGAGCGCGGCCCACTGCCAGGCGCCCAGCCGTACCCCGTTGAGCAGCCCGCCGGCCAGCAGCACGGTGAGGATCGTCGGGAGCACCGTCACCGAACCGCTGATCGCACGGCCCACGACCGCCTGCGACGGGCTGAGCGGGGTGACCCGCAACTGCTGGAGCCAGCCCAGCGACTTGTCGGAGGCGACCCCCGTACCGATCGACATCGCGGAGCCCAGCGCTCCGTACGCGGCCATGCCGACCATCGCGGTGGTCTTCCAGCCGTCGACGCCCTCGCCGCCGCCGATGTTGGTGAACAGCAGATACATCATCACCGGCATCCCGGTACCGAAGATCAGGAAGAAGCCGTCGCGCAGGGTCCGGCGGATTTCGAGCACGATGTACTGGAACATCAGACGGTCTCCTTGCGGTCGGTCCGGCTCTCCGGAGCAGCCGTGGAGGTGAGGGAGAGGAACGCGGCCTCCAGCGTGGCGGGGGAGACCTGGAGGCCCCGGATCAGGCCGAGGCGGGCGAGCTCCACGACAGTGGCGTCCGAGTCGTCCGTGTGCAGCAGCGCCCGGTCCCCGGTCACCTCGACGACGGCGACGCCGGGCAGCAGATCGAGCCCCTCGGTGGGCCGGCCCGCCAGGTCGAAGGAGACCAGGTGGCGGCCGGCGGCGCCCTTGATGGATTCGCCGCTGCCGTCCGCGACGATCCGGCCCCGGTCGATGACGACGATCCGGTCGGCGTTCTCGTCGGCCTCCTCCAGGTAGTGGGTGGAGAAGATCACCGTGTTGCCGCGCCGGGCGTAGGCCCGCATGGAGTCCCAGAAGGCGCGGCGTCCGTCCACGTCCAGGGCCGCGGTCGGCTCGTCCAGCACGATCAGCTCCGGGTTTCCGGCCAGTGCGACGGCGAACCGGACCCGCTGGATCTGGCCGCCGGAGAGCTTGTCGATCCGCCGGTTCGCGTACGGCGCGACGCCCGCCAGCTCCAGCGCCTCGGCGATCGGCATCGGGCGCGGATAGGTGGAGGCGACGAAGGCGATCAGTTCGCGGACGGTCACCCGCTGGATGGGCCGCCCGTCCTGGAGCATCGCGCCGACCAGGCCGGCCCGGACGGCCTGTTCGGGGGAGCGGCCCAGTACCCGCACACTCCCGTCGTCGGGCTCGTTCAGGCCGAGCAGCAGGCTGATGGCCGTGGACTTCCCCGCGCCGTTGCGGCCGAGCAGAGCGACGGTCTCGCCCCGCTGGACGGTCAGGCCGATCCCGTCCACGGCCCGCACGCTCTGTCCGGCCCGGCCGAAGGTCTTCACCGCCCCGGTGAAGACCACCGCGGCCCCGTTCCCCGTTGTCTGTTTCATGGACATGACGCTACGGAGCCGGGGCCCCGCCCCGGCAGAGGCGCATGTACGGACTCCGCGATGACAAATGTCACCGCGCGGGCGGACGGGAACCGGGTGGCCGGATCGCGATCCGCCGAGTGATCTGACACAACGTCAGGAGACTTCACAACTGCTGGGCGCTGCGTTATACATAGGGCCACCGGCTAGAACGCGTTCTAGAACGGACGCGGCTTCCGGTCCCGCACGACCTCGGTGCGGCCGACGGTGCGGACGGCCGCGCCGAGGTCTTCCCACCATCAAGGAGCAGCTCTCCCATGCCCATTGATGCCGCAGAGGCGGTTGCCGCCGAACCCCGCTCGACCTCGATCAGCTGGGACCACAAGGACATCCAGCTCTACCATCTGGGCCTCGGCGCGGGAACGGCCCCCGGCCGGCCCGACGACGCCACCGACCCGGACGAGCTCCGCTACACACTGGAGTCCCGGCTCCACGTCCTGCCGAGCTTCGCCACCGTCGCGGGCGCCGGCCTCGCGATGGGCGGCGGCCTCGCGGCGCCCGGGGTCGACGTCGACCTCGCCGCCGTGCTGCACGGCGGCCAGTCCGTACGCCTGCACCGGCCGATTCCGGTGCGGGGTACCGCCGTTCAGACCTCAAGGGTCGCCGCCGTGTACGACAAGGGCAAGGCGGCGGTCCTCGTGCTGCGCACCGAGGCCACCGACGACGACGGCCCGCTGTGGACCAACGACGCCCAGATCTTCGTACGCGGCGAGGGCGGCTTCGGCGGTGAGCGCGGCCCGTCGCAGCGGCTCGCCCTGCCCGACCGCGCCCCGGACCGGGTGGTGGAACGGCCGGTCCGGCCGGACCAGGCGTTGCTCTACCGGCTCTCCGGGGACTGGAACCCGCTGCACGCCGACCCGGAGTTCGCCAAGCTGGCCGGCTTCGACCGGCCGATCCTGCACGGGCTCTGCACCTACGGGATGACGCTCAAGGCGGTGGCCGACACCCTGCTGGACGGCGAGGTGTCCCGCATCGGCTCGTACCGCACCCGGTTCGCCGGGATCGTCTTCCCGGGCGAGACCCTCCGCATCCGGATGTGGGCCGGTGACGGCCGGGTCCAGGTGGTGGTGACCGCCGTCGAACGCGACGACGCACCGGTCCTCGCCGACACGCTCGTCGAACACTCCTGAAGCACGTACCGACCCCGAGGGGAGCCGCACCATGCGCGCAGCCGTACTGCACGAGATAGGCCAGGACAAGCTCGAAGTCCTCGACGACGTCGAGGCGGTGGGCTTCGGCCCCGGCAAGGTCAGGCTCCGCATCCGGGCCACCGGACTGTGCCACTCCGATGTCTCCGCGATGAGCGGGGTGCTGCCGCAGCCCGCCCCCTTCATCCCCGGCCACGAGGGCGCCGGTGAGGTGCTCGACGTCGGCGACGGGGTGAGCGGGCTGAGCGCGGGTGACCGGGTGCTGGTCTGCTGGCTGCCCGCGTGCGGGGAGTGTCCTTCCTGCAAGCGCGGCCAGACCCAGCTCTGCCTCGCCGGGTTCATGAACGCGGGCACCCCCAACTTCAAGCGCCCCGGCGGCGATGTGTTCGGCTTCGCCGGTACCGGCACCTTCACCGAGGAGGTCGTCGTCGGCGCGGGCTGCGCGGTGCCGATCCCCGACGACGTGCCGTTCGAGATCGCCGCGCTGATCGGCTGCGGGGTCACCACCGGCCTCGGCGCGGCCATCAACACCGCGAAGGTGGAGGCCGGTTCGTCGGTCGCCGTGATCGGCTGCGGCGGCGTCGGTATCTCCACCATCCAGGGCGCCAGGGTGCAGGGCGCCGCCCAGATCATCGCCGTGGACCCGGTGGCCTCCCGGCGCGAGGCGGCGCTGCGGTTCGGTGCGACCGAGGCCGTCTCGCCCGACGAGTTCGCCGACACCAAGCAGCGGATCACCGCGGGCGAGGGCTTCGACTACGTCTTCGAGGTCGTCGGCAAGTCGGTCACGGCCCGCACGGCGTACGAGAACACCCGGCGCGGCGGCACCCTCTGCATCGTCGGCGCGGGCGCCATGGACGACAACTTCCAGGTCAACATGTTCGAGCTGTTCTTCGACGAGAAGCGGATCCTGCCCTCCATGTACGGGGGAGGGGACGTGCTCCGGTCGTACGAGCGGGCCATCGCGCTCTGGCGGGCCGGCCGCATCGACCTCGAATCGATGATCACCCACCGGGTGCGGCTCGACGGCATCAACGACGCCCTCGACCAGATGCGGACCGGCGAGTCGCTGCGTACCTGCATCGAACTCTGACCCCCCGCGGCAGAGCCCCGCCCCCTCCCGAGAGGACCCCGAGATCCGATGTCACTCCCCCTGGACGGACTGTCCGCGATCGTCACCGGCGCCGGCCGCGGCCTCGGGCGCGCCGAAGCGCTGGAACTGGCGCGGCTCGGCGCGGCCGTCGTCGTCAACGACTACGGGCAGCCGGGCCGCGACGGCTCCGGCGAGGCGTCCGCCGCGCCCGCCGAGCAGGTCGCCGAGGAGATCCGGGCGGCCGGTGGCCGGGCGGTCGCGCACCTCGGCGACGTGTCCGACCACGAGCAGGCCCGCGCCCTGGTGGAACTGGCCGTCGAGACGCACGGACAGCTCGACGTCCTGGTCAACAACGCGGGCATCCTGCGCGACCGGATGATCTTCTCGATGACCGAGGACGAGTGGGACTCGGTGATACGGGTCCACCTCAAGGGCCACTTCAACACCACGCACTTCGCCGCCGCCCACTGGCGGTCCCGGTCCAAGGCGTCCGGCGGCCCGGTCTACGGCCGGATCGTCAACACCTCCTCGGAGGCGTTCCTGGCCGGCTCGGCGGGCCAGCCCAACTACGCGGCGGCCAAGGGCGGCATCGTCGGGCTGACCACCTCCACCGCGCTGGCCCTGGCCAAGTACGGCGTCACCGCCAACGTCATCTGCCCGCGCGCCCGGACCCGGATGACCGAGGACGTCTTCGCGGGCTTCCAGGAACCGCAGGACGGGCGGCTCGACGCGCTCGCACCCGAGCATGTCTCGCCGCTCGTCGGCTATCTGGCGTCCCCGGCGGCCGCCAAGGTCAACGGGCAGCTGCTCGTGGTGCACGGCGGGATGGTCGCGATCGTCGAACGCCCCAGGGTGGCGGCGAAGTTCGACTCGTCGAAGGAGACGTTCTCCTTCGACGAGCTGGACGAGCTCATCTCCCCGTACTACGCGGACCGCCCGCCGAACGAGACCTTCGCGGCGGCGGAGGTGCTCGGCCTGAAGCGGGGCTGAGCGGCCGACCCGCACGGGGGAGGGCCCCGCAGCCGGTCGGCCGCGGGGATCGGTACATGGGGAGGGCCCCCGCGGCGGTCGGCCGCGGGGGCCCTCCCTTCCCCGTTTCCCTCGTTGATGTCCAGGCGGTCAGGCCGCCCTGCTGCCCCCTTCGGAGGTGCGGCGGTGGCGGCCGAGCGGTTGTGCTGCCGAGTCGTCCGGCGCCACACCCCCTCGGTGCTTTCCGGAGCCGCCGGCGTCGGCCCGCTCCGCGTCCGCC
>NZ_JAFMPZ010000191.1 GCF_017353455.1 Streptomyces laculatispora
CGGCAGCGGGGTCCACCGGACGTGGTGGAGCGCGTCGGGGTGCGCCGTGGCGGCCAGTCCGCCGGCGGTGAGGGGGCGGACCAGGAAGGAGTCGACGGAGGCCACCGGGGCTCCGGTGGCGTCGGCCAGTTCGAGGGCGACCTCGTCGGTGCCGGTGGCGGTGACGCGTACCCGCAGCGTGGTGGCGCCCGCCGCGTGGAGGGTGACGCCGGTCCAGGCGAAGGGCAGCAGGATGCGGCCGTCCTGGCTGTCGGCGTGGGGGGCCGCGGCGAAGTCGGTGGCGTGCAGGACCGCGTCGAGCAGTGCGGGGTGGAGTCCGTAGGCGGAGGCCGGGTCGCCGGCCGTCGCGGGCAGCCGTACCTCGGCGAACGCCTCGCCCTCGCCGGCCTTCCAGACCGCTTGCAGGCCGTGGAAGGCGGGGCCGTATCCGTAGCCCTGCGTGGCCAGGTCCGCGTAGAGGCCGGTGATGTCGACGGGTTCGGCGCCGGGTGGCGGCCAGGTACCCGAGGCGAAGTGCGCGGTCTGCCGGCCGGACGGGTCCCGGGGGGCCAGGCGGCCGGTGGCGTGCCGGGTCCAGGGCGCGTCGGCGGGGGCGTCCTCGTCGCGCGAGTAGAAGGCGACGGGGCGCCGGCCGGTGGCATCGGGGGCGTCGACGACGATCTGGAGGGCGACGCCGCCCGTGCCGGGCAGGATCAGCGGGGCCGCCATGACCAGTTCGTCGAGGCGTTCGCAGCCGGTCTGTTCGCCGGCCCGTACCGCGAGGTCGACGAACGCGGTGCCGGGCAGCAGGACATGGCCGTCGATCACGTGGTCGGCGAGCCAGGGGTGCGAGCGCAGCGAGACCCGCCCGGTGAGGACGGCGCCTCCGGTGTCCGCGAGGCCCACCACCGCGCCCAGCAGGGGGTGCCCGGCGGCGACCTGGCCGAGCGCGGTCGCGTCCTGGGCGGCGTCGGGGGCGCTGAGCCAGAACCGTTCGCGCTGGAAGGCGTAGGTGGGCAGTTCGACGCGGTGGGCGCCGGCGCCGGCGAAGAAGGCGTGCCAGTCGACGCGGGTGCCGCGCGTGTGGGCGACGGCCAGGGCGCTGAGCAGCTGGTGCGGCTCGTCGTGTCCGCGCCGCAGGAGCGGGGTGAACACCGCTGCCGGGTCGGCGCCGGTGCGGCCCATGGCGCAGAGCACCGGGTCGGGTCCCAGTTCGAGGAAGGTGGCGACGCCCCGGTCCGTGAGGGAGGCGACGGCGTCGTGGAAGCGTACGGGCGCGCAGATGTGCCGTACCCAGTACTCGGGGTCGGTGAGTTCCCCGGCGGTGGCGAGCCGGCCGGTGAGGGCGGAGACCACGGGGAGCTTGGGTGCGGTGTAGCTGAGGATCCGGGCGATCTGCCGGAAGTCGTCGAGCATGGGTGCCATGAGGGGCGAGTGGAACGCGTGGCTGACCCGGAGCCGCTTGGTGCGGTGCCCGTCGGCCTCCAGCCGGGCGGCTACGGCGGTGACCGTCTCCTCGTGGCCGGACAGGACGACGGAGCGGGGGCCGTTGACGGCGGCGATGCTCACCGTGTCGCGGCAGTGCGCGAGGAGCGGCTCCACCGTCTCCTCGGCGGCCTCCACGGCGATCATGGCGCCGCCCTCGGGCAGTGCCTGCATCAGCCGGCCGCGTGCCGCGACGAGGGTGGCGGCGTCGTCGAGCGAGAGGACACCGGCGACGTGGGCGGCGGTCAGCTCGCCGATGGAGTGCCCGGCCACGTAGTCGGGGTGGACGCCCCAGGACTCCAGGAGCCTGAACAGGGCGACCTCGACGGCGAAGAGGGCCGCCTGCGCGTACATGGTGCCGTCCAGCAGGGCCGCTTCGGGCGTGTCCTCGTCGGCGAACAGGACGTCCCACAGGGAGCGGTCGAGCTGGAGGTCGAGGTAGCCGATGGCGTCGTCGAGGGCCTTGGCGTAGGCCGGGTGGGCCTCGTACAGCCGGCGTCCCATGGCGAGGCGCTGGCTGCCCTGGCCGGTGAAGAGGAACGCGGTGCCGCCGCCGGTGACCGAGGTGAACACGCCGGGGGCGTCGCGGCCCTCCGCCACGGCGCGCAGTCCGTCGAGGAGGCCCGCGCGGTCGCCGGCGAGCACCACGGCGCGGTGGGGCAGCGCGGAGCGGGTGGCCGCCAGCGAATGGGCGAGGTCGAGCGGACGGGCGTCGGGGGTGTTCTCGATGTGCGTCAGCAGGCGTCCGGCCTGGTCGCGCAGGGCGGCCCCGGTCCTGGCGGAGAGTGTCGCCGGCAGGGGCCGTCCGTCGTCGGCCGCGGTGCCGTCGCCCTCGGCGGCGGCGCTCCGCGCGGTCTCGGCCGGGGGCTCCTCGACGACGATGTGGGCGTTGGTGCCGCTGACGCCGAAGGAGGAGACGGCGGCCCGGCGGGGGCGCTCGCCGGGCGCCCACGGCACGGGTTCGGTCAGCAGCCGGACCTCCCCCGCCGACCAGTCGACGTTGGGTGAGGGGGCGTCCACGTGCAGCGTCGCGGGCAGCACACCATGACGCATCGCCATGATCATCTTGATCAGGCCGGCCGAGCCCGCCGCCGCCTGGGTGTGCCCGATGTTCGACTTCACCGAACCGAGCCAGACCGGCCCGTCGGTGCGCTCCTGCCCGTAGGTGGCGATCAGTGCCTGGGCCTCGATGGGGTCGCCGAGCGTGGTGCCGGTGCCGTGCGCCTCGACGGCGTCGACCTCGCCGGCGGTGAGTCCGGCGTCCGCGAGTGCCTGGCGGATGACCTGGCGCTGGGCGCGGCCGCTCGGCGCGGTCAGGCCGTTGGACGCGCCGTCCTGGTTGATGGCCGTACCGCGCAGGACGGCGAGGACCGGGTGGTTGTTGGCCCGTGCGTCGGAGAGGCGTTCCAGGACGAACACACCGGCGCCCTCGGCGAACGCCGTACCGTCCGCGGCGGCGGCGAACGCCTTGACCGTGCCGTCGGCCGCGAGTCCGCGCTGCCGGCTGAACGCGGTGAACACGCCGGGGCTGCCCATGACGGCGACCCCGCCCGCCAGCGCGAGGGTGCACTCGCCGCGCCGCAGGGACTGGACGGCGAGGTGGAGGCCGACCAGTGAACCCGAGCAGGCGGTGTCGACGGTCAGCGCGGGGCCCTCCAGACCGAGCGTGTACGCGACCCGGCCGGAGACCACGCTGGGGGCGTTGCCGCTGAGCAGGTATCCGTCCAGGCCGTCCGGCGCCTCGTGCAGGCGCATCGCGTACTCCTGCGGCTCGGCGGCGACGAAGACGCCGGTCCGGCTGGAGCGCAGGGTCCGCGCGTCGATCCCGGCCCGCTCCACGGCCTCCCACACGGTCTCCAGCACGAGGCGCTGCTGCGGGTCCATCGCGAGTGCTTCACGGGGGCTGATGGAGAAGAAGTCCGCGTCGAACTCGGCCGCACCGGACAGGAATCCGCCGTGCCGGGCGTAGGTGGTGCCGGGGGTCGCGGGGTCGTCGTCGAAGAGCCGGTCGAGGTCCCAGCCCCGGTCGGTGGGGAACTCGTCGCGGATGTGGGTGCCGTCGGCGACCAGCCGCCACAGGTCCTCGGGGGACGACACGTCGCCGGGGTAGCGGCAGCCGATGCCGACGACGGCGATCGGGTCGTCGGTGGCGATGCCCGGTGCGACGACCGGGTCGGGCAGATCGGGCAGGCCCAGGGCCTCGGTGCGCAGATGCGCGGCGAGCGCGGCCGGTGAGGGGTGGTCGAAGGCGACCGTAGGGGGCAGCGGGAGGCCGGTGGCCGCGGTGAGCCGGGCGTGCAGGGCCACCAGCGCCACGGAGTCGAGCCCCAGTTCGCGGAAGGCGCGGGCCGGGTCCACGGTCTGCGTGGTGTCCGGCCGGGTCTGCCGCAGTACGGCCTCGGTGCTCTCCCGCACCAGGCCGAGCAGCACCCGGGTCTGCTCCGAGGTGGGGAGGGATTCCAGCTCACGCACGAGTGCGGACCGCTGCACCGTGCCCCCGTCCGGCACACCGTCGGTGCCAGAGACGAAGTTTTCCGACTCAGTCATCTGCACTCCACACAATTGTCGCCCGTCGCCGGACGGAATTCACCAAGGAACCGCACCACTGCGGGTCACGCTATGAAGGCGAAAGGCCGCGCACAGCCCCTAGCGCCCCCCTAAGACCTGAGATCTCTCCCGCTATTCACCAGGGGAGAGCGACCGTTGTCCGACCGGTGCGATGTCCGCACCTTCGCGGTTCGGGGCACGGCCGGATTCCATCGCCGCCCGGTCGAACGCCCTTTGCACGTAGGAGAGATCGGCGATCAGTCCCGACGATGTGACGTCCCGGCCGCGGGCCCGGCCGGCGAGCCCGGCCAGCGGCAGCCGCCCGATGCCGGCCCACCGGAGCCGGCCGTCGCCGTCGATATAGCTGCGGGCCCGCCCGTGGTTGTCCGGGTGCAGGCAGTAGGGGATGTCCAGAGCGCCCTGTCTGAAGGCCAGTACGAGTGCGTGCCCGATGTCCGGGGCCAGTTCGAGTACACCCTCGATCAGGGCTCTGGCCTCCAGGTATGTCTGCGAGTCGGCCTCCGTGGAGGCCGGGCCGCCGGCCGGCGCCGTCCTGGCGGTCCGGGCCGCGGACTCCAGCGCCGCGATGTTCTCCGCGACGGTCGGGATACGGCGGGACTCCGCCACCGTCTTCACGATGAGCCGCTCCGAGCCGGAGTCGACGGCGAGGCGCGTCGCCTGGTCGAGCAGCAGATAGGCGCCTTCGTCCGTGGTCGGGTACACGCCCATGTAGGCGTAGATGACCACGTGCCAGTTGGGCGTCGGAAGTAATTCGGCACAGAGCCGCCGCAGCGCCGCGACCGCTTCCCGGTCCTGCTCCGGGTGGGTCTGCTGGGCATAACTGAGCGACACACTGCGTATTCCGTGCCCGCAGAAGAAAAGCGCTTCGAGCACACTGATCGCCACCAGCTGGCTGGGTGGGCACAATTGCCCGAGCATGCAGCCGCCGAACGTCTCCAGATGCGGTTCCACTCCCGATTCCCGCAGTTGTGCGAAATCCTCGGTGCAGCGGGCCCAGTTCCGTACGGACTCGTCCAGCGGAGTCCTTCCGTAGGGCAGGCAGTAGGAGACGGGGCCGCCCTCGGTGGCGTTGATCAGTGTCCTGCGCAGCGCGGCGAAGATGTCCCCGGGGACGGCCGATCCGTGCCGGACCTGGACCGGGAACGCCTCGTCCCTGATGCCCGCGAGGACCTGCCCGGTCACGGCCCGGTCGTAGCTGACGATGGGGTAGCCGTTGAGATCGGCCCCGGCGCGCAACGCGCTTTCCACGGAGTCGAGTTCGCCGACCCTCGTATAGCTGTCGAGGGTGATGGTGCCGACCGTCGCGGCGTCGGCGGCGCGGGTCGCGGCCAGCCCCGCGCGCATGGTGGCGGGGTCGCTGAACCCCATCCGGGGCTGCACCACCAGGTCACCGGCGCGGCTCCTCGCCCGGACGAAGGCTCCGAAGTCCACCGGGCGCGCCCCATCGGACGTCCGCCGGAGCGGGCGCGCGCCCGGTCTCACGCCACGACCTCGGTACGCTCCAGGGCGCGGGGGGCGGCGGGCAGCGCGCCGACGAAGCGGCTGAACTCCCTGGTGGTGGTGGAGGCGTCGTCGAAGACGGCGTCGAAACCGGCGGAGATCAGCTCACCGATCGCCGCGTCGCTCTGCTGCCCGGCGACGCCGAGCTTGCCGCCGATGACCACCGGGGTCGAGGTCAGTTCACCGCACGCGCGCAGCGCGTCGATGACGCGCAGGCCGTCCTGGTGGCCGTGCCCGTTGACACTGCTGATCACCACCAGGTCGGGCGCGGTCTCCCGGCAGGCGTCGACGAGGACCTGGTCCGGGACGCACGGTCCCAGGTTGATCACCTGGTAGCCCAGCTCCTCGATGAGCAGCTGGAGGAAGACGAGGTTCCAGGTGTGCGAGTCGGAGGCCACGGTCGTGACGACCACGGTGCCGCGCCGGTCACCCGCCGCGCTCACGGCGCTCGTGGCGCCGTGCGTGAGGCCGGCGCTCATGCGGTCCCTCCCGCACCGGTGCCGGCGGACGGTCCGTCCACGGCCACGTAGGAGCGGCTGTGCTCGATCCGGGAGACGGAGAGCACCGTGTCACCCCGCACGACCACCTCGGTGGGGGCCGGGCGGCCCAGGAACATCAGCAGGCTGGCGGTCGGCCCGTACGCCCCGGCGTTGGGGATCGTCACCAGGTCGCCGGGGGCGAGCGCGGGCAGGCCGATCTCGCGGCCGAGGATGTCGCCGGGCGTGCACAGCGGTCCCACCAGGCTGGCGGATTCGACGCACTCCCCGGATTCGGTCCCGACGGCGACGGGCAGCAGCCGGCCCAGGCCGGACATGCCACCGAAGGTGTTGATGCCCGCGTCGAGGATGACGAACTTGCGGCCGCGGCTGACCTTGACGTTGCTGACCGAGGCGACCAGCGTGCCGCTCGCGCCGACGAGGTAGCGGCCCGACTCGCAGGCGATCTCGGGGCCCTCGGTCCGCCACCGCGGGAAGTGGGTGTCCAGCGCGGCCGCGAGTTCGCCGCGCAGCTTGGGGTAGCTGCCCCGGCTGCCGGGCACGGCGTACGGCACGGTGAAGCCGCCGCCGATGTCGAGGAAGCGCAGGGGGAGGTCCAGTTCGTGCTGGAGGCGGGCGGCCAGCTCGATGGTGTGCAGGAACTCGCCGACGAGGCTCTCCTCGTCCTTGGCGTTGCTCAGCGGGAAGAAGTGCATCCCGGTGATGCGGACGCCCGCGACGGTGCGCAGCTCGGGGACGACGTCGGCCAGGGTCTCGCTGTCGAAGCCGAACTGCGAGGGGGTGCCGGTCATCCGGATGCTGCTGGTGGCGCTGGCGGTCGCGCTGTTGACGCGCAGCAGGCAGTCGGCGGTCACTCCGTTCGCCAGGGCGGCGGCGGCCACGTGGCGGACGTCGGAGACCGAGTCGGTGGAGAAGACGCGGACACCCCGGCGGATCGCCTCGTCCAGCTCGCCCGCGGTCTTGCCGGGGCCGGTGTAGAGGCAGTCCTCGCCGCGGAATCCGGCGGCGAGGGCGGACTCCAGCTCGCCGGTGGAGCTGATCTCGGGCCGGCAGTGGCGGCCCTCGCCCTCGCGCAGGGCCCGGACCAGACCCGGGTGGGGGTTGGCCTTGAGGGCGTAGAAGAGGGTGAACTCCTGCGGCAGCGCGTCGGACAGCTGCTGCCGGGCCGCGTCGAGCTCGTCGAGGTCGTACACGTACAGCGGTGTGCCGAAGCGTTCGGCCAGTGCCTGGTAGCGGCTCATCGCCCTTCCCCGTCGATCATCTCGGTCAGTACCTGGCGGGCGTTCTTCCCGTGCAGGCTGAGTGGCAGTTCGTCCAGGACCCGGCACAGGGCGGGCACCTTGGCCGACTCCAGACGCTCGGCCAGCTCCTTGAGCACGGTGTGCGGGGGCAGTTCGGTCTCGGCGAAGATGACCAGGTCCCGGGTGTCGGTGGGGGGCAGCGCCGTGGCGGTGCGCACGCCGGGGATGTCCATGGCGGCGGCCTCGATCTCCACCGTGCTCATCCGGATGCCCTTGCGCTTGAACATGTCGTCGCGGCGGCCCTCGAAGTAGAGGTAGCCGTCCTCGTCGAGCCGGCCGTAGTCGCCGGTGTGGAGCCGCAGCGCCCCGGTGCCGGCGTCGCGGCGGAAGGTGCGCGCCGAGAGTTCGGGGCGGCGCCAGTAGCCGGGCATGACGTGCGGGCCCACGGCGACGATCTCGCCGGTCTCGCCGGCCGGGAGGGACCGGCCCTCGGCGTCGAGGATCAGAACGGTGGTGCCGGGCAGGGGCAGGCCGACCGACTGGGGGCGCTCGTTCTCCTGGTCCGGCGGCATGATGGAGACGCGCTTGCACTCGGTCTGCCCGAACTGGCGGACCACCTGTACGCCGGGGAACGCCTCGCGCAGGGCGGCGACCGCGTGGGCGGGCAGCGCGGCGCCGGTGTTGGTGAACATCCGTACCGGGGGCGGGTCCTGGGTGTCGCGCCGGGCGAGGGTGCCGATCATCGTGGCCAGCGAGGGAACGATGGGCACCACGGTCGCGCCGGTCTCCCGCATCCGGCGCAGCAGTACGAGGTCGGACTCGCCCCCGTCCAGGACCAGTTGGGAGCGTCCCAGGCAGGCGAGCAGCACCTTGTACAGGCCGTAGTCCCAGGAGATCGGGAACCGGCAGAAGACGACGTCGTCCGGCCGGTAGCCCAGCACCTCCTGGATGGCGCGGGAGGCGAAGGTGACCTGCGCGTGCGGGCAGATGACCGCCTTGGGCGCCGCGGTGGAGCCGGAGGTGTAGACGAGGAACGCGGTGTCGTCGGCGCTGATGGCGGGGCGCGGGGGCGCCGGACGCCGGGCGGCCTCCTCGACGTGGGGCCAGACCGTCGCGAGGTCGTGCACAGGGAGGCCGGCGGCCCGGCCGAGGACCTCGGTGGAGGGGCCGTCGCCGATGATCAGGGAGGGTTCGGCGTCCTCGATGACGGAGCGGAGGTGGTACTCCTTCATCGCGGGGTTGAGCGGCACCAGGATCACACCGAGGCGCGAGGCCCCGTAGACCATGGCCACCAGCTCCCGACGGCTGGGCAGCTGGACGAGCAGCCGGTCGCCGCGGGCCGCGCCCCGCGCGGTGAGCCAGTCGGCGAAGCCGTGGCTGAGTTCGGCCATCCGCCGGTACGTCACCTCGCCGGCGGAGTCGTGCAGGCACCGCCCGTCGGGGGTGTCGGCGGTCGCGTCGTCGAGCAGGGAATGGACCGTCCCGCCGTTCCCGTGCGCCGTCGGCGCGTAAGTGGTGTTCGGATTCTCCACGGTTCCAACGTCGCTTTCGGGTGTGGGTGGCGAGCGGGCCTGCGTCGTCGCGCGACGGGGGCCGGGCTCTTCTGGGG
>NZ_JAFMPZ010000192.1 GCF_017353455.1 Streptomyces laculatispora
CCGCCGGCTGCGGCTGACCGCGGCGGCCGCGCTCGTGCCGGCGGTTCCGCTGCTGGTCGCACTCGTTCCGGCGATCAGCGCCCTGGGTTAGCAAGGCAGCGCCCCGGGCCGGCGGAACACACCCTCCGGGACCGGAGCACGGGGGTGGCCCCACGCACCTCGCGTCGGAGAGGATCTCTCCATGCACCACTCCCAGCTCCTCTCCCGTCCGGACCGTATCCGCACCGCTCGGCAGGCCCTGCGGACCGGGACCGTCTGTGCGGCCCTCTTCCTGGCGCTGCTGGCCCTGGTCGCCGCGCGGTGGTCCCCGCTGATGAGCCTGGACCGTACGGTCGCCGACGCATTGCACCGGCGGGCGGTGACGGAGCCCGGCCTCGTCCACGTCAACCGGGTGCTGACGGACTGGCTGTGGGACCCCTGGACGATGCGCGCTCTGATCGCCGTCGCCGTGGTGGCCCTGTGGTGGCGCGGCGCCCGGCCGCTCGCGGGCTGGGTGGCGGCGACGAGCCTGTTCTCCAGCCTGTTGCAGCAGGGGATCAAGGCCGCTGTCGGCCGCGAGCGTCCCCAGTGGCCGGACCCGGTGGACTCCGCCCACTACGCGGCGTTCCCGTCCGGGCACGCGCTGACGGCCGTGGTGAGCTGCGGACTGCTGCTGTGGCTGCTGCGCCGGCACGGCGCCGGACCCGGGATGTGGCGGGCGGCCCTGGTGGCGGCGTGGGTCTCGGTGCTCGGGGTGGGTGTCACCCGGCTCTACCTGGGCGTGCACTGGCCGTCCGATGTGCTGGGCGGGTGGCTGCTGGGGGCCGCGCTGGTCGCGTTCGCGGTCGCGGGATTCAAACGGTACGAGTCGCGTGAACAGCCTTCGCGCGATGTCTGAACAGACATCCTTGCCGCGTCGTCGGCGCATCGGCGAGGATCTGGCCATGCCGATCAAGGGTGTGCTCTTCGACTTCTCCGGGACGCTGTTCCGGATCGAATCCGTCCGGTCCTGGCTCGCCGCGGCCTGCGCCGCGCGGGGGGTGAGCGTGGACGAGGCCGACTTCGACCGGTACGCACGGGAGCTGGAGGCCGCCTGCGCGCTGCCGGGCGGACCCAGTCCGCAGCGGGTGCCGGAAGCCCTGGCGGAGGACTGGGCCTCCCGTGACGAGAGCGTGCACCGGCACCGGGCCGCGTACACCGGTCTGGCCCGCCAGGTCGCGCTGCCTGATCCCGGGCTGTACGACGCGCTGTACGAACGGCACCGGACCCCGGATGCCTGGTGTCCGTATCCGGACGCGGCCGAGGTGCTGGGCGCGCTGGCCGGCAGCGGTGTCCGGATCGGCGTGGTCAGCAACATCGGCTGGGATCTGCGGCCGGTCTTCCGGGCCCACGGCCTGGACGCCTTCGTGGACGCGTACGTGCTGTCCTTCGAGCACGGCATCCAGAAGCCGGACGCACAGCTCTTCCACACGGCCTGCACACTTCTGGGACAGCATCCGACGGATGTGGTGATGGTCGGCGACGACCGGCACGCGGACGCCGGAGCCGCCGCGCTGGGCTGTGAGGTGCGTTTCGTGGAGCACGCGCCGCTGGTCGAGCGGCCGTACGGGCTACGGGAGCTCGGATTGGTGCCCGAGGTTGCCTGAGGAACATGTGAGAGATGTCCCCTGCGCCCAATGGGTCTGATTGTCACATGGGGGCCTTAGCCTGGTAGGTATGTCCCCGACTCCGTACCCGTCCGGTTCCGTGCGTTCCGCCTCAGCGGTGAATGAAGACATTCGCGAACTGTGGCAGCGCTCGGGCGGACGCCTGTCCCCGGAGGACGAGGAGGAGTACCAGCGCTTGCTGGTCGAATGGGCCGCGGCCACGGGCGGCGGCTCCCGGTCCGCAGCCTGACCGCTGCCCGGCGGGACGGCCGCGCTCGCCCTCCGCACACCCGACTGATCGGCTCCGGGGCCGGGTTTCCGGTTCGCTGTGCGGCGGCCTTCGGGGCGCCGCACCCTGGAGGCATGACTTCTCCCCCGATCGTGATCTTCCGTCCGTCCCCCTCAGGCGGGCGACGCGTCACCGTGCAGCGCGACGGGCGGGTCCAGATACTCGGCCTCGCGCACTCCGATCACGATGTGATCGTGTTCCTGGAGGGCGCGGGGCTCGACGACCCCGAGCGGATTCTGGACAGCCCCGAGTGGGTCGAGTGGCGGGGCGGTCGGGCGCACCTGTACGAGGCGGCCTGAGACGTCTGTTTCCGGCGATCCCCCGCGTCGCCGGAACCAGCGGTCACCCCCGGCGGGCCGGGCTCCGCGGAGCGCGCCGGTCCCGCCGGGTGAGGAACCCCCGGCGGGACCGTGTGACGGTCGGGGCGGGCAGGCCGTCCCGCCCTGCGGCGGTCCGGCCGTCGGATCAGCGGTCGAAGTAGTCCGGCTGCGTCTGGACATTGAGCTCGTCCGTGCGCACCCGCTTCGCCGGATCAGTGCGCCGGTCGTCGATCCTCAGGACGTCGAAGCCCTTGGCGATGTCGTTGGAGTAGATGTAGCCGTTGTAGTAGTACGCCGACCAGGGACCGGCCGTGGTGACCTCATCCGTGCTGACGGGACCGCGCTCGAAGAAGCCGATCTCCTTCGGCTTCGACGAGTCGGTGAAGTCCCAGACCGAGACTCCGCCCTGGTACCAGGCCTGGACCATCAGGTCACGGCCCTTGACCGGAATGATCGAACCGTTGTGGGCGACGCAGACCTCGGTGTCGGCCTGCGGGCGGTCGATCTTGAAGTAGCTGCGGAAGACCAGCTTTCGGTGGTCGCCCCTGCCGACGATGTCGTAGATGCCGTCGGCACCGCGCTTCGGACCGATCTCCTCGTTGCAGGTGGCCGCGCTGCCACCGCCCAGCTCATCGGTGAAGACGACCTTGTCCGCGCGCTGGTTGAACGTCGCCGAGTGCCAGAACGCGAAGTTCACGTTGTCCTGCACCCGGTCGATGATCTTCGGGTTCTCCGGGTCCTTGATGGAGAACAGCAGCCCGTCTCCCATGCACGCGCCGGCAGCCAGGTCCTTCGAGGGCAGCACGGTGATGTCGTGGCAGCCGGTGGTCTTGGACACGCCCGGGTTCGTGGGCGCGCCCGGGTTCCCGCCGTCGGGGAAGAGCACCGGGAAGTTCACGACGCGGGACTTCTCGGGTGCCTGGCGCGGCACCTTGATGACGGAGATCCCGTCATGCGGCGGCCGGCAGTCCGGGAACGCCTCGCTCGGCGAGTACGAGGAGACGTACACGTACACGTTCTTGCGCTCGGGGACGAGCGTGTGGGTGTGCGATCCGCACGCGGTCTCGACGGCGGCGACGTACTTCGGATTGCGCTTGTCGCTGATGTCGAAGACCTTCATGCCCTCCCAGGAGGACTTCTCCGTGGCGGGCTGGGTGGTGCTCGCACACGAGTTGTCGCTGCGCGAGGAGTCGGTCGACAGGAAGAGCAGGTTCCCGGAGACGGAGATGTCGTTCTGCGATCCGGGGCACAGGACCTGGGCGACCGTCTTCGGCGACTTCGGATTGCTGATGTCGAAGATCCTGAAGCCGTCGTAGTTCCCGGCGTAGGCGTACTTCCCCTGGAAGGCCAGGTCCGTGTTCAGTCCCTGGAGCGCATCCTTCGGGACGTTGGCGAGATGGGTGATGTTGGGGCTGTGGACGATCTCGTCCACGCCGGGTACCTCACCGCTCTTGATCGCGGCGGTCGCCTCCGCCTCCTGGCGCGTGGAGACTTCGGTTCGGGTCGCGGCCGAGTCACCTGGGTCGGGTGTCGCGGCCGCGGGTCCGGCCATCAGCAGAGTGGCGAAGAGCCCGGCGGCGGCAGCCGCCACGCCCAGACGTCTGCGCCGCACCGGGGTGGTGTGCAACGAGGTCACTGCGTCCTCCCATGGATCCGAATGTGGTTGACCGGTTCACGGACTCCGGCAGTATCGTCCTTGCCATGGGCATCTCAACAGATGGCAACAGAGACGTAATGAAAGTTTCTGATCACAGCTGTGCGTTGACGTGCTAGGACAGAGCGCAACCACCCATGTATCAACGGAGGTCGCTTTGTTGATTCGTCGTCAGTCCCGGCGGTTCCGCGGAATCGCCCTCGCCGCCGCCACCGCAGCCGTGCTCACCTCGGCCGGATGCGACGGGAGCGGCGGTGACAACGGCCCGGAGGACCGGGCGGGCGGGGGCGGTTCGGTCGTGGCCCCCGGAAAGCCGGGTGAGCCGGCACGTACGCTCTCGGCCTCGGAGGCCGCGAAGGCCGCCGCCGGGGTGGACACCCCCAACTCGGCGGACGTCCGCTACGTCCGGATGATGATCCAGCACCATGCCCAGGCACTGGTACTGACCCGTCTGGTCCCCTCCCGCTCCGGCTCGGCCGCGGTCAAGCGGCTCGCCGAGCGCATCACCGCGGCCCAGCAGCCCGAGATCGGCGCGATGAAGGGCTGGCTCAGCCGCCACGGCCGGACGGAGCAGGCCGACGGCCATGACCACGGCGCCATGCCCGGCATGGCCACCGCCGCCCAGCTGGAACAGCTCCGGGCCGCGAAGGGCAAGGCCTTCGACCAGCTGTTCCTCAAGCGCATGATCACCCACCACCAGGGTGCGGTCAGCATGGCGACCGAGGTGCTCTCGGAGGGGAACAACGTCCAGGTCGAGGAGATGGCCGACGACGTCGTCGCCCAGCAGACCACCGAGATCAGCCGGATGCGCGCTCTCCCCTCCTGACGAAACACCCGGCGCACCTCTCCCCCGTCGGGCGCCGCCGGTGCGATGCTGGAGGCACCCTCAGGGAAGAGGTGCGCCGTGCAACGCGTTGCCGTCGTCGGCTCCGGCCCCAGCGGAATCTACGCTGCCCAGGCACTGGTGGCGCATCCCCTGCTGCCCGGTGTGCGGGTGCACGTCCTGGACCGGCTGCCCTGTCCGTACGGCCTGGTGCGGTACGGCGTCGCCCCGGACCACGAGAAGATCAAATCGCTCCAGCAGAGCCTGCGGGCCGTCCTGGAGCACGAGCGGGTCACGTTCGTCGGCAATGTCCCGGTGGGCGGGGACGGGGTGTCGCCGGAGCAGCTCGGCGGGCTGTACCAGGCGGTGGTCTACTGCGTCGGGGCGGCCACGGACCGCCCGCTGGGCATCCCCGGGGAGGAGCTGCCCGGCAGCCACTCGGCGACCGACTTCGTCTCCTGGTACAGCGCTCACCCCGATGCGGCCGCCGGCCGTTTCGCGCTGCAGGCCCGTTCCGTCGTGGTGATCGGGATCGGCAATGTCGCCGTCGACGTGGCGCGGATCCTCGCGCGGGGCGCCGATGAACTGCGGCCCACCGATGTGCCGGAGCCCGCGCTCGGCGCCCTGGCCGGCAGCCGGGTGCGTGAGATTCACATGGCGGGCAGACGGGGACCCTCGCAGGCCAGGTTCACCACCAAGGAGCTCCGGGAACTCGGCGCGCTTCCCGGGGCGCGGATCACCGTGGACCCGGCGGAGCTCGTCCTGGACCCGGCGTACGCCGGTACGGCACCGGGCTCCCCGGCGCTCCCCGCGATGGTGCGGCGGAACCTCGACGTGCTGCGCGGGTGGGCCGCGGACGCCTCTGCCGACGGACGGACACCGGCCCGGACCATCGGGCTGCGGTTCTACCTGCGCCCGGTCGCGCTCCTTGAGCGCCGGGGGCGGGTGGCCGGTGTGCGGTTCGCCCGTACGGCACCGGACAGCACCGGCGGCGTACGGGACACCGGTACGTTCGAGGAGATCGACGCGCAGCTCGTACTGCGGGCGGTCGGCTACCGGGGGATGCCCCTGCCCGGTCTGCCCTTCGACCCGGTACGCGGGACGGTGCCCCACCTGGCCGGCCGGGTGCTGCGGGGCGCGGTCCCGTCGCCCGGGCAGTACGTCGCGGGGTGGATCAAGCGGGGCCCGACCGGGGTCATCGGATCGAACCGGTCGTGCGCCAAGGAGACGGTCGCCTCCTTGGCCGAGGACGCCCCGCTGCTCGCCGGACGCCCCGCCGCGCCGGATCCGGTGGCCGCGTTGCGGGCGTGCGGGCTGAGGCCGGTGGAGTGGGACGGCTGGCTGTCGATCGAACGGGCGGAGGCGGCCCTGGGCCGGTCGCTCGGCCGCGGGCCCGTGAAGATCCCGGACTGGCCGGGACTGATGGACGCGGCCCGGGGCGACAGCCTCGCGTAGGGGCCGCGCACGGCGGTGGCGCGGGCCGTCGGCCCCCGTCGAGCCGGTCAGCCCTCGCCGAGCCGGTCCGCCTGCCGGTTCGCGGCTTCGAGCACGCGATCCAGCAGTCCGGGGAACAGCGCCTCCAGGTCCTCGCGGCGCAGCCCGTTCATCTTGGCGGTGCCCCGGTAGATCTGCTGGACGATGCCGCTCTCGCGCAGCACCCGGAAGTGGTGCGTGGTGGTCGACTTGGTCACCGGCAGATCGAACCGGGAACAGGTGAGTTCCTCGTCCGCGGCGGCCAGTTCACGCACCACGCACAGCCGCACCGGGTCGGAGAGCGCGTGCAGCACCGACTCGATCCTGATCTCGTCACGTGCCGGGTGGGCCAGCGTGCGGGCGCCGACGGCCGCTTCTGTGGCACTGGCAGGGGTCACGGTGGCTCCGCATCGTCGCTTCGTCCGGAGTCCCCATAATACGAGATCCGTCGTAGCTTGACGCCGGTCACACCGGGAGACGGGCGCACGAGGCGGCGGTGAGCCGTCACGCGTAGGTGCGCAGCTCGGGCCACGTCGCGCCCCAGGGGCGGCGGGGGCCGGTGCAGATGTAGACGTGCCCTCCCGATTCGATGTTGTGCACGCCGCCCGGTGTAGAGAGGGTGGCGGCCACGCGGACGTGCCGGAAGTACCGGCGCAGGTGGGCGGTGTACCCGGGGGCGTATGCGGGGCCGGGGGCGACGGCCACCACGGTCGTGGCGTCCGGGTTGCCGGCGCCCCACCACCAGTCGGTGTTCTGCGCACCCGCAGCGGTGGGCAGTCCGGCGCTCCGGCCCAGTTCGTTGATGGCGCCGGCCTCGCTGTAGTCCGCCGCGAAGATCACCGCGTTCGCACGCTGCTCGGACGGGAGCCCGGTCCATACCTGCTCTACGGTGCCGACCAGTTGGGGCCAGCCCAGGGTCTCCCCCGACGTCGCGCTGATGCCGTACGTCCAGGCCACGCCGGAGGACGGCAGCACCGGCAGCACGATCACGGCGGACAGCGTGGCCGAGACGGCCGTTCCGGCCAGCAGGGCGCGCAGCCGTTCGGGGCGGGAGTGCAGCCAGCCGTCGAGGCCCACGGCCCCGGCCGCCAGCAGGCACACGTACAGCCCGCCCAGGTAGTACACCTGGGCTCCGGTCGTCACGGCGAACAACACGAACAGCACGGCGTACGTGATCGCCAGGTACCGCCACAGCGGCCGGCCGGACCGCCACAGGAACCTCAGGCCTGCCACCCACAACAACGTCATCACCAGACAGGACATGCTGAGCTGCCCCACGATCCAGGTGACGATGTTCCCCGGGCCACCGTGCTCCGCGTTGAGTGCCCGCGTCATCTCGAACATGGCCCAGCCGTGCCGCGCCTGCCACCACAGATCGGGCAGCACGAGCGGCACGGCGATCGCCGCGCCCGCGAGCAGCCGGCGGTCGGCCACGGTCCGGCGGGCCGGACCGAGCAGGGCAACGGCCAGCAGGACGGCCCCGAAGATCACCGCGAGGTGATTGAATTCCGCACCGATGCCGACCAGCGCTCCCCCGGCGGGCCACCACCGGGTGTCGCCGGTACGGCCGATCCGCGTGACCGTGAACGCGATCGCCGCCCACGCCAGCACTTCGTACGACGTCGTGTTGGCGACGTGCCCGCTGCTCAGCAGCACGGGCATGGTGCCCGTCGCGATCGCGGCGAGCAGCTGCGCCCGCCGTGCGCCGCCGAACTCCCGCGCGGTCAGCCCGCCCACGACCACCGTGCCGGCGGCAGCCAGCGCGGGCCACAGTCGCAGACCCGCCTCCGAGACGCCGAACAACGACAGCGAGAGCCGGGCGAGCAGCGGCGCCAGCGCCGGCTGATCCACATAGCTCGCCTGGAGGTGCCGGGCGGAGTCGAGGAAGTACAGCTCGTCGCGGTGGAAGCCGTAGCGCGTGGACAGCGCCATCAGCAGGGCGAAGACGACGCCCGCGACGGCGAACACCCGCCTGTCCAGCGGCGCGATCCCCCCGCCGTCCACCCCGGTCCCGGCATCCCCGGTCCCGACTGTCCCGGTCCCGTCCGCACGCCCCGCGTCCGTCATCCCCGTCACCCCCCGGTGCCCGGCCCCTCGGTCGCGCCATCCGCGCGGCCGGGGCTGCCAGGCGCGCACGGCGCCGAGACCGCTCGCACTTTACGCACCCGGGCCACACCCGGTGAAGCGATCCGGGCAAGTACGAGGTCAAGGAAATGAGGTCAAGGGGATGCGGCCCCGGCAGGGCCCGGTACCCGGATCCCGAACCCCCGTCAGCCGCTCAGCAGCTCCGGGTCCTTGGCCAGCGAGGCGAGACGGCCGCCCGGATCAGCGATCAGCCTGCGGGTAGACAGGTCGAGGATGCCCGCGACACCGGTGATGTCCGCCGCCACCGTGCCGTCCTCCTTGAGGATCTGCTGCGCGACCGTGAAGGTCTTGCCCTTCCCGTAGTCGAACCGGCAGGACACCCGCACCCGTTCACCGCCCCGCAGCTCCTTCAGGAACTTCACGGTGACCTCGAGCGCGACGGGTCCCACCCCGTCGGCCAGCAGCTTCTCCTGGGGCAGTCCGGCGGCCCGCAGCAGCTCCCAGCGCGCGTGCTCCGCGTACTGGAGATAGACGGCCTGGTTCAGATGGCCCTGCGTGTCGAGTTCGTAGCCCCGCACGGTCACGTCCACAAAGAAGGTCATGAACGCCGCAACAGCCCGGCGCACTCCGCCATTCCCGGACGGGGTGTCACCGGTCGCCGCAGGAGCCCGGACAACCTGCGCCGTCCGGGCCCTTTACGCACCTGTCATGCCCAGGTAACTTCCTCACCGCAAGAGATTGCAGCAAAATTCAGACAGCCCTTGCTGTCGGATGCACTGCTCGCCCGAACCCCGAGGCGCGTCCGGGTTCTCCGGCGGGACCCGCGGGTGCTCGATGAGTACCCCGCTGTTGGCTGCGGCGGCCCGGGAGGCCGTCGTACTCCCCTGGAGAGACGAATGAAACGCTCCCCCCGCCCGCGGCTCAGACGGCCCCTGGCAGCGGCGGCCGCCGCGGCCGGGCTGCTGGGCCTGCTCACCGCCGCACCGGACCCGTCGGGCTCCTCCTCCGCCGTACCCGTGGCGGCCTCCGAGAACACGGCGACGGTCTTCTACTACACCAAGACGCGTGACTGGTCCGCGTACAACCTTCACTACGCGCCCGACGGCGGTTCCTGGACCGCCGTGCCCGGCGTGCGGATGGAGGCAGCGTGCACGGACTGGGTCAAGAAGACCGTTTCGCTGGGCAGTTCGCCGGGACTGGCCGCCACGTTCACCGACGGATCGGGGGTCTGGGACAACAACTCCGGGAAGAACTACGCGCTGGGGACCGGCACCATCACCGTCAAGGACGGGGTGGTGGCGCACAGCGACCCCTGCGCCACCACCGGGACCGACCCGGACCCCTCGCCCTCCCCGACCTCCTCGCCGAGTACCGGGCACACCGCATCGGTGTACTACTCGACCACCACCGTCGGCTGGAGCACCACCAATCTGCACTACCAGCCGGCGGGCGGCTCCTGGACGGCCGTACCGGGCGTCGGCATGGAAGCGGCCTGTACCGGCTGGGTGAAGCGGTCGGTCGGTCTCGGAACCGCGACGAAGATGCAGGCCGCGTTCAACAACGGCAACGGGGTCTGGGACAACAACAACGGCAGCGACTACACCGTCCCCGCAGGGGTTTCCACGGTCAAGGACAGGACCGTGACCAAGGACGCCGCGGATCCGTGCGCCGCCGAACCGGCGGACACCGAGGCACCCACCGCCCCCGCGGCGGTGAAGGCCGACGCGGACGGGGTGTCGGTCGTACTCACCTGGGAACCGTCCACCGACAACCGGGGTGTGACGAAGTATCAGGTCACGCGCACCGGCGGCAGCAAGGGCACGACGGTGAGCGACGTCGGCTCGACCGTCCTCTCCGACGCCGGTCTGGAGGAGAAAACGGCCTACAGCTACACCGTCAAGGCGGTCGACGCGGCGGGCAACACCTCGGCCGCCTCGGCCGCCGCGAGGGCGACCACGGGCACCAGACCACCGGCGGCCGCACAGGGCACACCGCTGGGCACCGACCCGCGCAAGGACCCGATCTACTTCGTCCTTACCGCCCGCTTCAACGACGGGGACGCCGGTAATAACAGGGGCGGCGGCCAGGACGTGAAGTCCGGCAACGCGGCCAATAACGACCCCATGTTCCGAGGGGACTTCAAGGGTCTGGTCAACAAGCTCGACTACATCAAGGGCCTCGGGTTCTCGGCCGTCTGGATCACTCCGGTGGTACTGAACCGGTCCGACTACGACTACCACGGGTATCACGGCTACGACTTCTACAAGGTCGACGGCCGCCTCGAATCGGCGGGCGCCTCGTACCAGGACCTGATCAACGCCGCGCACGCCAAGGGCATGAAGATCTACCAGGACGTCGTCTACAACCACTCCTCGCGCTGGGGCGCCAAGGGCCTGTACACCCCGACCGTCTACGGCGTCCGGGACGACCAGTGGAGCTGGTACTACGACGAGAGGAACGAGGGCTTCGAGTACGACGGCGTGAGCGTCGAGACGAAGTCCGGGAAGTCGTACTACAACGGCGACCTGTGGTCCACCGCTGAGCCCTCGGGCAACACCTGCCTCAACTGGGGCAAGCCCACCGGATCCACCTCGGCCGAGGGCTACCGGATCTACAACTGTCAGTGGCCCAACCCGACTTCGGAGATGTTCCCGAAGGAGTACTACCACAACTGCTGGCTGGGGAACTGGGAGGGCGAGGACTCGCGGTCCTGCTGGCTGCACGAGGACCTGGCCGACTTCAACACCGAGTCGGCACCGGTCCAGAACTACCTGATCGGCGCGTACGACAAGTACATCGACATGGGCGTCGACGGCTTCCGCGTCGACACCGCCGTCCACATTCCGCGCACCACGTGGAACCGCCGCTTCCTGCCCGCGATCCAGGAGCGAGTCACCCAGCACTTCGGCGCCGGGGCCGCGAAGAACTTCTTCGTCTTCGGCGAGGTGGGCGCGTTCGTGAACGACAAGTGGAACCGCGGATCGGTCAACCACTCGGCGCAGTTCTTCACCTGGAAGGAACGCAAGGAGTACAGCGCGGACGACACCAGGGCCGCGCTGGAGATGTACGACTACGAGGAGAAACTGGGCACCGGGGCGCAGCCGGCCTCCCGCAACGCCTTCCTGGACGGGAACGCCTACCACACGCCGGACCACAGCGAGTTCTCCGGCATGAACGTCATCGACATGCGGATGCACATGAACTTCGGTGACGCCGACAACGCGTACAACAACGGCAAGGACTCGGACGACAGTTACAACGACGCCACGTACAACGTCGTCTACGTGGACAGTCACGACTACGGCCCCAACAAGAGCAGCGAACGCTATGCGGGCGGCACCGACGCCTGGGCCGAGAACATGGCCCTGATGTGGACCTTCCGCGGCATCCCGACCCTCTACTACGGATCGGAGATCGAGTTCCAGGCCGGCAAGAAGATCGACTGCGGGCCCAGCTGCCCACTGGCGACCACCGGCCGCGCCTACTACGGCGACCACCTCGCCGGCACGGTCGAGGCGTCCGGCTTCGGCCAGGTCTCCTCGGCCACCGGCGAGGTCGCCGACACGCTGAGCAGACCGCTGGTCAAGCACGTCCAGCGGCTCAACGAGATCCGCCGCGCCGTTCCGGCCCTGCAGATGGGCCAGTACTCCACCGAGGGCATCACCGGCCGGATGGCGTACAAGCGGCGCTACACCGACGCCGCGAGCAATGTGGACAGCTTCGCTCTGGTGACGGTCACCGGCGCGGCCGCCTACACCGGGATTCCCAACGGCACCTACCGGGACGCCGTCACCGGTGACACCCGGGTGGTGGCGGACGGCAGGCTGAGCGTGGCGGCCCCCGGCAAGGGCAACATGCGGGTCTACGTCCTGGACCTCGGCGGCAGCAACGCCGCCCCGGGCAAGGTCGGGGCGGCGGGGCCGTACCTGAAGTAGCGCGGCACACCAGGAGGCCCGGCCCGCGGAGTGCGCTACATCCGCGGGCCGGGCCGTTTCATGGGGGTGTCCGGAGGTTCAGGCCGTGACGGCGGCGAGGTGCGGGAACCTGAACTCGGTCCGGCTGCGGAAGGATTCGTCCGGGCGCAGCACGGTGCCGGGGTGGTCCGGCCGGTTGGGCGAGTCGGGCAGGTGCTGGGTCTCCAGGCAGACGGCGCCGTGTCGGTCGTGGCGGCCGCCGCCGGGGGCGGCCAGGGTGCCGTCGAGCTGGTTGGCGGTGTAGACCTGGATGCCGGGTTCGGTGGTCCACACCTCCAGGATGCGCCCGGCCCCGGGGGCGGTGAGCCGGGCGGCCCGGCGCAGACCCGTGCCGGGCCCCCGGAGGATCCAGCAGTGGTCGAAGCCGCCCGCCCTGCGCAGCTGTTCGTCGGGGAGCGCGATCCGTTCCCCGACGGTGCACGGGGTGGTGAGGTCGAACGGGGTGGCGTGCACCGCGGTGGCCGGGCCCTCGGGAATGCCGTCCTCGTCGACGGGGAGATAGCTGTCGGCGTCCACCTGGAGCGTGTGGCCGAGGATGTCTCCCTGTGCGGCGAGGTCGAAGTAGGCGTGGTTGGTGAGGTTGACGACGGTGGGGCGGTCCGTGGTCGCGGTGTAGTCGAGGGCGAGTGTGCCCGCCGCGTCGAGGGCGTAGGTGACGGTGACGTCCAGTGCCCCGGGGAATCCCATGTCGCCGTCGGGGCTGCGCAGCGTGAGGCGGAGCGTCGCGGCCGTGTCGGTGGCCTCCCCGGCGGCCTGCCAGACACGGGTGTGGAAGCCGTCGGGCCCGCCGTGCAGGGCGTGTCCCCGGTCGTTGGCGGGGACTTGGTACTCGGCCTCGTCGAGGGTGAAGCGGCCGTGCGCGATGCGGTTGGCGAAGCGGCCGATGAGAGCGCCGAAGAACGGGTTGCTGCCCGTGTAGTCGTCCAGGCCCGCCAGCGACCGGACGACCGACGCGGGGGCTCCTGCGGTGTCCGGCACGGTGAGCCGGTGCAGGATGCCGCCGTAGGTGAGGATCTCGGCCCGGACTCCGGTGCCGGAGTCGAGCGTCCAGACATCGACGTCCGTGTTCCCATGGACGCCGAACGGTTTGCGGTTCACGGTGGGGCGAGGCATCAGAGATCCTTGGGGCGAGCGGACGGCCGGGCGGGGCGGGGACGGCTCGGGCGGGTGTGCCGGGCGCCGCGGCCCCGGTCAGGATCCGCCGGACACTCCCGGAGGGCGGGGAACGGTGGATTCCCGGACGATCAGCCGGTAGCCGGGCCGGGGCCGCCGGGGTGCCGGTGCCTCGTCGCCGGAGAGTCGTTCGACGAGGCTGTCGACGGCGAGCCGGGCGATGGCCTCCTTGTCCGGGGCGACCGTGGTGAGCGTGGTGGCTCCGTAGAGGCTCTCCTCGATGTTGTCGAACCCGACGACGGCGACGTCCTCGGGGATGCGCAGACCGCGTTCGGACAGGGTGCGCATCGCGCCGATGGCGATGAGGTCGTTGTACGCGAACACGGCGTCGGGCTGCTCCCCGCGGTCCAGGAGGGCGGCCATCGCGGTGGCCCCGTCCTCGCGGCCGTAGCCGTCGGTGACCACGACCAGCGACTCGTCGGGGGCGATGCCCTCGGCGGCGAGCTCCTCCCGCCATCCGCGCAGCCTCAGATGGGCCGGCTGCCGCTCACGGCCGGTGCGCGAGCCGAGGAAGGCGATGCGCCGGTTCCCCTGATCGATAAGGTGGCGTACGGCCTCACGGGAGGCCTCCACGTTGTCGATGGCGATGTGGTCGTACGGCGCCTCGTACTCGCGCTCGCCCAGCAGCACCAGTGGGGCTGTCTCGGTGCGCGCCATCAGGTCCTCGGTCTCCAGATGGATGGGACTGAGGATGAGGCCGTCGATCACATGGGACCGGAAACCCTGGCTGACCAGGAGCTCCTTCTCCCGCAGCCCGCCGGTGTGGTCGACCAGCACGGTGTAGTCGTGCCGGGCGGCCGCGTCGACGACCTCGCCGGCCAGCTCCGCGAAGTACGGGTTGCCGAACTCGGGGACGGCGAGGGCGATGATGCCCGTGCGGCCCTTGCGCAGATGCCGGGCGGTGAGGTTCGGCCGGTAGCCGAGCTCGTCGATGGCCTGCTGCACCTTGGCGCGCATCTTCGGTGTGACGTGCTGATAGTTGTTCACCACGTTCGACACGGTCTTGATGGATACGCCCGCCCGTTGCGCAACATCCTTGAGGCTGACGCCCACGGCACTCCCTGAATCGACTTGACGCGCGTTGAAGCGCAGTGGCCCGGCTCCGCCGGTACGGCTCGGCCTGTGCCGGGGCCGCGGCCCCGGCACAGGTTCAGGTGGTTCTGCGGCTGCGCGCCAGATAGCGCTGGGCCACGACGACAACGATAAGGAACCCTCCGCTGACCACCGACTGGTACGAGGAGTTCAGCGAGCCGATCTGGTTGATCAGATTCTGGATGACGGCGAGCAGCAGTACGCCCCAGAGCGTGCCGCTGATCGACCCGGCGCCGCCGATCAGGAGCGTGCCGCCGATGACGACGGCGGAGATCGCGTCGAGCTCCATGCCCACGCCGACGATGGTGACCCCGGAGGACAGCCTGGCCGCGTTGAGCGCCCCGGCGAGTCCGGCCAGCAGTCCGCTGAGCGTGTAGACCAGCATCTTGGTACGGGCCACGGGCAGGCCCATCAGGGTGGCCGCGTCGCTGCTGCCTCCGACGGCGAAGAGCGTCTGTCCGAACGAGGTGCGCTGCAGGAGCAGTCCGCCGATGCCGAACAGTACGAGGGCGATCAGGATCGGGTAGCCGAAGCCCCACACGCTCCCCTGCCCGAGCTCGGCGAAGGCCGATCCCTTGGGCACCAGGTAGGTGGTGGCGCCCTCGTCGGTGAAGGCGAGGAGTATGCCGCGGGCCCCCAGCAGGGTGGCGAGCGTGACGATGAACGGCGCCATCCCGGCGCGGGCGACCAGGAAGCCGTTGAGCAGTCCGATCGCACCGCACACCACGAGTGGCACGAACAGCGCGGCCAGGAAGCCCCATGGGGATGCCCAGGCGGCGAGCACGCCGCCCAGCGCGAAGACGGATCCGACGGACAGGTCGATGCCGCCGGTGATGATGACCATGGTCATGCCGAGGGCCACCACGGCGAGGAACGACGCCTGTACGGTCACGCCGCGCGCGTTGTCCAGGGTGGCGAACGTCGGATAGATGAACGACGCGACGATCACGACCGTGAGCAGGACCGCGAGCACGCCCTGACGCTGGAGGAGCTCGGCGAGCCGTTGCCCGAGCGGGGGTGGCGTCCCGGTCACGGGGCGGGGCGCGCCGCCGCCTGCCGCTGCCGGGGTCTTGCGCGGTGCCGGGGCCTGGGCCACCGGTGCGGGTGAGGTTTCGTTCATCGGGACCGACGCTCCCGGGCGACGTAGACGGCGGCGATGATGATGGCCGCCTGGGCGATCTGTGCGGTGGAGTCGGGCAGGTCGTGCTTGACGAGGGTGGCGCGCAGCAGCTGCATCAGCAGGGCGCCCGCGACCGTGCCGAGCACCCGGATGGAACCGCCGTTGAGCGGGGTACCGCCGACGACGACCGCCGTGATGGCGGAGAGTTCCATGAGGGTGCCGAGCGAGGAGGGGTCGCTGGCGGTGAGCCTGGCGGTGGCGAGGATGCCGGCCAGTGCGGCCAGCACCCCGCAGAGCACGTACACGCCGATCAGTACGCGGCGCACGGGCAGTCCGGCGAGGGAGGCCGCGGACCGGTTGCCGCCGATGGCGACGACCTGGCGGCCGAAGGTGGTGCGCTGGACCAGGAAGGCGACGGCGACCGCGAGGACCGCGGCGATGAGGACGACCAGCGGGATGCCGAGGAAGGATCCGGTGCCGAGGGAGAGCAGGTCGGGGTTGACGATCTGCTTGAGCTGACCGTCCGCCATGACCAGGGCCAGGCCGCGGCCGCCGACGAACAGGGCGAGTGTGGCGACGATCGGCTGGAGCCCGACGAGGGAGACCAGCGTGCCGTTGACCGCTCCGACGAGCGCGCCGGCCAGCAGCGCCATGACGAGCGCGGGCACCAGCCCGTAGCCGAGGTAGAGCGGCAGGAGGGCCGCTGCCACCGCCATGGTCGAGCCGACGGAGAGATCGACGCCCTCGGTGCCGATCACCAGGGCCATGCCCAGGGCGACGATGACGATGGGCGCGACCTGGACGAGCTGGGTGCGGAGGTTGTCCGCGGTCATGAAGTGCTCGGTGAACAGGGCGTTGAAGAGGAGCACCACCGCGACGGCGACGTACACGCCGTACTCCTGGTACCAGGCGGGGTCGCGCAGCCGCGCCAGCGGACGGGCGGCGGGTGTGGAGAGCGTGGCCTGGGTCATCGGGGGTCCTCCTGAGCGGCCGGGGCCTTCCCTGCGGGCGCCGGTGAGTGGTCGGCGAGCACTTCGAGCAGATGGCTCTCGGCCACCTCGTCGCCCGCCAGTTCGCCCGCGACCGCGCCGCCGCGCAGGACGACGATGCGGTCGGCGCCCTCGATGAGTTCCTCGATGTCGGAGGAGATGAGCAGGACGGCGAGGCCCTCGCGGGCGAGGTCGTCGATGAGGCTCTGGACCTCGGCCTTGGCGCCGACGTCGATGCCGCGGGTGGGTTCGTCGAGCAGCAGGACCTTGGGCTCCAGGCAGAGCCAGCGGGCCAGCAGGACCTTCTGCTGGTTGCCGCCGGAGAGCTCGCCGACCTTCTGTTCGGGGCTCGCCGCCTTGATCCGCAGCCGCTTCATGAAGATCTCGACGATGCGGTCCTGCTTGGCGCGGGAGACGACACCGGCGCGGGAGAGGCGGGGCATCGCGGCCAGCACGATGTTCTCGCGCACCGAGAGGCCGGGGACGATGCCTTCGGCCTTGCGGTCCTCGGGCAGCAGGCTGATGCCGGCCCGGATGGCGCCGGCGGAGGTGAGCCTGCGCAGGGTGCGTCCGCCGACCCCGATCTCACCGGAGTCCAGGCTCAGCGCACCGGCCAGGGCCTTCGCGGTCTCGCTGCGGCCGGAGCCGAGGAGTCCACCGAGGCCGAGCACCTCACCGGCGTACAACGACAGGGATATGTCGTGGAGCTGGTGGTTGCGGGAGAGTCCGGTCGCGGTGAGCACCGGGGTGCGCGAGGCGTCGTGGCCCTCGGAGCCGAAGCTGGTGAGGCCGGAGCGGCGGACCTCGGCCATGTCGCGGCCGAGCATCATCGAGACGAGCTGCATGCGGTCGAGGTCGGCGAGGTCGCCGGTGTGGATGTGGCGGCCGTCGCGGAGCACGGTGACGCGGTCGCAGATCCGGTAGAGCTCATCCATGCGGTGGCTGACGTAGAGCACCGCGATCCCGCGTTCGCGCAGGTCCTCGATGACCCGGAAGAGGGTCTCGACCTCGCGCGGCTCCAGCGAGGAGGTGGGTTCGTCCATGATGACGACCTGGGCGTTGACCGAGACGGCGCGGGCGAGGGCGACCATCTGCTGGGTGCCGATGCCCAGGGTGTGCAGGGGCCGCTTCGGGTCGACGCGTACGCCGAAGCCGTCGAGCAGTTCGGTGGTCTCACGGTGCATACGACCGAAGTCGATCAGGCCGAAACGGTTCTTCGGCTCACGCCCGAGGAAGATGTTGCGCGCCACGCTCATCAGCGGGACGAGGTTCACCTCCTGGTAGATCGTGGAGATACCGGCCTGCTGCGCCTCGAACGGACGGGCGAAGGCGATCTGCTGTCCGGTCAGCCGCAGCTCGCCCTCGTCGGGCTGGTACACCCCGGTCAGCACCTTGATCAGGGTGGACTTGCCGGCTCCGTTCTCCCCCACCAGTGCGTGGGTCTCCCCGGCGCGCAGGGAGAAGGAGACGTCGTCGAGGGCGACGACGCCCGGGAATCGCTTGCTCACCGAGCGCGCCTCCAGGACGGCCGCGGCCGGCGCGGGGGCCCCGTCGGCGGTCTCCTTCACGAAGGAGGCCGGCGCGGTTGCCTCCTTCGCGTCGGCGGCCGGCTCCGGCGGCTGCGGTACTGCTTCGGGTGGTGCCATGGCTGGTCTTGGCCTTCCGCTCTTCCAAGGGTGTGGGCCCGGTGGCCGCCGTGACGGGTGGGAGCGTCACGGCGGCGGTCCGCCGTCGGGGGCCCGGTGCGGGCCGGGCCGGGCGCGGATCGGTACGCGTCCGCTCCCGGCCCGGCGGCTCCCCCGCGGGTACTACGGGCAGGTGTGGCCGGTCACGGTCAGAACGCGCCGCCGAGCGAGGCCTTGGCGTTGGACTCGTCGTAGGCACGGTCGGAGATGATGACGTTCTCCGGGATCTCCTCGCCGCCGTAGAACTTCTGGGCGGTCGCGAAGGCCAGCGGGCCGAAGCGCGGGTTCGACTCGATGACTGCGTTGTACTCGCCGTTGACCAGGGCCTGGACGGCGTTGCGGGTGCCGTCGACGGAGACGATCTTGACGTCCTTGCCGGGCTTCTTGCCTGCGGCCTTCAGCGCGGTGACGGCGCCGAGACCCATCTCGTCGTTCTCCGCGTAGACCGCGGTGATGTCGGGCTTGGACTGGATGAGCTGCTCCATGACCTGCTGGCCCTTGTCGCGGGCGAACTCGCCGGTCTGCTGGGCGACGATCTTCAGGCCGGGCGCCTTGGCCTTGAGCTGGTCGACGAAGCCCTTGGTGCGGTCGGTGGTGACGTTGTTGCCCGAGGCGCCGAGGAGGATGGCGACCTTGCCCTTGCCGCCGGTCGTCTTGATCATCGCGTCCGCCGCGCGCTTGCCCTGCTCGACGAAGTCGGAGCCGAGGAAGGCCACGTAGTCCTTGCACGCGGTGGAGTTGAGCTTGCGGTCGACGGTGAGGACCGGGACCTTCTTGGCGGCGGCGGCCTTCAGCGCCGGCTCCAGGCCGTCGGAGTTCAGCGGGGCGACGATGAGGAACTGGGCGCCCTGGGACAGCATGTCCTGGATGTCGCTGATCTGCTTGGACAGCTGCGACTGGGCGTTGGTGGTGAGCAGCTTCTTGACGCCGACCTTCTTGGCCTCGTCCTTGATGGACTGGGTCTCGGCGATCCGGAACGGGTTGGCCTCCTTCTCCGACTGGGAAAAGCCGACCACCGCGTTCTTCAGGTCCAGCTTCGGCGACCCGTAGGTCTGCAGCGAGCAGCCGGAACCGGACGAGGTCTCGGGGGACTTGGCCGCCTGGGCGCCCTGGCTGCTGTCAGCGCTCGCATTGTCCGAGCCCTCCGACTTGGAGCAGCCGGAGGCGGCCAGCGTGGCGGTGGCGGCGAGGAGGCAGGCCACGGCGAGGGTACGGGTTCGGCGCTGGATCATCATGCGCGGGAGCTCCTTGGCGGGTTGACGGCACACCGGCGGGCGTGCGGTCGGGCATGGCTGGACGACGCATCGGCCGCTCGGCGGCTGATGCCACTGCATCTCTCACGACCCCCGCCAGTGCTTCACGGGGGTGGGCCCCAGCTGCACGAACTGCGGTCGTGAGAGCCTGCGCGGCCTCTCGACGGCTCGGTTTACAACGTTATATAGGCGGCGCGGCACGGGCGGCAAGAGCGTTGTCGATGCGTTTCCAAAATGTGTCGGAGTTACCCGTGGCCGAACGGCGGCCCCTGGCCCGCCAGTTACCGCCGCAGCCCTGGACAGCCGCTTGACGTCGTGCTGTCATACCGCCGACAGCAATTTTCCAACGTTGCAAGAAACCTTGCCGTGCAGCCCCCGCGGTCGCGACGGCGCCCCTCGCCGTGCGCGCGCTCCGGCATCCCCGGACCGGTGCGTCATGGCAGCCCGCACGTGTCATGTGCCTTCCCCGAGCCGGAGTCCCCCCACGGCCGGCAGAGAGCAGGAGACCCCTCCATGCCCCTGAACCGCAGACAACTCATGGCCGGCGCGCTGGCCACGGCTGCCGCCACGACGGCGGCGACCGGCCGCTGGGCCACCACCGCGACCGCGGCGGAGCACCGGGCGAAACCGGCCCACGGCGGCCACTACTCCCCCAACGCCGCTCCCCTGCACCCGACGGCGTTCCTGAAACTCCCGCCGGGCCGGGTCACCGCACGCGGCTGGCTGGCCGGACAGCTGGGGCTCCAGCTGTCCGGACTGTGCGGCCGGTACGAGGAGTTCTCGCACTTCCTGGACTTCACGTCCACCGGCTGGGTCCGCCCCGACCTGGGCGGTTGGGAGGAGGTCCCGTACTGGCTGCGCGGGTACACCGACCTGGCCATCGTCACCGGTGACGCCAAGGCGCTGGCGGCCGTCCGCCGCTGGTTCGACGCGATTCTCGCCACCCAGCAGCCGGACGGCCTCTTCGGCCCGAAGTCGCTGCGTACGTCGCTGAACGGCGGCCCGGACTTCTGGCCCTTCCTGCCGCTGGTCCAGGCGCTGCGCTCCTGGCAGGAGTACTCCGGCGACACCCGTGTCATCCCGTTCCTCAGCAGGTTCTTCCGCTACATGAACGCCCAGGGACCGGGTGCCTTCAACACCAGCTGGATCGCGCTGCGCTGGGGCGACGGCCTGGACAGCGTGTTCTGGCTCTTCAACCGCACCGGCGACACCTTCCTGCTGGACCTCGCCGACAAGATCCACGCGAACGGCGCCGACTGGGGCGACAACCTGGTCAACCCGCACAACGTCAACATCGCGCAGGGCTTCCGTGAGCCCGCCCAGTACGCGCTGCGCAGCGGTTCGGCCGAGGGCACCCGTGACACGTACGGGACGTACGGCAAGGCCATGGACCAGTACGGCCGGTTCCCGGGCGGCGGCTTCGCCGGGGACGAGAACGCGCGCCCCGGGCACGGCGACCCCCGGCAGGGCTTCGAGACCTGCGGGATCGTCGAGTTCATGGCCAGCCACCAGCTGCTCACCCGGATCACCGGCGATCCGCTGTGGGCCGACCGCTGCGAGGAGCTGGCCTTCAACTCGCTGCCCGCCTCGCTCGACCCCTCGGGCAAGGCGGTCCACTACATCACCAGCGCCAACAGCGTCGATCTGGACAACGCGCCCAAGACGGACCGGCAGTTCCAGAACGGCTTCGCCATGCAGGCGTACCTGCCGGGCGTCGACCAGTACCGCTGCTGCCCGCACAACTACGGCATGGGCTGGCCCTACTTCACCGAGGAGCTCTGGCTCGCCACCCCCGACGGCGGGCTCGTGGCCGCGATGTACGCCGCCTGCGAGGTCACCGCGAAGGTCGCCGACGGCACCGAGGTCACCTTCACCGAGGAGACCGGCTATCCGTTCACGGACACTGTCACGCTGAGTCTGAAGGCGCCCGGGCGGCTGCGCTTCCCGCTGGTGCTGCGGGTGCCCGCCTGGTGCGACGCCCCGGAGATCAAGGTGAACGGGCGCCGCGTGGACGCCCCTGCCGGTCCTGCCTTCACCCGCGTCGAGCGCACCTGGTCCGACGGCGACAAGGTGACCCTGCGCTTCCCGCAGACGACGACCGTCCGCACCTGGGAGCAGAACCACGGCTCCGTCAGCGTGGACCGCGGCCCGCTCACGTACTCCCTGCGGATCGGGGAGGAGTACCGGCGCGTCGGCGGCACCGATCAGTTCCCGGAGTACGAGGTGCATGCCACCGGTCCGTGGAACTACGGGCTCGTCCTGGACGGGAAGAAGCCGGCCGGTTCGCTGCACCACCACACGGTCCGCCACGCCAAGGACGCCAACCCGTTCACGCTGGACGGCACCCCTCTGACCATGACCACGCGGGCCCGCCGGATCCCGGAGTGGACCGCGGACGGCGAGCACGTCGTCACCCCGCTCCAGGACAGTCCGGCCCGCAGTACGGAGCCGGTGGAGGAGGTCACGCTCGTCCCCATGGGGGCGGCACGGCTGCGCATCACCTCGTTCCCGACGGCCGGTCCGGGCGGCTCGCCCTGGCTGACCGGAGGCTGGTACCGCGTCCGCAACCGGCATTCCGGCAAGGTGCTGGGCGTCGACAACATGTCCACGGCCAACAGCGCCCACGTAGTCCAGTTCGGCGACACCGGCACGGACGACCACGACTGGCAGCTCGTTCCCGAGGGCGACGGGTGGTACCGCATCCGCAACCGGCACTCGGGCAAGGTCCTCGGCGTCGACAACATGTCCACCGCCGACAGCGCCCACGTCGTCCAGTTCGACGACAACGCCACCGACGACCATCTCTGGCAGCTCGTCCCCGACGGCAACGGGTGGTACCGCATCCGCAACCGGCACTCGGGCAAGGTCCTCGGCGTCGACAACATGTCCACCGCCGACAGCGCCCACGTCGTCCAGTTCGACGACAACGGCACCGACGACCACCTCTGGCAGCTCGTCTGACCCGCAGCGTTCCACGTACTCCCCGTACCACTCCCCGCGCCGCCCGGCGCGGGGAGCTTCCCCATGACGGAGCCGGGCACATCGACTCGGAGGTGTGGCCGGCCACGCCGGGCGGCACACACGCCTGGGACAACCCGGTCACGTTCACCGAGGACACCACATGTGCGGTGGAGGCCCCCTGGGCGTCCTGCCTCCCGCACCGCGCCCTTCGGCCCGGAAGCGACGCGCAGGCGTCACGTCCGGGCCGCAGGTCCGTCACGGCCCCCGCGCTACCGCGCCGTAGTGCCCGGTGCGAGGTACGTGTGCAGCAGCGCCGTCCGTCCGTCGGCCGTCGTCCAGTCGCCCGAGCGGCTGGAGACAAGGCGCCAGCCGGCGCCCTCGTAGAGCGCGACAGCGGGCCCGCCACCGTCCTCCACCTCCAGGACCAGCCGCAGACCCCCGGCTGCCGCAGCTGTCGTCGCCGTCGCGAGCAGCGCACTCGCCACGCCGCGCCGCCGGGCCGACGCCGTGGCGAACAGCCTTGACACCGAAGCCAGTTCGTCCGGCGAAAGCCCCACCTCCGCGGCCATCGCATGGCCGGTCCGGGTGAGGGCGACATGCCCCAGGACGTCCGTGCCGTCCATGGCCACCCAGGCGTCGAGCAGACCGTCGGGCGTCAGCCAACTGCCCGGGTCGGCCGGCCACCGCGCCGGGTAGCGGTCCCTCTCGTGCACGGTGGCCAGCGCCTCGACGCACGCCGTCATGTCGTCGTCGCGGCGGCGACGGATTCCTGGCTCTTCCATCCCTTGATCCTCACACGCCCCGGGCCCGGACCGGCTGCCGGGGGCATGCCGTTGCCTGCCGTCGCACCTGTGCGACGGCAGGCAACGGGTCACCGCGGCGGACCCGCTACGGCTGTTCGGCGCCGTGCTGCGCGCTCACCTCGTCGGCGGTCAGGGCCTTGTCGTACACCTTGACCTGGTCGATGGAGCCGTTCCAGAAGTCGCCCTTCTCGCCCGCGTACTGCGCGCGGCCCACGGAGAGCGGGCCGGTGCTGACGTCCGCGGAGCCGGCCGGGGCCGTGGCCGCGAGGCTGCCGTCGACGTACAGCTTCAGCTCGTCGCCGTCGCGCACGCCCACCAGGTGGTACCACTTGCCGGTTTCGGGCGTCATCTCCGCCCGCGCCCGCTTCCCGCCCGGGGTACTGAAGGCGAACGCGCCCTGTCCGTACTGGAGATAGAACGGATTCTCCGTACGGCGGCCGTCCTGGCTGACCACCGTCGCGTAGTTGCCGGGCAGCGCGTCGAGCGAGGCCCAGGCCGAGACGGTGTAGTCGCCGGTGGTGTCGATGACCGGGCCCGCCGTCTGGGCGTACTGGCCCTCGCCGTTGAACTTCAGCGCCGAGCCCTGGACGCCGGGCGTCCAGGTGGTGCCGGTGGAGAGGGTGAGCGGGATGCGGTTGGGGCCCTGGTCGCTCGCCTTGGTGCCCTTGCCCTCGTCGAGGTTCCAGGCGGCGCCGCCCTTCACCTCGTCGCGGTGGCCGGCGGCCGCACCGGCCGCGATGACCTGCTCGTTGATCTGCCGGACCTTCCTGGGATCGACCTTGATCTCGCGCCGGTCGTAGGTGTAGAGGCCGTTCAGCTCGTTCTCCAGGTCGCTGACCTGGGTGTACACCGAGCCGGACAGTTCGGCTCCGGCAGCCGCCAGGTAGTACGTACGCGTGTTGTCGACGTACTTGGCCGTGAGGGCGTCCTTGTCCGCGACCCCGCTGTAGATCGCCGCGGGGGCACCCGGCCACATGTGGCCTGCGGTACGGAGCGTGAAGCCGCCGTGCTCACCGTCCATCGCCGCCCGGTCGTCCGGGAACGGTGCGTCGTTGTTGACGTAGTCGTGGTGGTCGATGATGTCGCCCTTGCCCGAGTCACCCTTCGACGAGCAGCAGTTGACACCGCTGTGCGCGTTGACGACGCGGGAGGGGTCGGCGGCCTTGACCGCCTCGGTGATCTTGCCGGTCTCGGTGCGGTCCCACTCGCCCCAGCCCTCGTTGAAGACGATCCAGCCGCCGATCGAGGGCGAGTTGTGCAGCTGTTCCATCATCTGCTTGCCCTGCGAGAGGAAGGCCTGCTGCCCCTTCTCGCCGGTGATGTCGGAGGAGACGAAGTCCTGCCAGACCAGCAGGCCGAGCCGGTCCGCGTGGTAGTACCAGCGCGCCGACTCCACCTTGATGTGCTTGCGCACCGCGTTGAAGCCGAGCTCCTTCTGCGCCTTCAGGTCGAAGGTCAGTGCGGCGTCGCTCGGCTGGGTGTAGAGGCCGTCGGGCCAGAAGCCCTGGTCCAGCATGGCGAGGGAGAAGAACGGCTTCCCGTTGAGCACCAGCTTCTGGTAGCCGCCGACCTTCTGGATGCCGAGGGAGCGCATACCGAAGTAGCTGTCGACGGTGTCCTTGGAGCGGCCGTCGGTGAGGGTGACCTCGAGGTCGTACAGGTAGGGGTCGTCCGGGGTCCAGAGGTGCTGCTTCTTGACGGGCAGGCTCAGCGCGCTGTTGGCCGGGCCGGTGACCGTGCCGACGACCTTGCCCTTCTTGTCCCGGGCGACGGCCGTGATCCGCGCACCGGCCGAGGCCTCGGCGGAGTTGACCGTCAGGGCCAAGCGGCCCTTGTCGATGTCGGGGGTGGTCGTCAGGGTGTCCACCGAGGCGGGGGCGACCGGCTCCATCCAGACGGTCTGCCAGATACCGGAGGACGGTGTGTAGACGATGCCGCCGGGGTTGCGGGACTGCTTGCCCTTCGGCTGGTCGTCACCGGTGGTGTCGGTGACCGCGACGACGATCTCCTGCGGGCCACTGCCCTTGACCGCGTCGGTGATGTCGGCGCTGAAGGAGGTGTAGCCGCCGGTGTGCTCGGCGACCTGCTTGCCGTTGACCCATACGCGGGCCTGGTAGTCGACGGCGCCGAAGTTGAGCTTCAGCCGGTTGCCGTCCTTGCCCTTGCCCTGGTCCACGGACCACTTCTTCGGCACGGTGACGAGCTTGCGGTAGAACATGTGGTCTTCGTGGCGCTCAAGACCGGAGAGCTGCGACTCGACGGGGAACGGCACGGTGATGCGCTCGCCGAGCTTCTTCCCGAACACGGGCTGCTCACCCGCCGCGGCTCCGGCGAACTCCCATGGGCCGTTGAGGTTCTGCCACTGGTCGCGGACCTGCTGCGGCCGGGGGTACTCGGGCAGCGGGTGGTTGCGGTCGAGCTTGTCGCCCCAGGCCGTGGTCAGCCGGTGCGTGGAGAGGTTCCTGGCCGTGCGGCTGATCTCGGGGACGGCCTTGCCGCCTGCCGTGAGGCCGCCCTTGCCGTCGTACGCGACGCGGACCTGCTGGCCCTTCTGGACGGGCGCGGCCAGGGTGACGGTCAGCGCCTTGGCGTTGCCGGACGCGCGGGCGACGGACTTCACCGGGATCGGTGAGGTGTCGGCCTCGATCCTGAGGTGGTCCTTCACCTGGGAGAGGTTGCCGACCTTGTCGTCGAACGTCGCCCGGAGCTTCTGCCCGTCGCTCGCGACGCCCAGCCCGACCGGGTAGACCTCGAAGTCGGCCGGCGGGGTGAAGGCCGACTCGGGCACGATCTGCTTCGGTAGCTTCGCGCCGGACCAGCGCAGGAACATGTTGGCGCCGCCGGTGTCCTGGAACATCTCCAGCTTGAACTCGTGCGGCTCACCGGCCTTCAGCGCGAACGGCTCGCTGGTCTGCTCGTTGTCCCAGTCGGGCTCCCAGTGATCGATGACCACCTTGCCGTCGATGAACAGCCGGAAGCCGTTGTCGCCGCTCGCGGAGAAGGTGTAGTCGCCGGTCTCGGGCGCCTGGATGCTGCCGGTCCAGCGTGCGGTGGTGTTCTCGGTCCGGCCGGTCGTGGACTCGAACGTGCCCGTGAGGCCCGGGAAGTTGATCTCCGGGTCGAGGGCGACTCCACCGAGCTTGCCGAAGTCCCTCGCGCCGGGCGCCGACATGCTGAAGTACTCGCCCTTCAGCCCGTGCACGGCGGTGGCCGGATTGTCTGCCCCCGTCACGGAGGCGACGGTGGCGGCAGGGGCGGCAGCGGCGGCGGGGACCAGAGTGGCCCCGACGGGAATCAGCAGCGCGGCGGCGCAGGCCACCGTTCTGAACAGAGCGCGGGGTCGGGGCATTTGTCGTCTCAAGGCGTCGTCCTGTCGAGAGAGCTGAAGTGCCTCAAACCTGTGAGGCACAGCACATAATCGAACATTGAGCCACAGCGTCAAACGCAAAACAACAGTCGTGCACAGGAAATTTTCAACGATAGAAAGATGAGGTGCCACCGGCCGCCCTGGGTGGCGGCGGGCCCCCGCGATCGGTCGCGGGGGCCCGCCGCCGAGTGCGCGCGCGACTACCGCGGCAGCCCCGAAGGATTCGTGGCCCAGGAGGTGTTCGCCTTCTCGGAGAGGCGGTAGGCCAGCGTGCCGCCCCTGGCGAGCAGGCTCGCGTCCGTCCACGAGCGGTCGCTCCGCCTGCCGTTGACCGTCACCGCGTCGACGTACGCGTGCCTGGCGTCGGCGGCCGGGGCGGTGATCGTGATGTCCCTGCCGTGCGGGCGGTCGATGACGGCCCTCGGGAACAGCGGGGCACCCAGCAGCATCGCGCCGCCGCCCGGGGACTGCGGGTACAGCCCCAGCGCGGAGAAGACGTACCAGGCGGACATGGTGCCCAGGTCGTCGTTACCGGGCAGACCGCGCGGGCCCGTGCCGTAGACCGTGTTCAGGATCTCGCGGACGGTCGCCTGGGTCTTCCACGGCTGACCGAGCGCGTTGTAGAGCCAAGGGGCGTGGATACCGGGCTCGTTGGTCGGGTCGTAGCGCACGGAGTCGCCGCCCTTCACCGACCACGAGCCGTCCGCCTTGTGGAAGAAGCCGTCGAGGCGCTGCGCCGCGATGTCCCGGCCGCCCATCGCCTCGGCCAGCCCCTGGACGTCCTGCGGCACCATCCAGGTGTACGTGGCGCTGGTGCCCTGCGCGAAACCGAGCTCGCTGCCCGGAGCGAACGGGGAGACCCAGGAGCCGTCGAGGTTGCGGGCCTGGATGTAGCCGTCGGTGCCTGCCCCGTCGGTGGCTTGGGCGTTGAACACGTTGCGCCACCAGCCACCGCGCTCCTTGAACGCCTTGGCCTCCTTGTCGCGGCCGAGCAGAGCGGCCCAGCGGCCGAGCGCGTCGTCGGCGACCGCGTCCTCCAGGGTCTCGGCGGCACCGCCCCAGCAGTGGCAGACGTCCTGCGGTGCGTAGTGGGACTCCAGGTACTGGGCCAGGTTGGGCCGCTGGCCGGTGCACTGGCCCGGACAGCCGGCGTCCGAGAGTCCGTCGTCGACGGGGACGGTCGCCTGGCGCGCCAGCGACTCGTAGGCGCCCTTGTAGTCGAAGTTCCGTACCCCCATGGCGTAGAACGTGGCGAGGGTGGCCGCGGTGGGGTCACCGGTCATGACATGGGTGGCGCCGTTGATGTGCACCCAGCGGTCCCACACGCCGCCGTTCTGCCGGGCGAAGTTGTGGAGCGACTGGGCGAAGTCCCCGGCGATCTCCGGTTTGAGCAGGGCGAGCAGCTGTATCTGCGCCCGGTACTGGTCCCAGCCGGAGAAGTTGCTGTACTGCGCCCCCTGTCCGCGCTCCACCCGGTGCGGTGCGCCGTCCATGCCCGGGTAGCGGCCGTCGGTGTCGCTGATCACGTTGGGCTGCATCAGGGAGTGGTACAGCGCGGTGTAGAAGGTGGTGCGCTGCGCCTCGGTGCCGCCGCCCGTGCGTACCGAGTTCAGCTCCCGGTCCCAGGTCCGGCTCGCGGCGGCTGCCACGTCGTCCACCCCGGCGTGCGGGGCGATCTCGGTGCGCAGGTTGGCCTCGGCGCCGGCCTGGCTGACGTAGGAGATGCCGATCCGCATGTGGACATCGGTGCCGGAGGCGGTGTCGAAGCCGACCCAGCCGCCCGATCCGCGTCCGGCCCGGTCCGCTCCGGTGGCATAGCCCTCGCCGCCGCTGCCGGCGGTCGAGCCCGGGGCGAGCGTGCCGTCCTTCCAGGTGCCGGTGGTGGAGAAGGCGCGGTCGAACGAGGCGCTGAAGTAGAGCCGGTAGTAGCTCTTGCGGTTGTTGGTGCCTCCGTTGGCCCGCCGTCCGCAGAACGCGCCGGTGAGCACCGAGCCGGTGACCTTGCGGTGCGCGGCGTCGATCTCGACCTGGGCGTCCTCGCTGCCGTTGAGCGAGTTCGAGACCCGGAAGAGGAGACTGGCGGGCTTTCCTGCCGGGAAGCCGAAGTCGGCCACGCCCGCGCGGCGGCTCACCGCGAGGTCCGCAGTGGCTCCGGAGTCGAGACCGACGGTGTAGCGGCCGGGCACGGCGCGCTCGTCGTCGTGCGAGAAGTTCGCGGCGTAGACGGCGTCCTTGGTGTCGGCCGACGGCGACGAGGTGACGTCCCCGACGAACGGCATGATCGGGATGTCAC
>NZ_JAFMPZ010000193.1 GCF_017353455.1 Streptomyces laculatispora
CCTCTCAGCGGGCGGGACAGGGCCGGGGGCTGGGGACGCGGTCACCGCGGCTCGGGGCCGTACCAGACGGTCGTGGCGTTGCAGAACTCCCGGATGCCGTGTCCGGCCAGCTCACGTCCGTAGCCGGAGCGCTTCACCCCGCCGAACGGCAGCGCGGGGTGCGAGGCCGTCATCCCGTTGAAGAAGACCCCGCCCGCCTCCAGGTCGCGGATGCAGCGCCGGCTCTCCTCGGGGTCGCGGGTCCACACGTTGGAGCTGAGCCCGAAGGGGGTGTCGTTGGCGACCTCCACCGCCTCGTCGAGGCTGTTCACCCGGTAGAGCGAGGCGACGGGGCCGAAGGTCTCCTCGTGGTGGATCCGCATGGCGGGTGTGATGCCGGCAAGGACGGTGGGGGCGTAGAACCAGCCGTGTTCCAGACCGCCGTTCAGCCCCTCGGGCCGGCCGCCGCCGCACAGGGCGCTCGCGCCCTGCCGTACGGCGTCGTGGACGAGTTCCTCCAGGTCGGTGCGGCCCTGCTCGCTGGCGAGCGGGCCGACGTCGGTGGACTCCTGGAGCGGGTCGCCGACGGTCAGGTCGCGCATGCCCACGGTGAAGCGTTCGGCGAACTCCTCGTACACCTCGGTGTGCACGATGAACCGCTTGGCGGCGATGCAGGACTGCCCGTTGTTCTGGACCCGGGCGGTGACCGCGGTGCGGGCCGCCCTGGCGACGTCGGCCGAGGGCAGGACGAGATACGGGTCGCTGCCGCCCAGTTCCAGGACGGTCCGCTTCACCTCGTCGCCCGCGACGGCCGCGACCGCGCGGCCGGCCGGTTCGCTGCCGGTCAGGGTGACCGCGGCCACCCGGCGGTCGCGCAGGATCGCCTCGACCGCCGCGGATCCCACCAGCAGGGTCTGGAAGCAGCCTTTCGGGAATCCGGCCCGGCGGAACAGGTCGCCCAGGTAGAGCGCGGTCTGCGGCACGTTGGACGCGTGCTTCAGCAGCCCGGTGTTGCCCGCCATGAGGGCGGGGGCCGCGAACCGTACGACCTGCCAGAGCGGGAAGTTCCACGGCATCACGGCGAGGACGGTGCCCAGCGGGCGGTAGTGGACGTAGGCGCGGGAGGCGCCGGAGTCCTCGACGTCGGCGGGTGCGGGGTGCTCGTCGGCGAGGAGCCCCTGGGCGTGGGACGCGTACCAGCGCATCGCCTTCGCACATTTCGCGGCCTCCGCGCGGGCCGCCCTGACCGGCTTGCCCATCTCCAGGGTCATGGTGCGGGCGATGTCCTGCTGGTCCTCGTCGAGGAGGTCCGCGGCCCGGTTCATCAGACGGGACCGTTCGCCGAACCCGGTGGTGCGGTACTCCCGGAAGGCGGTGTCCGCCGCGGCGAGCCGCCGCTCGATCTCGTCCGCTCCCAGGGCGTCGAACGTCCTGAGGGTCTCGCCGTTCGCGGGGTTGACCGTCGCGATGGGCATGACTGTGGCCTCCTTGCCTCGGTACTCCGACCGTGCCGCGCCGCGCGCGGTGGCGCAACGCGGGCCCGGCGCACGTGTACCCGCCTGGCGCGGACCATGCGTGCGATACGCATGGTCCGCGCCGGGCGGGAGGACTGCGAGGCGCTGCGGTACGGAGTGCGGGGCAGCAGCCGGGCGGCCGCACGGCGCCGCTCCGTGCCGCGCGTCTCAGACGAGGGCGGGGGCGTCCGTCCGGGCAGGTGCGGCCACGGGGAAGTCCGTGACCACGGCGGGCGGACGGCGGAATTCGCGGACTCCGGGCAGCGGCGGGAGCGGCACCAGTGCGATGTGCTGCGGCTCCTGCGCGTACCGGGTGAACCAGACGACCTTGCCCTCGGCTGTCCGGCAGGTGCCCCAACTGTCGCTGAGGGCCATCACCCGGCTGAGGCCGCCGCCCTCGTGGAGCAGCCTCGGCATTTCGGCACCGTTGTCGGCGACGGAGACCGTGAGGTGCCGTCCGGACCAGCGGAGTTGGAGGACACAGGTGTTGTCGTCGCCGACGTGCCGCTGGACATTGGTCAGCAGCTCCTCCACAGCACGGCACACGGGCCGGATGTGAAGTTCGAGACTCCAGTGGCGGAGATGCGCGGCGATGATCCGCCGCAGCTGGGACACACGCTCTGCCGAAACCTGGAGTTCGACCAGATAGTGCCGGTCGAGTGGAACGGTCATCGTCGAGGCTCCTCACATCGAGGCCCACATGCTTCGCCCCGTTGAACGAACGACCCCCGAATGCAAAGAGTGAGCGGATGTCACTTCTGGGTCACTCCTTAGGGTGACCCGGTAGAGCCGGTTGCGCAACACATCCGGCCGCGCACCCCTGATGACCGGCGCATTTGCCCCTGGCAGCGGTGCCGGGCGGCGCCCGCCGTCAGGGCAGGTGCGGCAGCAGCCGGTCCGGGGTGAGCGGGAGGGTGCGCAGCCGGGCGCCGGTGGCGTGCCGGACAGCGTTGCCGATCGCCGACGCCGCGCCGACGATGCCGATCTCGCCGATGCCCTTGCTGCCCATCGGGTTCAGATGCGGGTCCTCCTCGTCGATCCAGTGCGCCTCGATGCCGACCGCGTCCGCGCAGGCCGGCACATGATAGGAGGCGAGGTCACTCTCGGTGTAGTCCCCGAAGACCGGGTCCATGGTGCTGGACTCGGTCAGCGCCATGCCCAGCCCCATGGTCATCCCGCCGATGAACTGGGAGCGTGCGGTACGGGAGTTGAGGATGCGTCCGGCGGCGAAGACCCCGAGCATCCGGCGCACCCGGACCTCGCCGGTCCGGCTGTCGACGGCGACCTCGGCGAAGTGCGCCCCGAAGGCGTGCCGGGCGTACGGGGACTCGACTGCCGTCTCGCTCCCGGTGTCGGCGGTGACCGTCACTCCCCCGTCGGGCAGCGGTCCGGTGCGCTCACCGAGCCGCCGCACGAGGCCGGCCGCCGCCTTGTGCACCGACCAGCCCCAGGAGGCGGTGCCGGAGGAGCCACCGGCCAGCGGGGCATCCGGCAGTTCGCTGTTGCCGATGTCGACCGTCACGTTCTCCACCGGGGTCGCCAGCACGCTCGCGGCGATCTGGGCGAGGACGGTGCGGGCGCCGGTACCGATGTCGGTGGCGTTGACCGCGATGCGGTACGAGCCGTCGGCGGCGGCGTGGGCCGAGGCGTGGGAGGCGGCGATGTAGACGGGGTACGTGGCGGAGGCGACGCCCGTACCGAGCAGCAGCGCCCCTTCCCGGCGGATCGCGGGGCGGGGATCGCGCCCGTGCCAGCCGAAGCGGGCGGCGCCCTCCCGCAGACAGCCGGCCAGACCGCGGCTGCTGAAGGGCTTCCCGGAGTCCGGTTCGCCGGCCGGGTCGTTGCGCAGGCGCAGTTCGACGGGGTCGATACCGAGGGCCGAGGCGAGTTCGTCGAGGGCCGATTCGAGCGCGTACATGCCGGAGGCCTCGCCCGGGGCCCGCATCCACGACGGGCTCGGGACGTCGAGGGCGGCGACCCGGTGGCCGGTGCGGCTGTGTGCGGAGCCGTACATCACCCGGGCCGGTACGGCGGCCTGCTCCACGAACTCCTTGACGGTGGAGGTGTGGGAGATGATCTCGTGGGCGAGCGAGGTGAGGGTGCCGTCGGCCTCGGCGCCGAGCCGGACACGCTGGACGGTGGGCGCTCGGTGACCGACGACCGCGGCCATGTGGCGCCGGGGCATGGCGAGTTCGACGGGACGGCCGGTGTGGAGGGCGGCCATGGCGGCGAGCACGGCCTGGGGGCGCGGGGTGCCCTTGCAGCCGAAGCCGCCGCCCACGTGCTCCGAGACGACGGTAACCTGGTCCGGCCGCAGCTTGAACACGGTGGCGAGACTGTCGCGCACCCTGGTGGCGCCCTGGCCGCTGTCGTACACGGTGAGATGCCCGTCCGGCGACCAGTGGGCGGTCGAGGCGTGCGGCTCCATCGGGTGGTTGTGCAGGGCGCCGAGTGTGTACGTGGCGTCGATCCGGACGGGTGCGGCGGCGAAGGCCCGGTCGAAGTCGCCGCGTTCGCGTACGGCCGGGTAGCCGCCGTTGACGGTCTGCGGGGTGTACAGGCCTGGGTGGTCCTCAGTCAGGAGGACGTCGTGCGGGGCGGTCTCGTAGCTGATGTGCAGCGCCTCGGCACCCGCCCGTGCGTCTTCGAGGCTGTCGGCCACGACGAGGGCGATCTGCCAGCCGCGGTGCGGCACGTGGTCGTCCTGGAGAACGGCGAGGATCGGGTCGTCCGGTTCCTCGGTGCGCGGCGCGTTCTCATGGGTGAGAACGGCACGGACGCCGGGGAGGGCCATCGCCCCGGCGGTGCGGATCGCGGTGACGCGGCCGCGCGGGACGGTGGCGGGCACGGGCCAGGCGTACAAACAGCCGGGCAGGTCGCGCTCGGCGGAGTAGCGCGCGGCGCCGGTCACCTTGTCCCGGCCCTCGCGGCGGACGACGGGAGCGCCCAGTGGCTGGGGGGCGTGGCTCATGGGGGGAGTCCTCGGCTCTTCAGGGACGGGCTGCGAGTCCGGCCAGGGCGTCGACGGCCAGCCGGCGGGCCAGGGTGACCTTGAACGCGTTGTCGCGCAGCGGGCGGGCCGCGGCGAGTTCGGCGTCCACCGCTGTTTCGTACGTCTCGTCGGTGGCGGGTGCGCCGCGGAGGATCTCCTCGGCGGCACGGGCCCGCCAGGGGCGGTGGGCGAGGCCGCCGAACGCGAGGGCCGCGTGCTCGATCCGGCCGCCGCGGACGCGCAGCACCGCGGCGACGGAGGCCAGGGCGAAGGCGAACGACGCGCGGTCGCGGGCCTTGCGGTAGAGGCAGACCGTGCCGTCGGGGAGCGGCGGCAGGAGTACCTCGGTGATGAGTTCATCCGGCCGGATCACGGTGTCGGTGTCCGGGCTGTCCCCGGGCAGCCGGTGGAAACCGGTGACGGGCACGGCGCGTTCGCCGTCCGGTCCGTGCAGCAGGACCGTGGCGTCGAGGGCGGCCAGGGCGACCGCCATGTCCGAGGGGTGGGTGGCGACGCATTCGGCGGAGTGGCCGAGGACGGCGAGGTCGCGGTGGGCGCCCTCGCGGGCCGGGCAGCCGCTGCCGGGCTCGCGTTTGTTGCAGAGCTTGGACGTGTCCTGGAAGTACGGGCAGCGGGTGCGCTGGAGGAGGTTGCCGCCGGTGGTGGCGGTGTTGCGCAGTTGCCCGGAGGCACCGGCCAGCAGCGCCTGGGAGAGGGCCGGATAGCGGGTGCGCACCGTGTGATGGGCGGCCAGGTCGCTGTTGCGTACCGTCGCGCCGATGCGCAGTCCGCCGTCGGCGGTGTCCGTCACCCGGTCCAGCGGGAGCCTGCTCACATCGATGAGCAGACCGGGGCTCTCCACCCCCAGCTTCATCAGGTCGACGAGGTTGGTGCCGCCGCCGAGGAACCGGGCTCCGGGACTGGCCGCGCTCTCCCGGACCGCTTCGGCGACGGATCCGGCGCGCAGATAGCTGAAGGGCTTCACGGCGCCACGTCCCCGATCGCCTCGACGATGCGGGGGTACGCGCCGCAGCGGCACAGATTGCCGCTCATCCGCTCGCGGATCTCGGCGGCGTCCAGGTGTGCCGGGGCGGTGACGGGTGCGGTGTGTCCGGTGACGTGGGAGGGGAAGCCGTCGGCGGCCTCGCCCAGCACTCCGACGGCGGAACAGATCTGCCCGGGCGTGCAGTAGCCGCACTGGAGCGCGTCACGGTCCAGGAAGGCCTCCTGGATGGGGTGCAGCCGGTCGCCGTCGGCCAGGCCCTCGATCGTGGTGATGCGGGAGCCGTCGTACGCGACGGCCAGGAGCAGGCAGCTGTTCGCCCGCCGGCCGTCCACCAGGACGGTGCAGGCACCGCACTGGCCGTGGTCGCAGCCCTTCTTCGCACCGGTCAGGGCCAGGTGCTGACGCAGCGTGTCCAGGAGGGTGGTGCGGTGGTCGAGCGTCAGTGTCCGCTCGGTTCCGTTGACGTTCAGGGTCAGGGTGGAACGGCCGGCGGTCGCCCGTGGGTCTCCCCCGCCGTCCTCCCGCTGGGTGGTGGGATCCACGCGCCGAGGCCTCTCACTCAGGGTCGCTTTGTCCGCTTTCTATCAGATTTACACCAGAGAGTCCGCACCCCGCCCCGATACGGACGCGGCACGGCACGGGCGGCCTACTTGCTCGCCAGCCGCAGCCGCACTTCCTCCTCCTGGTCCCCGGAGACGGTGCCCACGACCCGCACCGCGAAGGCTCCGGCCAGGCCCTGCCTGAGCCGTTCGACCGCCCAGTAGCCGCCCTGGGCATCGACCGTGACGGGCGCGCCGAGCTCCACGGACCCCGACACCACCCGCTTCTCGGTCACATCGACGGTCGCGACCCAGGCCGTGGGCCGCTTGCCCGTGACGTCCTGCGGCACATCGACCGAGGCCCTGTCCGTGGCGAATGCGGCCCGCAGCACGTCGAAGACCGTGCCCGCGTCGCCCTTCGCGCACCCGCTGAGAACGACCGACACCTCCCCGCCCTGCCTGTTCTCCTCCGCCTGCGCTTCCCGTGTGCTGTTCACCGCGGTTCCTTCCTGAGAGTTACCTCCAGGCTCTCCCCGCGGCCGGGTGTCTGCGACATGAGGGGCACCGTGGCCCGCATGCGGGCCACGGCCGGGTCTGTACCGATCGAAACGCTTTTTACCCTTACATCCACTTAAAACATGAATTCGACCTTGCTACCGAGTGACGGCCCGTTCCCGGGGTATCCCGCATGCATGGACGTATCGCATGGAGCCCTGAATTCCCTGGCCCTCACCCTCGCGGACGGACGGGGCGCGGCCGGGGTGGTGATGGCCGTTGTCGGAGTGATCCTGGTGGCTATGCTGATCGGTGCCGTGTGGCTGGGCAAGCGACGGCGCGCCCAGGACCCGCCCGCGCCCCGGCCCGAGGAACAGCCGGTGGCGCCGGACCACCGCGCCCACCTCGAGGAGCGCGACGTCCACGCCGACGACAGCTTCCCGGCCGACGGCCGCGGACTCTCCCCCTACGAGCTCGGTGAGCACGGGTACGAGAGCGACCGGCCCGAGAACGACGAGAAGCGCGACTGAGCGGTGTGGCGCGGGGGCCCGGCGGGCCCGGGTTCCGTGCTGCCCCGGGGCATGTGCGCGGCGGGCGGCGGCGCCGCGTGTTGCGGGAGCGGCCGCCTCCGGTGAGGCTGGTGAGGGCCCGCAGGCCACCGGCGCACATCCGCCGCACACCCCATGAAGGCAGTAGGACCATGACCGCAAGCACCTCTGGTTCGGCATCCGCGCCCGCGCCTCTGACCGGGCCCGCGGCGCCCTGCTGGGTCAATCTCATGACCCGGGACCTGGAGTCGGCGCAGGAGTTCTACGGCCCGGTGATGGGCTGGACCTTCCGGCCGGGCAAGCTCGGCCAGGAGTTCTCGGTCGCCCGCCGCGGCGACGTGCCGGTCGCCGGTATCGGTGCGGTGGCGACCACGTTCCGTGTCGCGGTGGCGTGGACGCCCTACTTCGCCGTCCAGGACGCCGATGTGACCGCCTCCCGGATCCGCGAGCGCAGCGGCACGGTGGCGGTGGGTCCGCTGGCCCTGGGCAAGGGGCGCGGCGCGCTGGCCGCCGACCGCGAGGGCGCGGGGTTCGGCATCTGGGAACGGACCGAGCCCGCGACCTCGCCGCCCGCGCCGGACGGCCATTCACATGCCTGGCTGCGGCTGCACACCAGGAGCGCGTTCGACGCCGCGATCTTCTACGGCGAGGTGCTGGACTGGGCGAGCGGGCGGCCCGGCTGCTGCGAGGTGTCGTACGCGAAGGACGAGGTGATCGTGAGCTGCGGCGGCCGCCAGCTGGCCCGGATCAGCTCGGGCGCGGTCGAGGCGGCCCCCGATCCGCTGATCCGGCCGCACTGGCAGGTCAACTTCCCCGTCCCCGACGTGGCCGCCGCCGTCGCGTCGGCGCAGAAGCACGGCGGTTCGCTCGTCGAGGAGTTGTCGCGGCGCGACGCACGGGAGGCGACACTGCTCGATCCGGACGGCGGACTCTTCACCCTCACGGACGTCCACAACCCCACCGCGGCCGTCCCGGCCTGACCAACGGGGCGTCCCGCGTCGTCGTCCGGGCCGCGGTCACAGCCGCTGGGCAGCACCGGAGGACCTCGACGATCCGGGGCAGTGCGCCTAGAATCTTTGGTACGGCATCGCGCGTCGGTCACCGGTCGGGTGAGGCGTGGAGGTGCCCGTGAGATGCCTGTTGGAGGCATTCCACCGTGTCAGTCGAGTTGAATCACACCATCGTTCACGCCCGGGACAACCGGGAATCCGCAGAGTTCCTGGCCGACATCCTGGGGCTGGAGACCGGCGCGGAGTGGGGCCCGTTCATCCCCGTCATCACGGCCAACGGGGTCACCCTGGATTTCGCGACCACTCCCGCCGAATCCATCACACTCCAGCACTACGCCTTCCTCGTCTCGGAGGCGGAGTTCGATACGGCGTACGCCCGCATCCAGGAGCTCGGGGCCGCCTACTACGCCGATCCGCACCGTAAGCACCCGGGCGAGATCAACCACAACGACGGCGGCCGGGGCGTCTACTTCATCGACCCCGCAGGTCATGCGATGGAGATCATCACACGTCCGTACGGGGGCTTCGCCTCCTGACGGCGGGCGCCGGTTCAGGGGCTCGGCCGGATCCGCCGCACGCGGGTCCGGCCGGGCCCTCCCCCGTCCTCAGGTGACCGGGAGCAGCAGTTCGGGCCGGTCCCACATCACCACGGGCGGAGCGGCCCGCTCGGTGCCGGTCCGCGTGGCTCCCACGCTCAGGTAGAAGCCCTCGGACGGTGGGTGCGAGACGATGCGTACGCCCGTGAGCCCGGCATTCCGCGCCTCGTCCAGCAGGTGTCCGACGAGCAGCCGCCCGATGCCGGCGCCCTGCGCGTCATCGGCGACGAACATGAGGTCGAGCTCGGGCGGATCCAGGACGAGGGAGTAGAAGCCGAGCAGCCGCCCGGTGGCCTCCTCGACGGCCGCGAAGACCCTGTGCGCCTCGATGTAGTCGGGGCCCACCCGGTATCCGGCGACCATCGGGGCGTACGGCCCCTGATAGGCCCGCGAGGCCTGGACCAGCCGGGTCAGCCGCCTGGCGTCCCGGGCGATCGCCCGCCGGATCCGTACGCCTTCGCCGGGCGCCTGGCGCCCCGGCCGCGTAACACTCGGTCTCATGCACCGAGTATTACGCATCCGGGGCCCGGGGGCGGCCGGTGGTCCACCGGCCGCCGCCTCAGGAGGAGTCGCGCGCCGCGCGCCACTGCCCGGTCAGGGCATCGACGTCGAACGGCTTGAGGTTCAGGAGCGGTCCCGGTGGCGGCCGCCTGATGGCCTCGGCGATCTTCTCGTTCACCTCGGTCAGCATCCGCCGCACCTCGGCCTCCGTCCGGACCTCGGGCAGGGCGGCGAGGATGTCCTCCGCCTCCTTGCGCAGGGCGAGGGTCGGCGGGAGCACCGAAACCCCCTCGCGCTGCATCTTCGCCTTGATCCACCACGTCTCGTCGTACGGGCGGTCGAGGCCGTCGAGCGGCTTGCCGAACCCCGGCAGCTGGGAGAAGTCACCACGCTGTTCGGATTCGCGGATCTGTTTGTCGACCCAGGACTCGAAGCTGATGCCGGCGGGTTTGCGTTCGGTCACCGTGACGCCCCTCTCGGAGGACTTGTGATTCGTCCCCTCCACGATACCGAGGCGCACCCGGCGGACCCGCTCCGGGAGGCGCCGGTGACACATCCGCGCACGCCTGGCACGGCGAGCAACTTGACCTGCCCGGGAATGAATTCGTGCGGCTGGGTACACGAGCAGCACGCCCGGACGGACCCTCGTCCGGGCACGGACCGAAAGGGATGGTGAACATGGAACACAGCAGGGAGCGGACCGAGAACCGGCAGGGGTGGTGAGCATGACCACTGTCGTGATCATCGTCGCGGTCGTCCTGGTGGTGGCCGCCGGACTCTTCTTCGTGTTCGGCCAACAGCCGGGCGAGCGCGGCCTGCAGCGCCGCTTCGGGCCCGAGTACGACCGGACGCTCGCCCGTCACGACGGCGACGCCAAGGCCGCCCGGCACGAACTGAGCGAGCGGGTGAAGCGTCACCGTTCCCTCGATGAGCGTCCGCTGTCGCCCGAGGCCCGTGCCCGGTACACCGAGCGCTGGACCCAGACACAGAGCAGGTTCGTCGATGCGCCGCAGGAGGCCGTCGCCGAGGCCGACGCGCTCCTCGCGGAGCTGGCCCAGGACATGGGGTTCCCCGACGGCAGCGACTTCGAGGAGCAGACCGCCGCCCTCTCCGTCCACCACGCCGAGCACATCAACGGCTACCGCCGGGTGCACGCCGTCAAGCGGGGCGAGGGCGGCACGGAGGAGATGCGAGCGGCCATGATCGAGGCCCGCGGTCTCTTCGACGTCCTGGTCTCCAACGGTACGCAGAGCCCGGCCCGCCGGGACCGGCACCATGCGGAAGGAAGTGGCACGTCATGACATACGACACCGAACGCGCACCCCTGATCCCCACAGAATCCCCCGAGGCCGCCGAACAGCGGCCAGTAGCCCCCGACCGGGCCGCCGAGCAGCCGCTGGCAGCCCCCGACCGGGGTGCCGAACAGCCGCTGGCAGCCCCTGACGGGGGCGCCGGAGCCGTCCTCGCAGCTGATCGGCCGCTCTTCCCGGAGGGCGATCAGGAGAGGCTGATCCTGCGGCTCCAGCATGCGGTGACCGAATTCGTCGAGAGCCCCCTGCGAGCGGTCGGGGAAGCCGAAAGCGCCTTCGACGCAGCCGTCGACGGCCTCGCGAGCGCCCTCAAGGAGCGTCGGCGCGAGATGGGCACCCAGCAGCAGGGCGAGGAGTCCGGGACCCGGACCGAGGAACTGCGGATCACCCTTCAGCAATACCGCGATCTCACCGAACGGCTGCTGAACGTCTGAGGCGAGCGGTCACAGCCCGAGGCCGCCACCGCATTCCGCACCAGCACCAGCACCCACGGCACCCGGCCGTTCCCGGCGACGAGGAGCTCGATCCGGATGCCCTTCCCGGCGGGCTGGTGCGGTGCCGGCAGCAGGCACGGGAGGGCCTGACGCGCCCGGGTCAGTGCTTGTGCTCGCCGGAGTCCGGGGACTGCGTCCGGCCCGTGTCCGGCTTCCCGGCCTCGACCGTGAACGCGGCGGTGTGCACCTTGCCGCCGTGCCGGAAGTCCAGGAACAGCCGGTAGGTGCCGCCGCTGGGCGCCGTCGCCGCGAAGGAGACAGCCGGGCCCGGGCCGCCCTCGGCGGGATGCACATGCAGGTAGGCGAGGTCGCCGGAGCGCAGGGCGACGAGATGCCCGTACGCGCCGAGATAGGGCTGGAGGTCGGTGACGGGCCTGCCGTTCCTGCTGACGGTGAGCTTGAGATCGCTTTCCCGGCCGGCCTTCAGCCCGCCGCCCAGGTCCACGCGGTAGCCGTCGGTCACGGCGGTGGCGCGCGCGGCGGGGAAGGCCTTCGGCCGGTAGTCGCCCGAGACCGCGAGGTCGGCGCCGAGGACGAGTTTGCGCGCGCCTTCGGCCGCCGGGGTGAAGTCGGCGAACGCCCGGTAGTCACCGGCGGCGGGCAGGTCCACCGGGACGGACCAGGTGCCGTCGGACGCGCGCACGGGGTGCAAATGCCGGTAGGTGCCGAGGTCGCGCGAGGCCAGGATGAAGTGCAGTTCCTTGCCGTGTTCGCGCTGGTAGTCGGTGACCTTGCGACCGGTGGCGTCCTCGACGACGGCGAACCGTATCCCGGTGCGGGCACCGGCACCGACCTCAGGCGTCTGCAGCTCCAGCGTGTAGCCCCCGTCGGATACCCCCAGCCCGCCCGCCGGGCCCGCCGCCCCGGCGGCGTCCTCCTGCTGCGTGCCGTGCCCGCCGTGCTCCGGCGCGGGTCGCGCCTCGGCGGCCACCAGCGGGTCGATGCCGTTGCCCACGCCGTAGGCGACACCGAAGGTCACGGCGAGCGCGGCGGCATAGGCGGTGATCTTCAATCCGTTGTTCATGGCGCTCTCCTCCGGGAAACGGCCGCTTCGAATGCCCAACATACCCCCTAGGGGTATCAAGTCAACCCGGGGGCGGGCGGAGAACGGAGCGCGGTCGCCGGGAGGCGGAGGCAGCGGAACCGAAGCCCGAGGGCTGTCCCGTGATCAATCACGGATCACGGGACAGCCCTCAGACGGGGGACACGAGTTCAGTGCGCAGACGCCGCAGGACCGCTTCGGGGATGCGCAGCCCGTCGCGCACATAGCCGTCGAGCCCTCCCCACCGCTCGTCCATGGCGTCCAGCGCCGTGTCGAGGTAGCGGGGACGGACCTCGATGATCGCGGAGGCGATCTCCGGGTCACCGCCGGCGTCGAGGAAGTTCTGCACGTACGGCCGGAAGGCGACCCGCACCACCGGGTTCACCGCGAGGTACTCGATCCTCACGACATCCCGCGAGGCGCCCAGCAGAAGGAGCAGCAGGGCCGCCGCCCAGCCCGTCCGGTCCTTGCCCGCGGTGCAGTGGAAGAGCACCGGGCCCGCGGCACCGTCGGCGACCGTGTCGACGAAGGCCCGGTACGCGGCCCCGGCGCGCGGCGAGAGCACCATCTGCCGGTACGTCTCCGCGAACATCTCCTCGGCCTTTCCGTCCCCGAGCAGCCGCTCCGCCTCGACCGCGTCGGCGAGCAGGGCCCTGAGCCGGGCGGGTGCCACGCCCGGGTTGTCCCCGAGCACATCGGCGACGAACAGCCGGGCCCCGGGCGGCAGGCGGTCGGGGGCCGACGCGCGCTCGTCCGCGGTCCGCAGATCGACGACCGTGCGGATACCGAGTGCCGCCACCGCGGCGTCGTCCGCCGGATCCAGCCCACCGAGCTGTCCGGAGCGCATCACCCGGCCCGGCCGGACCTGGCGGCCGCATTCCAGGGCGATGCCGCCCAGGTCACGCAGATTGAGACCGGATACCTCCGGGATGACCCTGACGGTTTCCACGATGAACTTCCTCTTTTCCCGACACGTATCCGAATTGATTTCGGCTTGGCCGGATCAAAAGTCGCGTGAGGCCGGGAATTCGACAGAGCCGAACGCCGGGGATGATCGATCGGGCACGCAGGTACACGGGGCAGAAAGGATGACGCGTCACCGTATCCCCGCCGGCCCGCGGCTCCACGGGGATGCGCGGGAGCGGGCAAGGGGCGGGAGCGACGTCGCGGCCGGGCTCCGCACGGTGCCGCACGCACCGCCCCGGCCGGTCGAATACAGCTTCCGGGACCGAAGATTGATCAATACGCCGCACACACCCGCGAGTGGCGGACGGGAAACACGCAAACCGGTCCCGCCCGGACGGCCGCGCTCATTCCGCCAGAAGCCTGTTCTTCTGCGCCACGAACTCGGCATCCGTGAGGACGCCCTGCTTCTTCAGTGCGCCCAGCCGCTCCAGCTGACCGATCAGATCATCCGGAGACGGTTCGGCGGCCTGCTGCTGCGCCTGAGGCTCGGCAGCCTGCTCCGCGTCCCGTTCGCTGAACTTCGCCTGCTGGCGTTGCTGGACCCGGCCACTGACCGCCGAGGCGGTGCCCGCGACAACGGCCGTGCGCGCCACCGTGCCGAGCAGGCCCGGCCCGCGGCGGTTCACTCCGGCTCCTCGAAAAATCGGCATGTCGTACGCCCTTCCGGTGCGGGTGCGGTGTCAGCGGGCGGAGCGGGCGGCGGACACGGCCGCCTCCGCGACGTCGGCGGGGATCCGCTCATGCGCGACGAGCTGTCCGCCCGACGCACGGACGGCCTCGGTGAGCGGTACCGCCCAGAGGTCCTCCCACACGATCAGCGCCGCGGAGCTGCCCGGCGGCACTCTCTCGCCCAGCTTCCGGATGTCTTCGGTGTTCAGCATCCCGGTGACCTCGCCCTCGACCGGCTCGAACGAGACGAGGTCCTCGGGGTCGAGGTCGTCCAGCTCGACGGTCTCGAGCGTGCCGTCGTCGGCCCGGTACACAAAGGCCAGGTCGATGATGCGTACCGCCTTCGACGCGACCGCGTCGGCCAGCGCCGGGGCGATCGCACCGGTGAACCGGCTGCCGGGGAAGGCGACGACGAGGTACTCCACAGGTCCCACAGCCACGGGGTGTCCTCTCCGGAGGGATGGATTGCCAGCAGCATAACTTCGGTCATTTGTTGTCGCACTGCGGCAAATCGCCCGACGACACCCAAGGTGGAGATGTCGAGCGAATCACCCTTTCGGGTGTTACTCGACAGTACGTAAAGGATCAAGCGCGCTGGGAGAGTGCAAGGTCACAGCCAGCGCCTCTGCTGCTCATCTGAGACCTGCCCTAGCATCTGGGCATGACGGTCCTGCCTGCTGACGGGCTTTCGTTGGCCGCCGAATTCCCTGACCCCGCCCATGAGCAGTGGCAGAGCCTCGTCGAGGGTGTGCTGCGCAAGTCGGGCAAGGACGTTTCGGGTTCGGCCGCCGAGGAAGCACTGTCCACCACGGTGGAGGACGGGCTCATCACCCGTCCTCTCTACACCTCGCGCGACGACGCGCCCGATGCCGGTCTCCCGGGCTTCGCCCCCTTCACCCGCGGCGGCAAGCCCGAGGGAAGCACGGCGGGCGGCTGGGGCGTTCGCCAACGCCACGGCACACCTGATCCCGCCCGCCTCAACGAGGCCGTGCTCGCGGATCTGGAGAACGGCGTCACCTCGTTGTGGCTGACCGTGGGGGACGCCGGCGGTGGCGTGCCGGTCTCCGGTCTCGCACGGGCGCTGGCCGGCGTCCATCTCGACCTGGCTCCGGTCGTGCTCGACGCGGGGGACGAACTCGACGCCGCGGCGACGGAGTTGCTGCGCCTCTACGCGGAGCGGGGCGTATCACCGCAGTCGGCGCGCGGCAGTCTCGGCGCGGACCCGTTGGGTCAGGCGGCCCGCAGCGGCACCGCACCGGACCTGACGGCCGCGGTCCACTGGGCACAGCGCTGCGCCCGTGAGTATCCCGGGCTGCGGGCGCTGACCGTGGACGCGATGCCCTACCACGAGGCCGGCGGCTCGGCCGCCCAGGAGCTGGGCAGTTCGCTGGCCACGGGGGTCGCCTACCTGCGGGCGCTGACCGAGTCGGGGCTCAGTGTCGAGGAGGCCTGCGCGCAACTGGAGTTCCGGTACGCGGCCACCGCCGACCAGTTCCTGACGATCGCCAAACTGCGGGCCGCGCGCCGGCTGTGGGCGCGGGTCGCCGAGGTCTGTGGCGCCGCGGGGGCCGGGGCGCAGCGTCAGCACGCCGTGACGTCGCCGGTGATGATGACCCGGCGCGATCCGTGGGTGAACATGCTCCGCACCACGCTGGCCTGTCTGGGCGCGGGCGTCGGCGGGGCCGATGCGGTGACCGTGCTGCCGTTCGATCACGCGCTGGGCCTGCCGGACGCGTTCGCGCGGCGCATCGCCCGCAACACGTCGACGATCCTGGTGGAGGAGTCGCACCTGGCCCGGGTCATCGACCCGGCCGGCGGCTCCTGGTACGTGGAGCGGCTCACCGACGAACTCGCGGACGCCGCTTGGGCGTTCTTCCAGGAGATCGAGCGGGCGGGCGGCCAGGCGGCCGCGCTGGACTCCGCGATGATCGCGGAGCGGCTGGCTGCCACCTGGGCGGCGCGCAAGAAGAACCTGGCACGCCGCAAGGAGCCGATCACCGGCGTCAGCGAGTTCCCGCAGCTCTCCGAGCGTGCGGTGGAGCGCGAGGCCGCGCCGTCGGCCGTCGCGCCGGGCGGTCTGCCGGTGGTCCGCCGCGACGAGGCGTTCGAGGCGCTGCGGGCCCGCTCGGACGCCCATCTGGCGGCGACCGGCCGCCGGCCGCGCGTGTTCATCGCCGCGCTCGGCCCCGCCGCGGCGCACACCGCCCGGGCCTCGTTCGCCGCGAACCTCTTCCAGGCGGGCGGCATCGAGCCGGTCCACGAACCGGTGGAGGTGGACGCCTCGTCGGCCCGTGCCGCGTTCGCGGCCGCGGGGACGGACGTGGCGTGCCTGTGCTCCAGTGACGCGCTCTACGCCGAGCAGGCCGGTGAGGTCGCCGGGGCGCTCGTGTCGGCGGGTGCGCAGCGGGTGTACCTGGCGGGGCGGCCGGGCGATTACGCCGGTGTCGACGAGCACGTCCACGCCGGCTGCGATGTGGTGGCCGTCCTCTCCTCCGTTCTCGACCGTATGGGTGTGGCGTAATGCGGATCCCCGACTTCTCCGACATCGAGCTCGGGCCGGGCAGCGGCGCCGAGGTGACCGAGGACCAGTGGCGTGCGGCGGTGAAGGAGTCCTCCGGGAGCTCCGACGGCGACCTCCTGTGGGAGACCCCGGAAGGCATCGCGGTCAAGCCGCTGTACACCGGCCAGGACCTGGAGGGACTCGACTTCCTCGGAACGTACCCGGGCGTCGCGCCGTATCTGCGCGGCCCCTACCCGACGATGTACGTCAACCAGCCCTGGACCATCCGGCAGTACGCGGGGTTCTCCACCGCCGAGGAGTCCAACGCCTTCTACCGCCGTAACCTCGCGGCCGGGCAGAAGGGGCTCTCCGTCGCCTTCGACCTGCCGACCCACCGGGGTTACGACAGCGATCACCCGCGGGTGACCGGCGATGTCGGCATGGCGGGGGTGGCGATCGACTCGATCTACGACATGCGTCAGCTGTTCGAGGGCATCCCGCTGGACAGGATGTCGGTGTCGATGACGATGAACGGCGCGGTGCTTCCCGTACTCGCGCTGTACATCGTGGCCGCCGAGGAGCAGGGCGTGCCGCCCGAGAAGCTGGCCGGGACCATTCAGAACGACATTCTGAAGGAGTTCATGGTCCGCAACACCTACATCTATCCGCCGAAGCCCTCGATGCGGATCATCTCCGACATCTTCGCGTTCACCTCGCAGAAGATGCCGCGCTACAACTCGATCTCCATCTCCGGCTATCACATCCAGGAGGCCGGGGCGACGGCCGATCTGGAGCTGGCGTACACCCTGGCCGACGGGGTGGAGTACCTGCGCGCCGGGCGGGACACCGGGCTGGACGTGGACGCGTTCGCGCCCCGGCTGTCGTTCTTCTGGGCGATCGGCATGAACTTCTTCATGGAGATCGCGAAGCTGCGGGCGGCCCGGCTACTGTGGGCCAAGCTGGTCCGGGAGTTCGAGCCGAAGAATCCCAAGTCCCTTTCGCTGCGCACCCATTCGCAGACCTCCGGCTGGTCGCTGACCGCGCAGGACGTCTTCAACAACGTCACCAGGACCTGTGTGGAGGCGATGGCCGCCACCCAGGGGCACACCCAGTCGCTGCACACGAACGCGCTCGACGAGGCACTCGCCCTGCCGACGGACTTCTCCGCGCGCATCGCCCGTAACACCCAGCTGCTGCTCCAGCAGGAGTCCGGCACGGGCCGGGTGATCGACCCGTGGGGCGGCAGCGCGTACGTGGAGAAGCTGACGTACGACCTGGCGCGGCGGGCCTGGCAGCACATCGAGGAGGTGGAGGCGGCGGGCGGCATGGCCAAGGCCATCGACGCCGGAATCCCCAAGCTGCGCATCGAGGAGGCCGCGGCCCGCACCCAGGCGCGCATCGACTCCGGGCGCCAGCCGGTCATCGGCGTCAACAAGTACCGGGTCGAGACCGACGAGAAGATCGACGTGCTCAAGGTCGACAACTCCTCGGTGCGCACCCAGCAGATCGAGAAGCTGCGGCAGCTGCGCGCGGAGCGCGACGAGCAGACCTGCCAGGACGCGCTGCGTGCGCTGACGGACGCGGCGGGCCGGGAGCCGGGACCCGGACTCGAAGGCAATCTGCTGGCGCTGGCCGTCGACGCGGCGCGCGCGATGGCGACCGTGGGCGAGATCTCGGACGCGCTGGAGAAGGTGTACGGCCGGCATTCGGGCCAGATCCGTACGATCTCCGGTGTGTACCGCAACGAGGCAGGGGAGTCACCGTCCGTGGACCGCACCCGCGCGCTGGTCGACGCGTTCGAGGAGGCGGAGGGGCGGCGCCCGCGCATCCTGGTCGCCAAGATGGGCCAGGACGGGCACGACCGCGGGCAGAAGGTGATCGCGACCGCCTTCGCCGACCTGGGCTTCGACGTGGATGTCGGCCCGCTGTTCCAGACGCCGGGCGAGGTCGCCCGGCAGGCGGTCGAGGCCGACGTGCACATCGTGGGCGTGTCGTCACTGGCCGCCGGTCATCTCACCCTCGTGCCGGCGCTTCGCGAGGAGCTGGCTGCCGAGGGCCGCGAGGACATCATGATCGTGGTGGGCGGGGTGATTCCGCCGCAGGACATCGAGGCGCTGCACGAGGCGGGCGCGGCGGCTGTCTTCCCACCCGGGACAGTGATCCCGGAGGCGGCCCACGACCTGGTCACGCGGCTCGGCGCCTCGCTCGGCCACGAGCTGTGAGCCGCTGAACCCATGGCCCCGAAGATCGATCTCGACAGCTATGTGAAGGGGGTACTCGACGGGAGGCGGGCGCACATCGCGCGCGCCATCACGCTCGTCGAGTCCACCCGGCCCGACCACCGGGCACTCGCCCAGCAGCTGCTGCGCGAACTTCTGCCGCACTCCGGCAGCGCCCGCCGCATCGGCATCAGCGGCGTGCCCGGGGTCGGCAAGTCCACCTTCATCGACGCCCTCGGCACGATGCTCACCGGGCTGGGGCACCGGGTCGCGGTGCTGGCCGTCGATCCGTCGTCCAGCCGTACCGGCGGCTCCATCCTGGGCGACAAGACCCGGATGGAGCGGCTCGCGGTGGACCCGGCGGCGTTCGTGCGCCCCTCCCCCACCGCCGGGACGCTGGGCGGGGTCGCGAAGGCGACCCGGGAGTCCATCGTGGTGATGGAGGCGGCGGGGTACGACGTGGTGCTGGTGGAGACGGTCGGGGTCGGCCAGTCGGAGACGGCGGTCGCCAATATGGTCGACACGTTCCTGCTGCTGACACTGGCCCGCACCGGCGACCAGTTGCAGGGCATCAAGAAGGGCGTGCTGGAGCTGGCCGACGCCATAGCGGTCAACAAGGCCGACGGACCGCACGAGCGCGACGCCCGCTCCGCCGCACGCGAACTGGCGGGCGCGCTGCGGCTGATGCACGCGGCGGACGCGGCCTGGACCCCACCGGTGCTGACGTGCAGCGCCCGCGAGGGAGGCGGCCTCGACACCCTCTGGGAGCGGCTGGAGCAGCACCGGACACTGCTCGAATCGACCGGCCGGCTGGCGGCCAAACGACGCGAGCAGCAGGTCGACTGGACCTGGACGATGGTGCGCGAAGAGCTGCTGGAGAGCCTGCGCGGCCATCCCGGGGTGCGTGCGCTCGCACCGGAACTCGAACTGCGGGTACGGGAAGGCACCCTGCCGGCCACGCTGGCCGCCGAGCAGATCCTGGAGACCTTCCGGGGTCCGGGGCCGACGGTCTGACCACGGGTCCCGGCTCCCGAGCTGAAGCAGGACGCTCGGGAGCCGGGGCCCCGGAGCGCGCGAACACTTCCCGCTCCCCCGCGACGACGGGGTGATCCGCGCCACGACTGCCGTGCGCGTCCGGCAGTCGTGGTACATTGCCATTGGTACTTGTGTACGCCCAGACATTCGGGCGCCGGTGCCGGTTCATTTTTCATCACGCTGATGCGCCCGTTCATTCCGACCGGCGATCCAGCTTCACCGCATGACTTTCCTCAGTCCGGTACGGGCTCTCCCACCGGGCTTTTCCTGCCCGTCGTCCGGGGCGTGATATCTCCGCCCCCGTTTCTGCCGGGCCCCTTCATTCGCATGTCCGCGAAAGGACCACCCCGCATGACCACCACACTCGAACACCCCGTTACCACCAAGCCCGCTGCCGCCACGGCCGCAGCCGGCGTCCTCGACATCACCCACCAGGGGCACGGCGCCCTGCGCCCCGCCGACGGTCACGCCACCCCCCGCGACGTCCAGGTCCCCGCCACGCTCATCCGCCGGCACGGCCTGCGCAAGGGCGATGCCGTCGAGGGGACCTGCGACCGGCCCCGCGCCCTGAGCACCGTCGAACGCGTCAACGGCCTTCCCCCGCAAGCACTTCGGGCCCGGCCGCACTTCCGTGACCTCACCCCGCTCCACCCCCGGCAGCGACTGCGCCTGGAAACGCCCTCGGGCAGTCCCTCGACGCGCGTCGTCGACCTCGTCGCCCCGGTCGGCAAGGGACAGCGCGGGCTCATCGTGGCCCCGCCCAGGACCGGCAAGACGGTGCTGCTCCAGCAGATCGCGGCCTCGGTCGCCGAGAACCACCCCGAGTGCCACCTGATGGTGGTGCTGCTCGACGAGCGTCCCGAGGAGGTCACCGACATGCGGCGCTCGGTTCGGGGGGAGGTCTACGCCTCGACCTTCGACCGGCCCGCCAAGGAGCACATCGCACTGGCGGAGCTCGCGCTCGAACGCGCCAAGCGGCTGGTCGAGCAGGGCCGGGACGTCGTCATCCTGCTGGACTCCCTCACCCGGCTGTGCCGGGCCCACAACAACGCGGCCGCGGCCGGCGGCCGCACCCTCAGCGGCGGTGTCGACGCGGCGGCCCTGCTCGGACCCAAGCGCCTCTTCGGGGCCGCGCGGCTCACCGAGGAGGGCGGCTCCCTGACCATTCTGGCCACGGCTCTCGTGGACACCGGCTCCCGCGCCGACGAGTACTTCTTCGAGGAGCTGAAGGGGACCGGCAACATGGAACTGCGGCTCGACCGCACCCTGGCCGAGAAGCGGATCCATCCGGCCGTGAACATCGCGGCCTCCGGGACCCGCCGCGACGAACTCCTCGTACCGGCCGACGAACTGACCGCCGTACGCGGCCTGCGGCGCGCCCTGCACTCCAGGGACGCGCAGACCTCGCTGGAAACGCTGCTGGACCGGATCCGGCACACCCCGGACAACGCCGCCTTCCTCAAGCTGATCCGCAATACCGTTCCGGCGGCCTGAATGTCTGTCAGGCGTCCTACCATGGAGCGGCACTGACCAGCAGAGGGAGAGCAGCACCATGGAATTCCGCCGACTCGGCCGCAGCGGTCTGACGATCAGCGAGATCGCTTACGGGAACTGGCTCACCCACGGTTCCCAGGTGGAGGAGGACGCGGCGTTCGCCTGCATCCGTGCTGCCCTGGACGCCGGCATCACCACCTTCGACACCGCGGACGTCTACGCCCAGACGCGTGCCGAGGCGGTCCTCGGACGGGCGCTCAAGGACGAGCGCCGGGAAGGGCTGGAGATCTTCACCAAGGTCTACTTCCCGACCGGCCCCGGGCAGAACGACCGGGGGCTCGGCCGCAAGCACATCCTGGAGTCGATCGACAACTCACTGCGCCGGCTGCAGACCGACCACGTCGACCTCTACCAGGCCCACCGCTACGACCACACCACGCCGCTGGAAGAGACGATGGAGGCGTTCGCCGACGTCGTCCGCTCCGGCAAGGCCCTCTACATCGGCGTCTCGGAGTGGACTGCCGAGCAGCTGCGCGCCGGACATGCGCTGGCCCGTGAGCTGCGGGTGCCGCTGATCTCCAACCAGCCGCAGTACTCGGCGCTGTGGCGGGTCATCGAGGACGAGGTGGTGCCCGCGTCCGAGGAGCTCGGCATCGGTCAGATCGTCTGGTCGCCGATCGCGCAGGGCGCGCTCACCGGCAAGTACCGGCCCGGTGCGCCCCTGCCGGCGGGCTCGCGTGCGACGGACGACAAGGGCGGGGCCGACATGGTCGCCGACTGGCTGCGCGACGAGGTGCTGGAGCGAGTGCAGCTGCTGCGTCCGCTCGCCGAGCAGGCCGGCCTGAGCATGGCGCAGCTCGCGGTCGCCTGGGTGCTGCAGAATTCCAATGTCTCCGCCGCCATCATCGGCGCCTCCCGTCCCGAGCAGGTGACGGAGAACGCCGTGGCCGCCGGTGTGCGGCTGGACGCGGACCTGCTGAAGGCCGTCGACCAGGCCCTGGACCCGGTGGCGAAGCGGGACCCCGGTCTCACCGTGGGCCACAAGGGACACAGCTGACCCGTGACAGCGGAGGGCCCGGCCGGATTTCCGGCCGGGCCCTCCGCTGTCACGGGTCACATCCGGGTGTTCAGCGAGGCGGTGTGCTCGCGGACCTGCTCAGGAGTGAGGTAGCTGTCCGTGTGCTCGAAGTCGCGCAGTGTCGCGAGCTTGCGGGACTGGAATCCGGTGCGGACGAAGTCGTCGCCCGCGGCGGCGTTGATCAGCCAGTTGGTCATGACCCTCGCCTTGGCCACATTGGTCCGCAGCGCCGTCCAGTGGTAGCCGCGGGCCACGGCCTGGGCACCGATCCCGTGCATCTCGATGCCGAGCGGCTTGGAGACGGCGTCCCTGCCACCGAGGTCCACGACGAGCCCGAGGTCCTTGTGGACGTAGGGCCGGAGAGGCTGGTTGCGGAGGGTGGCCAGGAGGTTGTCGGCGAGCCTGCGGCCCTGTCGCATGGCGTGCTGTGCGGTGGGCGGGCAGACCGCACCGTCGCCCTTGGCCAGATCGGGTACGGCCGCCGCGTCACCGAGGGCGAACATGCCGTCGTGGCCGGGCAGGCTCATGTCGGGGGTGACCGCCAGCCGGCCGCGTACCGTCTCCGCGTCGAAGGTGGTGACCAGCGGGCTGGCGGTGACGCCCGCCGTCCAGATCAGGGTCCGGCAGGGCACCACCCGGCCGTCGGTGAAGGTCACCTTGTCGGGGCCCGCCTCGGCGATCGAAACGCCGAGCGACACCTCGATCCCGCGGTCGCGCAGCACCTTCAGTGCGCTCTCGCCGAGCTTGTCGCCCAGTTCGGGCATGAGCTTCGGGGCGATGTCGATCAGATGCCACTTGATCAGCTTCGGGTCGAGCCGGGGGTAGTGCCGCACCGCGTTGGTGGTGAGCCGCTGCAGACAGGCCGCGGTCTCGGTGCCCGCGTACCCGCCGCCGACCACCACGAACTGCAGCCGCGAGGCCCGCTCCTCCTCGTCGTGGCTGGCGTCCGCGAGATCGAGCTGCGCGATGACGTGATCGCGCACGAAGGCGGCTTCCGCCAGGGTCTTCATGCCCCGGGCGTTGTCGAGCAGCCCGGGGATGTCGAAGGTGCGGGTGACGCTGCCCGGACTGAGCACGATGTAGTCGTACGGCTCGTCGACGACCTCGTCGGTGATCTTGCGGATGACGCAGATCTTCGCCATGGGGTCCACTCCGACGGCACCGCCGGGAATGATCCTGGTGCGGTGCCGGCTGCTGCGGCGCAGTGACACCGCCACCGACTGCGGGGTGAGGACGCCCGAGGCCACCTGGGGCAGCAGGGGCAGGTAGAGCTGGTACGAGAACGGGGCCACGAGTGCGATGTCCGCCTCACCGGGACGGAGCCGGCGTTCGAGACGGCGTACGCACTCGACCCCGGCGAAACCGGCTCCGACAACGAGGATCCTGGGTCGTGCCACAGTGTTCGTCCCTTCTCGGGGTCTGCACGGTCGTCCGTTCGCCTGCCCCGTCGCACGCGTCCGTCACCCCTCATCTTTACGAGGCAGGTGCGACTTCGCCTGCTGGGACGGCAGAACGGACGACCGGCGGTCACCTGACCAGGTACGTCACCAGGGCGCAGGCGCCGCCGGCCGTGCCCAGGCAGACCACGACGGCGGCGACGCAGCGCGCCCTGAGCGTGCGGTACCGCCGGCTGTACTCGCCGCGCAGTTCGGTGGCGCGGGCGCAGATGCGGACCAGCATCACCCGCGAGGCCTCGGCGCGGTCGGCCGCGTAGACCCGTTCCACGTCCTCGCGCTGGGCGGTGGTGAGCCAGGGCAGTTCGCCGGTGAAGCGACGGGCGAGCCGTCGCGCCTCCTCGATCTCGGCGTTCCACAGCAGATAGCCCTCCATCTGGGCCAGCCCGCGGGCGCTGTCCTGGTCGGGGTCGGTGCCCACCCGGTCCTCCTCTCCGCCGGCCGCTCCGCTCACGCCCGCCTGTCCCCCGGGGCCACCGTCGTTGAGCGTCCGCCGTGGCCTCCGGCCTCGACGAGCTCACGCACGGAAGGGTGGTGGAGGTCGAACGCCGGGGACTCGGAACGGATCCGCGGCAGCGTGACGAAGTTGTGCCGCGGCGGCGGGCAGGACGTCGCCCACTCCAGCGAGCGGCCGTAGCCCCACGGATCGTCGACCCCGACGTTCTTGCCGTACTTGGCCGTCTTCCACACGTTGTACAGGAACGGCAGCATCGACAGGCCGAGCAGGAACGAGGCGATCGACGAGATCGTGTTCAGCGCGGTGAAGCCGTCCGCCGCAAGGTAGTCCGCGTAACGGCGCGGCATGCCCTCGGCGCCCAGCCAGTGCTGCACCAGGAACGTGCCGTGGAAGCCCACGAACAGCGTCCAGAAGGTGATCTTACCGAGCCGCTCGTCCAGCATCTTGCCGGTGAACTTCGGCCACCAGAAGTGGAATCCGGCGAACATCGCGAAGACCACGGTGCCGAAGACCACGTAGTGGAAGTGCGCCACGACGAAGTACGAGTCCGAGACGTGGAAGTCCATCGGCGGCGACGCGAGGATCACACCGGTCAGACCGCCGAAGAGGAACGTGACGAGAAAGCCGATGGACCAGAGCATCGGTGTCTCGAAGGACAGCGAGCCCTTCCACATCGTGCCGATCCAGTTGAAGAACTTCACCCCGGTGGGTACCGCGATGAGGAACGTCATGAAGGAGAAGAACGGCAGCAGCACACCGCCGGTGACGAACATGTGGTGGGCCCACACGGTCGCGGACAGACCCGCGATGGCGATCGTCGCGCCGACCAGACCGATGTAGCCGAAGATCGGTTTCCGGCTGAAGACCGGAAGGATCTCGGTGACGATTCCGAAGAACGGCAGCGCGATGATGTAGACCTCGGGATGGCCGAAGAACCAGAAGAGGTGCTGCCAGAGCAGCGCGCCGCCGTTGGCCGCGTCGAAGACATGAGCGCCGAACTTGCGGTCCGCCTCCAGCGCCAGGAGCGCCCCGGCGAGGACCGGGAAGGCCAGCAGGACCAGTACAGCCGTCAGCAGGACGTTCCAGACGAAGATCGGCATGCGGAACATCGTCATTCCGGGTGCGCGCAGGCAGATGATCGTGGTGATGAAGTTGACCGAACCGAGGATCGTGCCGAATCCGGAGAAGGCCAGACCCATGATCCACATATCGGGGCCGATGCCCGGCGAGTGGATCGCGTCCGTCAGCGGGGAGTAGGCGAACCAGCCGAAGTCGGCCGCACCGTCCGGGGTGAGGAAGCCGGCCACCGCGAGGACCGAGCCGAAGAGGTAGAGCCAGTACGCGAACATGTTCAGCCGGGGGAACGCCACGTCGGGCGCGCCGATCTGAAGCGGCATCATCCAGTTGGTGAATCCGGCGAACAGCGGTGTCGCGAACATCAGCAGCATGATCGTGCCGTGCATCGTGAACGCCTGGTTGAACTGCTCGTGCGACATGATCTGGGTGCCCGGACGGGCCAGCTCGGCGCGCATGAAGAGCGCGAGCAGACCGCCGATGAGGAAGAACGCGAACGAGGTGACCAGGTACATCGTGCCGATGGTCTTGTGGTCCGTGGTGGTCATCCACTTGATGACGACGTTTCCCGGTTCCTTGCTGTGTACCGGAAGCTCGTTGGCGTACGACTCGTCGTCCTGCGCCGTCCCTGTTGTGCCCGTCGTCGTCACTGGGACGCTCCTTCGATTGTCTTCCGCGGGTGGACTGCGCACCCGGCGTGGTGCCGCCTCCACCGGGGTCGGCCGAACGGCCCTCCCCGCGCGTCGCGCGAGTTTCCGGTTGCAGCAAACCAGCCGGGTGACCGCCTGGGGTGGCCCTGCGCCCGCCGTGGCGCGACATTCACCCGTCAGGGCGTCCCCGGGCGGGTCGATCCGCGCTTCCGAACTGGGCCGGATGCCCGGGGCGGCGCGCGCTCATCGGCCGGCCGGTCCCGCGCGGCCGGCGCGCGAGCGGGGCCCGCGAGGCGGGCAACTCGCTTTGCTGAAGGAGCTGTTCAGTGCGGCCCCGGGGCAACTCCGCAGCACCGGTCCGGTCCTGGAAACAGCGCCGCCCCGGCTCGACGGTGTGTCGGCCGGGGCGGAACGGTCAGAAGCGGTGCGGGTGGGGGAAGAGACAGGGCCTGTTCCCCCGTCCACCGGATCGGATCAGACGAGGCTCGCGATCGCCTGGTTGAACGTCGCCGACGGGCGCATGACGGCCGAGGCCTTGGCCGGGTCGGGCTGGTAGTAGCCGCCGATGTCCACCGGCTTGCCCTGGACCGCGACGAGCTCGTCGACGATGGTCTGCTCCTGCTCGGCCAGCGTCTTGGCGAGCGGCGCGAAGGCCTCGGCGAGCTGTGCGTCGGCGGTCTGCTGCGCCAGCTCCTGGGCCCAGTACAGGGCCAGGTAGAAGTGGCTGCCGCGGTTGTCGATGCCGCCGAGCCTGCGGCTGGGCGACTTGTCCTTGTTGAGGAACGTGGCGGTCGCGCGGTCCAGCGTGTCCGCGAGGACCTGCGCACCGGCGTTGTCCGTGGTCTGCGCGAGGTGCTCGAAGCTGACGGCGAGGGCGAGGAACTCACCCAGGCTGTCCCAGCGCAGGTAGTTCTCCTTGACGAGCTGCTGCACGTGCTTCGGCGCGGAGCCGCCGGCGCCGGTCTCGAACAGACCGCCACCGTTCATCAGCGGGACGACGGAGAGCATCTTCGCGCTGGTGCCCAGCTCAAGAATGGGGAACAGGTCGGTCAGGTAGTCACGCAGCACGTTGCCGGTGACCGAGATGGTGTCCTCGCCGCGGCGGATGCGCTCCAGGGAGAACGCGGTGGCCTTCACCGGGGACATGATCTCGATCCGGAGACCGTCGGTGTCGTGCTCGGCCAGGTAGGTCTTGACCTTCTCGATGAGCTTGGCGTCGTGCGCCCGGTCCTCGTCGAGCCAGAACACGGCCGGGTTGCCGGTCGCGCGGGCGCGGGTGACGGCGAGCTTCACCCAGTCCTGGATGGGCAGGTCCTTGGCCTGGCACATGCGGAAGATGTCACCCGCGCCGACGACCTGCTCCAGGACGGCGTTGCCGTTGCCGTCGACGACCCGCACCGTGCCGGTGGTGGGGATCTCGAAGGTCTTGTCGTGGCTGCCGTACTCCTCGGCCTTCTGCGCCATCAGACCGACGTTGGACACCGAGCCCATCGTGGCCGGGTCGTAGGCGCCGTTGGCACGGCAGTCGTCGATGACGACCTGGTAGACGCCCGAGTAGCTGCTGTCGGGCAGCACGGCGAGGGTGTCGGCCTCTTCGCCGTCCGGGCCCCACATGTGACCGGAGGTACGGATCATGGCCGGCATCGAGGCGTCCACGATGACGTCACTGGGGACGTGCAGGTTGGTGATGCCCTTGTCGGAGTCGACCATCGCGAGGGCGGGGCCCTCGGCGAGCTCGGCCTCGAACGAGGCCTTGATCTCGGCGCCGACGTGAGGCACCGAGTCCAGGCCCTTGAGGATCCCGCCGAGGCCGTCGTTCGGGGACAGGCCGGCGGCGATGAGGGCCTCGCCGTACTTGGCGAACGTGTTCGGGAAGAAGGCTCGGACGACGTGGCCGAAGATGATCGGGTCGGAGACCTTCATCATGGTGGCCTTGAGGTGCACCGAGAACAGGACGCCCTCGGCCTTGGCGCGCGCGACCTGCGCGGTGAAGAACTCGCGCAGCGCGGCGACGCGCATGACGGCGGCGTCCACGACCTCGCCCGCGAGCACCGGTACGGACTCACGGAGCACGGTGGTGGTGCCGTCGTCGCCCACCAGCTCGATGCGCAGCGAGCCCGCGTCGGCGATCACCACGGTCTTCTCGGTGGAGCGGAAGTCGTCGGCGCCCATGGTCGCGACGTTCGTCTTCGAGTCGGCCGTCCAGGCGCCCATGCGGTGCGGGTGCGCCTTGGCGTAGTTCTTGACCGACGCGGGGGCGCGGCGGTCGGAGTTGCCCTCGCGCAGGACGGGGTTGACCGCACTGCCCTTGATCTTGTCGTAACGCGCGCGGACGTCCTTCTCCTCGTCGGACTTCGGGTCGTCCGGGTAGTCCGGCAGCGCGTAGCCCTGCGCCTGGAGCTCGGCGACCGCGGCCTTCAGCTGCGGGATCGAGGCCGAGACGTTGGGCAGCTTGATGATGTTGGCCCCGGGAGTCGTGGCCAGCGCGCCGAGCTCGGCGAGCGCGTCCTCGATGCGCTGGTTCTCCTGGAGGTGGTCGGGGAAGCTGGCGATGATCCGGCCCGCCAGGGAGATGTCACGGCTCTCCACGGTGACCCCGGCCTTCGAGGCGTAGGCCTCGATCACCGGCAGGAACGAATACGTCGCCAGGGCCGGGGCCTCGTCGGTGTGTGTATAGATGATGGTCGAGTCAGTCACCCTGTGCTCCGCTCCACGTCTGCAACATTGCTTGACATCAAGATATCTCGTGAGCGCCGCTGTCTCGACAGGGCCCTGCCCCGCACGGACCGGAACCCGCCGTACCGCCCCGCGGCCCGGTGGGCAGATGCCCGGACCGCCGCACTTTGCCATTGATTTGCCGTATCGACGCGGTCCTGGCAGCGTTCTGCGTCATGAGCGCGGAAATCGAACACGACGAGCCGCTGACGCAGGCGATACGGCTGCGCGAGCAGAAGAACGCGCAGGCGCACGAGCAGCTGCTGGCCCTGGCGGCGCGGTATCCGCAGGACACCGCGATCGCCTATCAGACCGCCTGGTCGCACGATTCCCTCGGCCTGGAGGCACAGGCCGTGCCGTTCTACGAGCGTGCGCTGGAGGGTCCGGGGCTCCCGGCCGAGTACCGCCACGGGGCCTTCGTCGGCCTCGGCAGCACGCTCCGGGTGCTGGGCCGTTACGAGGCGGCGCGCGGGGTGCTCCGCCTCGGCCTGGAGGAGTTCGCGCACGACGCCTCGCTGCTGACCTTCCTGGCGATGACGCTGTACAACCTCGGCGACTCCCGCGAAGCCGTACGGACCCTCCTCAAGGTCACGGCGGCCACCAGTGCCGATCACCAGGTCCAGGCCTACCGTCCCGCGATCGAGTACTACGCCGACCACCTGGACGAGACCGAATAGGCCCCCTCAGGGCCGCCCCTGCGCCGGGACCTCCTCGCCCGTCGGCACCGGTCCCGGCGGGGTGCCGTCGCCGAAGGGCCGGCCACCCAGCTGCTCCCGGTGGTGCGGGGCCAGCCAGCCCGACAGATCGGGGCCGACGGGCACGATGCCGGTGGGGTTGATGCCGGTGTGGACCCGGTAGTAGTGCTGCTTGATGTGGTGGAAGTCGACCGTGTCACCGAAGCCGGGGGTCTGGTAGAGGTCCCGGCCGTAGCCCCACAGAACCGGGTCCTCGGCCAGTTTCGAGCGGTTGCACTTGAAGTGTCCGTGGTACACGGCGTCGAAGCGCACGAGCGTGGTGAAGAGCCGGATGTCGGCCTCGGTGATGGTGTCGCCGACGAGGTAGCGCCGGTCAGCGAGCCGTTCCGACACCAGGTCCAGGCGGCGGAACAGATCCCGGTACGCGGCCTCGTACTCGTCCTGCCCGGTCGCGAACCCGGCCCGGTACACGCCGTTGTTGACGTCCCGGTAGATGCCCTCCATGACCTCGTCGATCTCCTCGCGCAGCGGCTCGGGGTAGAGCTCGGGCGCCCCGGGCCGGTGCAGCGCCGTCCATTCGGTGGCGAGGTCCAGGGTGATCCGCTGGTAGTCGTTGGTGACGAGCCTGCCGCTGGGGATGTCGACGACGGCGGGGACGCTGACTCCGCCGGGGTATCCGCGTTCCCGCGCGTCGTACGCCTCCCCGAGGTATCTGATGCCGAGCACCGGGTCCCGGCCGCCCTCGTCCAGCGTGAAGCGCCAGCTGCGATCGTCCTGCAGCGGATCGGCGACGGCGAGCGAGAGCGCGCTCTCCAGACCGAGCAGACGGCGGGAGACCAGTGCGCGGCTCGCCCAGGGGCAGGCGCGGCTGACGACGAGGCGGTAGCGGCCTGCCTCGACGGGCCAGCCGTCGCGGCCGTCGGCGGTGATCCGGTCGGCGAAGTGGCTCATGGACCGCTTGAAGGGCTTGTGGCCGTATTCCGTGTTGCCGTCCGGTTCGGTGCGGGCGGGGTCGTTCATCGCGTTTCTCCCTACGACGGGACCTTAGGAACGGACTGCTGTGTACGACTCCTGCCCCGCCGTGCCCCGCCCACGTCGGCCAGCGCCACGATCAGTCCGGCCACCACGAAGGCGACGGAGACGACCAGCCCGCGGTCGTACGCGCTGGACCAGCCGGCGGAACTCACCTGGGCGAAGAAGACCGAGCCGACCGCGGCGATCCCGATCGCGGAACCGACGCGCTGGCCGGTCTGGAGGGTGCCGCCGGCGCTCCCCGCGGTGGCCACCGGCACCTGGGACAGGGTGAGGGTCTGGTTGGGCGCGATGACCAGGCCGCTGCCCAGTCCGGCCAGCAGCAGCGGGGCGGCCATCGCCCATCCGGCTGCCCGGCCGGGCACGAGGTGGACGGCGAGCGCGGTGGCCCCCAGTCCGACGGCCACCGTCGCCATGCCGATGACGACGAGGGGGCGCCCGTACCGTCCGACCAGCCTGCCGCCGGGGCCCGCCGCGGCGGCGGACCCCAGGGCGAAGGGCGTGATCGAGAGACCTGCCATCAGGGCGGTGTAGTGCAGTCCGCTCTGCAGGTAGAGCGTGGTGATGAAGAAGATCGAGGTGAATCCGGCGAAGTACAGCAGGATCAGCAGACAGCCCAGCCAGTAGGAGCGGACGCGGAACAGGGAGAGGTTCACCACCGGCTGGGTGCCGCGGCGGCCGCACCGCGACTCCCAGCCGACGAAGGCGGCGAGCAGCACCGCGGCCGCCAACAGGAGCAGCCATTTCCCGTCGCCCGGCCACTGATGCGCCTGGACGAAGGGCAGCAGCAGCGCCAGCACCCCCGCGCCCAGCAGCAGGACCCCGAGCGGATCGAGGTCCCGCAGCCGCACCGGGCCCGCGGACGGGGTGTCCGGCAGCAGCCGGCGGGCCAGCAGGAGGCAGACGGCTCCGAGCGGCAGGTTGACGTAGAACACCCAGCGCCAGCCCTCCTCGGCGCCTGCCGCCTGGATCAGGAGTCCGCCCAGCAGCGGGCCGACGGCGGTGGAGATGCCGACCACCGTGCCGAACATGCCGAAGGCCCGGCCCCGTTCACGCCCCGAGAACATCTGCTGGATGAGTGCGGAGATCTGGGGCGACAACAGCCCGCCGGCCAGGCCCTGGACCAGTCGGGCGATGACCAGCCAGAGGCTGGACTGGGCGGCTCCGCAGGCGGCCGACGCCAGTGTGAAGAGCACCAGTCCGGCCATGAAGACCTCGCGGCGCCCGCGCGCGTCGCCGAGCCGCCCGGCGGGAATCAGGAACAGCCCGAAGGCAAGGGCGTACCCGGACAGCACCCATTGCAGGTCGGACTCCGGGGTGTGCAGCCCCTCCCGGATGGACGGCAGTGCGACGTTGACGATCGACACGTCCAGCAGCGTCATGAAGCCTGCGACCAGGCACACCGCGAGTGCCCGCCACCGCCGGGGATCGGGCGTGTCCGGCCCGGCGGCGGACTCCGCACCCCGCCCAGAACTCCGGTACGCCGCGCTCTCTGCCATGGCTCGCACACTAGGTCGCACGCCCCGATTCCTCATCCCGGCAGGGCCACCCGGCCGTGTACCGCGCGCTACATTGGCGCGGTTACCGATATGCGGACGGAAGACGGACCGGGGCGGCCGACCGCAGTGTGCGGGCGGCAGCGAGGGCGGCCGCCGGGTATTCACGTCCACCAAGAAATACACAGAAAAAGCTTGCACATGCGAGCCATACACCCCTAAGGTGCGGCATATGCAATCCTACACCATTGGGCAGGCCGCCCGTCTGCTGGGCGTCAGCCCGGACACCGCGCGCCGCTGGGCGGATGCCGGCCGCGTGGCGACCCACCGCGAGGACGGCGGGCGCCGCCTCATCGACGGCCGCGACCTGGCCGCGTTCTCCGTCGAGGTCGCCCAGGGCGGCGCCGGCGAGGACGACGCGTCCTACACCTCGGCCCGCAACGCCTTTCCCGGCATCGTCACCGCCGTGAAGCTCGGGGATGTGGCCGCGCAGGTGGAGATCCAGGCCGGTCCGCACCGGCTCGTGTCGCTGCTGACCCGGGAGGCGGTCGAGGAGCTCGGCCTCGAGGTGGGCATGCAGGCCACCGCCCGGGTGAAATCGACCAGCGTGCACATCGACCGCACCTGACCCGGCCGCGGAAATGACACGGAAATAGGAGCACATCCCTTTCCGGACAAGAGCGCCGAGCACGCAGACTTTCCGCACTCGCATTCTCTTCACCGATCCCGCGATGAGGTCGTTGTACACGGACTGGGAGTACGTCGCCCGCACGGCGGTCGCCCAGCTGCGCATGGAGGCCGCGAAGTACCCGGACGACTCCCGGCTGGCGTCGCTCGTCGGCGAACTCTCCGTACAGGATCCGCACTTTCGGCAGTGGTGGGCCGCTCACCATGTCGAGGCCCGCACCGTGGGCACCAAGACCCTCCACCATCCCGTGGCCGGCCTTCTGACGCTCGACTGGGACACGCTCACCGCCAGCACCGACCCTGACCAGCAACTCGTCGTCTGGACGGCCGAACCCGCTTCGCCCTCCCACGACGGGCTCCGCATCCTCGCCTCGTGGGCGGCCGACCGACGGCTGCCGGCATCGGCCCCGGCTGCCTGACGGCCCCGGTCCGCGCGGGCCGCAACAAGGCCCGACCGGAGCACGGTTCATTCAGGTACATGGACGGGAATCACGTGCAGAGTTTTGACGCCTCCACGTCACGCCCCCCAGCGTGGCGCCCCGGCCGGGGCGCC
>NZ_JAFMPZ010000552.1 GCF_017353455.1 Streptomyces laculatispora
GAGGAGGGGGAGGAGGCCCCGGGCGTGAGCTGCGCCGTTCCGGGGGCTCGCGAGTTCGGCGTGGAGCGCCCGGAGCCGGATGAGTGCGGGGCGACGGGTTCCCCCGACCCGGCGTGCGGAGAGGGCGGAGTCCGCGAGGACGACCGCCTCGTCACGGGGGAGATGCCGCATCAGGTCACCGACCGTGCGGACCGGGGACGTGACGTGGAGCCCTCGTCGAACGGTTCGGTCGGCGGGGGAGAGGGGGAGCCGGTGGATACGGGTTCCGGGACGCCCGCGGTACGGGCCGGGGCGCGGGTCGGTGAACTCTGTCTCGGCGGCGTGGACCGGGCTGCCGCGTAGAAGCTCCAGGCGGTGAAGAGCCGCTGCGGTGCGGTGACTGCACACGAGGTTCGGCTGGAGGTTCTGTAGGACCCAGGCCCGGATGAACCAGTCGACCCCGAGCCCCGGGGCGGCCCAGGCGCCTCGGTGGATCGGCTGCCATTGCTCGTACCGGAGTCGGTGGGAGAGCTGCCGCCGTGTCCAGCCCGCTGAGACGGCCCTGGCGGTGAAGAGGATTCCGTCCGGTGCGAGATCCGCCAACTCCCGTACTCCGGCTGCTCGCTGTCGCGCCCGCGGCCTCACGGGTGGCGGGGTGATGCCTGCTGTGTTCATGGAGCCACGATTCCTCGGATGGCGCGGAGGCGTATGCGCTTGTGGATAACCCTGGGTGATGGTGCGGGCCGCGTCCTTCTGCGGTGATCCGTCCGCCTTCCCCGGCCACGGTGATTGAGGTCAACGCGGTACTGAGTGAGATCGCGTTGACAGGTGGTCGGCGGGTGGGTGTAATAGGCGGCGGTGTCGCGTGACGCCGGCCAAAGAGCAGTGGGCCGGCCGGTGATCGGGCGAGCACCCTTCACTCAAGGGTCCGTCATGAGTTCATACTCCGCGCCCTGTACTTGACGTAACGCAACCGCACCCCTCGCCCTGCGGCGCGCTGCCGTGTCCGGCAAGAGGTTGTGCGGTCGCTTCGTCCTGGGCACGTCACCACACGCCATGACCGCAGTCACTGCGGAATCACTGAAGCTCCCGGAGATACGCATCCGTATGCCCACGTCTTTCAATGAAACGATTATCGAGGAGTTCCGCGCCAACGAGGGGAAGGTCGGTGGCCCCTTCGAGGGCGGCGATCTCCTCCTGCTGACGACCACCGGCGCGAGGTCGGGGACCGAGCGGACCACGCCCCTCGGGTACGTCCGCCACGGCGAACTGCTCCTGCTCATCGGGTCCAACCTCGGCGCCCCGAGCCACCCCGGCTGGTACCACAACCTGCTCGCCCACCCCGTGGTGCGGGTCGAGACCGGCACCCGGACCTTCCAGGCCCTCGCGGTCCCCGCCGAAGGGGCGCGGCGCGACGAACTGTTCGCGCACGCGGTGCGGTCGGCACCCGGGTACGGCGACTACCAGGCCCGGACCACCCGGCTCCTGCCCGTCGTCGTGCTGGAGCGTGCCGATCCCGATGGGTGGCAGGGCCCCGGCGAGGTCCGCACCCTGGCCGACAAGGTCATGGAGGTTCACACGTGGCTGCGCGGCCAACTGCGTGAGGTGGCGGCAGAGGTGGAGGCCCACTTCGCCGAGCGCGCGGCCCATCGGGGGCCCGGTGAGCCGCCGGCGCCGAGCCTCGGGCTGCAGATCAGGCAGCGCTGCCTGGCGTTCTGCCAGGCCCTGGAGTTCCACCACACCAGCGAGGACGGGCACCTGTTCCCCGGGATCGCCCGTTACCACCCGCACCTGGGCGACACCTTCGCCCGGCTCGCGGACGAGCACCGCACCGTCGCACGGATTCAGGCGGCGCTCGTGGAGCTGCTCGCCGGTATCGGGATCGCGGAACCGGCGCGCTTTCGAAGTGAGTTGGCGCGGATGTCGGCCGAGCTGAACGCGCATCTCGACTACGAGGAGGAGACGATCGTCCCCCTCCTGGCCGAGGTTCCCTGGCCGCCGGTTCCGCCCGTCCCGCCTGCGAGCGCCCCCGGTGGCGACGGAGGCGACGGGGCCGGGAGAGGCGACGGCGACGGGGCGGGTAGCGCCTGATCGCGGTTCAGTTCGGCGTCGCCGGGCCCCGTTGCCGTACCAGCGGCAGGTACACCTCGTCGGTGATCTCGACGAGAACGTCGTCGGGTGCGGTAGGGACCCCGCGTACGACGAACTCGTTGCGCAGCAGGACCATGGCCACGGTGGCGACCCTGGGGTGCAGCGCCTCCGGGGAGGCCTCGCCGCGTGCGACCGCGCGGCCCAGGACGGTCAGCCAGGGGGCGGCCGCGGCGTCGCCGGACTGGTCCTGGAGCTGCGCCAGGAGTTCGGACGTGCCGCCCGCCGCGGAGATCAGCTCGCGCAGGATCGCGCCGAAGGGCGAGCTCCAGTTGCGGTTCGCCCGGCGCAGCAGTTCAAGGACATCGCCGCGCAGCGAGCCGGTGTCGGGGGGCTGGATGGTCTTGGCCAGTTGCCGGTAGGCGGCGATGCCGAGGGCGAGGCGGTTCGGCCAGCGGCGGTAGATGGCGTTCTTGTTGGTGCCCGCACGGGCGGCGACCTTGTCCATGGTCAGAGCGGCGTATCCCGACTCGGTGAGCTCGGCCACCGCGGCGCGAAGGATCGCCTCCTCCAGGACGGCTCCGCGTCGCCGCGTCTGCCCGGCGGCCGGCTGCCCCGTCGCGTCCCCTGCCATGGCGCCTCCTGCTAGCGGTACCGCTCGTACCCTCCCATTTTGTTCGCCGTTCCTGTGGAGCGGCAAATAGGGTACGATCGGTACCGTAAGTATTCGCGATGGGTGGGAGCGGACGCGACGCATGCGAGCCAGAGGAATCAGCTACGACACCGGCTTCGTCAGAAACGGGGCGACGTCCCGCAAGTCCTGCGACCCGGCGGTGGTCGAGCGCGAGCTGCGCATCATCCGGGACGAGCTGCACTGCGACGCGGTCCGTGTCATGGGCGGCGATCCGGACCGGGTGGAGCTCGCGGCGACGTGCGCCGCGGACCTCGGCCTGGAGGTCTGGTTCTCCCCCTATCCCCTTGAACTGACCACCGACGAGATGCTGTCGCTCTTCGCCGACTGCGCCGAGCGGGCGGAGCGGCTCAGGCGGCGGGGAGCCGAGGTCGTGTTCGTCAGCGGTGCCGAACTGAGCCTGATGAACAAGGGGTTCCTGCCCGGTGACAGCACCGACGAACGGGTCGCCGCGCTCCGTCGGCCGGACTTCGCGCGCGAGCACCTCGGCGCGGTGAGCGCGCACGTCAACGGCTTCCTCGGCCAGGCCGTGGCGCTCGTCCGTGAGCGCTTCGGTGGCAAGGTCACGTATGCCGCAGTGCCGTTCGAACGCATCGACTGGGCGCCCTTCGACATCATGTCCATGGACCTCTATCGGTCGGCCGAAATCGCCGACCGGTTCGCCGACGGCGTCCGTGATCTCGTCGCGCAGGGGAAGCCGGTCGCGATCACGGAGTTCGGTTCGGCCGGTTTCCGGGGCGCGGGGGACCGGGGCGCCCATGGGCTGGAGATCGTCGAGTACGACAAGGACGCCGGTCCTGTCCGGCTGGACGGTGAATACGCCCGCGACGAGGCCGGTCAGGCCGCTTACCTGCGCGAGCTGCTGGAGATGTTCGAGACCGGAGGCGTCGACAGCGCCTTCGTGTTCACCTTCGCCCTGTACGACCATGTGCACCGCCCCGACGGTGACCCCCGAGAGGACCTGGACCTGGCCAGTTACGGCATCGTCAAGGTGTACGAGGACCGCCTCGGGGTCACCTTTCCCGGCCTGCCGTGGGAACCGAAGGCCGCGTTCGCCGCTGTCGCCGACCACTACCACCGGGAGCGCTGAAGTCCGCAGTGGCGGCGTCCCGCCGCGACGGACGCACCCCGGCCTCGGCCCCGGCCATGGTCTCAGTCCCGGCCACTGCCGTAGTCCCAGACCCGGCCCCGATGGCCTGGGCGAGGAGTCTCAGCGCGGCCCGTGAAGCCGATCCGGGGGTGGCGGTGACCATGACCAGCGACTGCTCGGGTTCGGACGGCACGGTCAGCGTCTGCTGTCTGACCGTCAGCGAACCGACGAGCGGGTGCCGTAGCTCGTACTCGGCGGTGTCGCACGCCCGAACCCGGTGATCGGCCCACATTCCGGCGAACTCCTGGCTCCGGGTCGTCAGTTCGCCGATGAGCGACGTCAGCCGGGCGTCCTGCGGATGCCGTCCCGCGACCAGTCGCAGATTGCCGACCACGGCTCGGGCCTTCGCCGTCCAGTCGACGTAGAGCTCACGGATGTGGGCGTCCAGGAAGACCAGCCGCGCCATGTTCGGACGGTCCGCCGGGCGGTCCGGGCCGGTCGGGTCCACATGCCCGGCCAGCAGGGCGTGCCCCGCGGTGTTCCAGGCCAGTACGTCGCTGCGCCGCCCGGTCACCACGACGGGTACCTCGTCCAGGGACCGCACCAGTTCGCGCACGGCCGGGGCCAGCCGCTCGGCGGGGGGCCGGCGGGCCGTGGTCCGGTGCCGGCAGGCGGTGGCCAGGTCGTGCAGGTGCAGCCGTTCCGTCTCCTCCAGACGCAGGCCCCGGGCGATCGCGTCCAGCACCTCGACGGAGGCGTGACACGAGGCCCCCTGCTCCAGACGCGTGTAGTAGGAGGAGCTGACGCCCGTCAGCAGGGCCAGCTCCTCACGTCGCAGCCCCGGAACCCGTCGGCGGTCCCCGTAGGTCGGCAGCCCGACGTCCTGGGGCTGCAACTGGGCCCGCCGCGCCTGGAGGAAGGCGCCGAGCTGTCCGTGTGCGTCCATGGCCCCGAGTATCCAGTGCCGAGGCGCACACAGCCTGCCCCTGCCGGGGATAGGCAGAGCCGGGGCTGGTTGCCCACCGCCGACCGGACACACAGTGGGGACTCAGCGAGCCCCGGCCGTCACGGAGTGGCGGGAACGTCACATGGCGGGAACGCCCCCGCGCGGCAGGACCGCACCGCACCCTCACCCACGACGCAAGGACGAGACATGTCATCGAAGTTCGCAAGGAACCTGCTGGTCGCCGCCATCGCGACGGCCTCGCTCGCAGTCGTGGGCCCGGCCGGTCCGGCGACGGCTGCCACGGCGCCGTTGTCACACACCCGCATCACCGAGCACTTCGACCTGCCCGGCGGGCAGATGCCGGAGAACATCGTCCTGGAACCCAACGGCAGCATCGATCTGTCCTTCTCCGCCGCACGCCAGATCGCCCAGGTCACCCGCGACGGCAAGGTGCGGGTGCTGGGGACCCTGCCCGCACCGGCCGATGACGGCGTGCACACGCCGGCGCTCGGCTTCCCCCTGGTCACCGGCCTGGTCAGGGACGCGCACGGCACGCTGTACTTCCTGTACGCCACGGGCACCGCCGACCTCACCGGCGTCTGGCGGCTCACGCCCGGCGGCGCCCCGGAGCGGATCGCCGCGCTGCCGGCCGACGGCCTGCCCAACGGACTGGCGCTGGACTCCGGCCGCCTCTACCTCACCGACTCGGTCCGTGGCGTCATCTGGCGCGTACCGGCCGCAGGCGGCACCGCGACGGTCTGGGCGGACGGCGCCGAGCTCGCCCCGACCGGCTTCCTCGGCGCCAACGGCCTGAAGGTGCACAACGGTGCCGTCTGGGTGTCCAACCTGGACAAGGGCACCGTGGTCCGATACGCGGTGAGGAGGAACGGCGCGGCTGGCCCTGCCCGGATCAGGGCCGAACAGCTCTCCGGAATCGACGACTTCGCCTTCATCGGCCGCAGCGACCGGATTCTCGCCGCCCTCGACCAGACCGACCAGGTGGCCCTGGTCGAGCCCGACGGTACCCACACCATCGTCCTCAGCGCCCAGGACGGCCTGCAGAACCCCACGGCCGTCGCCGTGCGCGGCAGCGCCGTGTATGTGACCTCGGCCGCCTACCTCACCAAGCGAGACCCCAACCTGCTCACCGCCCGTATCCACACGGGTCGCTGACGGTCCGTCAGTGCAAGGGGGTCCGGCGGTTGCCGGGCCCCGTCCAGGGACCGGTGCGGCGACCGTGAGCGGACCAGCCGCTCACAGGTACTGAGGGCTGAGCCCGGCGAGACGTTCGCCTTCGTCGTGGAGGGACTCGTCCCATGGTGCTGGACCTTCCGCCCGCTCGGAACCGGCACCGTCGCGGAGCAGTCCTGGCAGCTGCTGGGCCTGGAACCGGTGCTGGGCACCACCCGCGCGGAGCTGGACGCGCTGCTCGCGCACATGGCGGACAGCGCGGAGACCACACTGGTCGCCCTGGGGCGCCGGGTCGCCGAGGAGGGCGGTGACCACCGGCCCTAGATACGGCCGGCCCCAGACGGGCGTGGCCGGCCGGCCGGCGGTGCGGCGGTTCGAGGCAGGTCCGGGATGCGCTCGGTGAGCCGGCGGGATGCACCGGAGTACCGGCGGTAAACCGGAGCAGGGATGTACCGGAGTACCGGCGGCAAACCCGAGCAGAAGAGGATAGGCAGCACAGGGCGTCTCCCGCGTCCCCCTGCGTCCACGCAGCGGGAGGCGCCCGGCCTCGCTTGCCCACCTCCTACGTCCCCGGAGACTCATCCGTGTTCAGCAAGATCAGCGACACCGCCACCGGGGCGCGGCCCCGGGCAGCCGGGCATCCCGGGCCCGCGCGACGCTGGTCCGTCGCGCTGCGGCGGACGCCCGTCTCCCTGTGGAACGACGACCTCTCGGACTGGGCGGCGGCCCTGACGTACTACGCCATCCTCGCGCTGCTCCCGGCGCTCCTGGTGACGGTGTCCGTCATCGGGCTGGCCAATCCCCGGGCCACGGGCGCGCTCATCGCCGACATCACCGCCTTCGCACCGGCGGAGTCCGGCTCCGCACTGCGCCAGCCCCTGGAGGCGGCCACCCAGCAGCGGACCGCGGTCTGGCTGCTGGTCGCGACCGGGACCGTCAGCGCGGTCTGGTCCGCGTCCAGCTATCTGGCCGTGTTCCGGCGGGCGCTGCACGCGATGCACGGGATACGGGACACCCGGCCCGCCCTGCGCAAGGCACACATCATCGTGGTGACGGCGATCGGGCTGCTGCTGCTCCTGATGACCAGCGCGTTCGCCCTTGTGCTCTCCGGTCCGCTGGCTCGCTGGCTCGGGGACCGGATGGGCCTGGCACATCTGGGGGACGCGGTGTGGGCGGTGCTGAAGTGGCCCGTGCTGCTCTGTCTGGTCGCCTGCCTGATCACGGTCCTCTTCCGGACCGGCCCGGCATCGGCGCGCGGAACACGCCGGGCACTGCCGGGCGGAGTACTGGCGGCGCTGCTCTGGCTGGTGGCCTCGGCGGGATTCGCGCTGTACGCGACGTACATCGGCTCCTACAGCCGGTTGTACGGGTCGCTGGCGGGGCTGGTGGTGTTCCTGATCTGGGTGTGGTTCACCAACCTGGCGCTGCTGACGGGCGCCCAGTTCAACGTGGAGCTGAGCCGGGTGCGGTGCCGGGGCACCGGCACCCGGACCGGCGGCCATGACGGGACCGAGGCAGAGGCCGAGGCCGATGACGAGTCCGGGACCGAGTCCGAGGCCTCGCCGGGTGGTTCCTAGGATCCCGTGGTGCCGTCGATGACTTCCCGGATGATGTCGAGGTGGCCGTTGTGCCGGGCGGTCTCCTCGATGAGATGCAGCAGGATCCAGCGCAGATCGGGGTGGCGGCCGTCGACTCGCGGAAGCTTGGCCGGAGTGTCCAGGTCATGGGCGGCGACGAGCTCCCGGTAGCGGGCGGACTGCTCCTCGTACTCCGCCAGCACGTCGGCGAGCGGCATGTCGACGGCGATGCGCATCTCGCGGTCGGGATCCTCGTCCGTCCACGGGCCCTCGTCCTCCCCGCCGAGGAACACGACCTCGAACCAGGAGTACTCGACCCAGCGGAGATGGTTGACCACACCCGCGAGCGTCATCAGGGGCGAGCCCGGCAGCGGAGCCTTGCGGGCATCCGCCTGCGCGAGCCCCTCGCACTTGGCCAGCGCGGTCGCGCGGGTGTAGTCGAGGAAAGTGGTCAGCTGTGTGCGCTCGTCCCAGGCGGGAGGCGAATCGGTTCGTGTCATCGTGGTACACCCTCGTGGCTCACCGTCGGCCTGTCCACCGCTTATCGCGCGAGGCTCCGCTTCCTCCTCCGTGCCGCCGTCGCACGTTCGTCACCGCTGACTCGTGCCACGGAGACGGGGAGCGGGCTTGGGGTCCACCCGTGGGCCCGTGGGCCCACGCCCCGGGCCGCAGGGCTGATTACGCTCATGAGTGACCAACTGCGAGCCGTCCGACGCCGCCTCACCAGGCGGCTGATCAGGCGCGCTCCGGTGCGCAGGGATCTACACGCTCTACCTGATCTGCAGGGCGGTCACCTCTCAGCCGGCGTGTCCGGGTGAAGCGGTGCCCACACTTTTATGGGGTGCGGTGTCATGAGTGACGGATTCTTCTACTCCTACCACGTGGGCTGGAGTCGCCCCGATGCCGAGTCGCTGCTCGGGGACCTGGAGGCGGCGGGCGTACGTCCCGCGCACCCGGTCACTCGGCGCATCACGCTCGTCAGCCCGGGTGCCGAACCGCCGGGCACCCAGTCGTGGGTGACCAGGGACCAGCTGGTGCTCCTGGCCGGCCTGCAACGGCTGGACCAGGTCGACTTCCTGCTCTGGGTGAGCAGCGGAGCCGAGATCCCCACCCGGGTCCGGCGTACGGACGACGGGACGGTGGCGCTGCAGTTCGCCCTCGGCGCGCTGAGCGGCGACGAGCGGGAGACGGTCGTCCGCGCGATACGGGAGGCGATAGGCAGGGCCTCGGTGCTCTGTATCGGCTTCGTGGTCGACCGGGAGGGCGCGTCGGCGGCGACCGACTGGAGAGGCTTCATAGTGAAGGGGGTGGTGTACTTCGACTGCTGGCCGGACACGCTTGCGGTCCGGGCCGAAGTCGCCTCCATGCAGCCCCAGTTGTCCGGCGTGAGTTCGTTCGAACAATCGCCCTGGGTCGTGTACGGCAGTGAAGTCCCCAGCAGGTAGAGGTAATGCGGGTAGAGGCAGCAGGGGACAGCGGTATCGGGGAGTGGCGGCAGCTCGCCCGCGCACCCGATCCGGTTCAGATGCTGCCGCCGACGCCGACCGTGGTCACGACGAGCAGGATCATCCCGAGGTAGTCCGTGGCGGTGGCGCCGCCGTCGCGCCAGTTGTACGAGCCGGGCGCGGCGGACTGCGTACCGTCGTCCTCCATCAGCCGGTCGACGGCCAGGCCCACGGCCGAGCCGGTCACCAGAGTGACGACCGGCATCAGCACGCCCTCGACCCCCGTGACCGCCCACGGAACGGCGTATCCGTAGCCGAGCGCGACCAGCGGAACGGCGAGTGAGGCGAGCGGGTACAGCAGACGGGACGAGCGCCGTTCGCCGGGCAGGACGCGGGCGGCGGCGAGCACCGTCAGTGCGGTGGTGATGATGGCGGGCACGTACAGCAGCGCCAGGCGCCAGGTGAACACGTCGAGCCGCCCGTCGGTGTCCAGTCGTTCGACGAGCCCGCGCGAGATCAGATACCCGGCGATGAGGTGGACGAGGGCGCCGACGGCCCAGCTGCGGGCCAGCGGGAAGAGCGGGCCGCTGTCACCGGGTCTGCCGCGCCCGTGCCCGGGGGGTATGTGGCCCGTGCTTCCGCTTCCCCAGCCGCTGTCACCGCTCACGGTTCTCCCTCTCCCTCTACGACGTTCAGTCGCACGGCCCGTGCCTGGCACGCCCCGACCGCTGGGCGCGGCACGAGCGTATGGCGGGCGGCCCCGGGTGACCTGGGCCGTTGGCCCCAAAGTCGGGCCCAAGTACGGGGAGACGGAGAGATGCTGCGGCACTTGAGTGGGTCGGTGCTGCGAACTGGCCTGTTCTGCAGCGGTGTTGGGGCCGCAAATCCCCGGAGATCCTCAGTGATTCGCATCAGTGTACGAACATGAATGGTGCGGGTGGGGGTTGGGCGGAGTCCGTCGAACGCGCGGTGAATGCAGGATCCGGATCGAAAATCGCAGCTCAGTCCGGTCGCGGCGCGGGTGGTGGCGCTGCCGGCCCATGGATAGCCGGGCGCGTTCCGTTGCCGCGTTCATTGCTATGGATACAGACACTGCAGTGGTTCCAGGTCGGGCTGACCTCGCTCTACGTAGTGACCGTGCTGTCGATGGTGTCCTACGTCAACGGTGAGCTCCTCGGGGTGCTGTTGTACGACGCGCTGCCGAGCGTGGTCGGGGTGGTGCTGGCCCGAGGTACGGCTCGGGGCGGGGTGTGGGTGGCCCGCGGGCTGGTTGCTGTCCAGTGCTGGCTGGTGTGACTGTCGTTCGTGTCCCTCCTGCACCTGGACTATCGCGGATTCACCCAGGCCTTCATTCCGATCGTGGTGCTGGTGCTGCTGCGCCGGCCGGAGGTGCGCGACTGGTTCGCGCTGCCGGTCGGGGATCGAGAGGCGCCGAGGGCCGTGAGCTGCTGCCGGAGGTGTTCTTGAACGTGCCGACCCCCTGGCTCTGGGAAGGCTGGACACTTCCGTCCTCGGGCCGGTACGTCGAGGAGAACGCGGAGAGCGTCGCCCTTGCGCGCACGGTCCTGGAGGCGTGCCTTCCGGCCGAACCCGTGTCCCTTGAGGTGCGTGCGACCTGGGACGCGCCCGACTGGGACTCCGATACGGGTATCCGGCACATCCGGGTGCCGGACGTGCTGCGACACCTGATGCCGGATACCCGGCAGGTCTCAAGTGCCTGAGAGTATTGCGGCGTTGGAGCAGATCGCCGTCGATGCGACGGTCGAAGCGGAGGTACGGAGCCTCGCCGCGGAAGGGGTGCCCGGACTTTGACGTTCTTCGCTGCGAGCGGACCACCCACGCCGTGGCCAGTCAGAGAACAGCCGAAAGGCACACCGGAAAGGGCTGGACCATTGCGTCAAGGACGGCACGGTGATCCACGGGTACAAGATGTCGCAGGAGGCGTTCAAGGCCCGGTTCACGGCAGGAGCGAAGCGCAATTGACGCAGGCTGAGTCGGATCCCCTGGCCGAGGTCCGCATCCGGCGGGACGCTGCGGACGGCCCTGACGGCCGGGGCGGTCCGGGCGCGCGGTACGTGCTGGACGTGACCGAGCGGCAGTTCCATCTGCTCCGGCGGGCGGTACTCACCCTCGCGTACGACGAGACGTCCCCCGCCGTGCGCGCGCTCGTGCTGGGTTCCGTCGAGGTGTCCCTCGACGGACCGCTCCAGCTGGGGCTCTCGTACGACGACGCGGTGCCCGGCCCCATCACGCTCACCTTCGAGCAGCTGCACGCGCTCCACGCGGTCCTCACGACGCTTCCGGCCGCGACGATCTGGCCGGAGCCGGAGTTCGTGGAGCGGGTCGGCGACTTCCGGGAGACCGTGCTCCGGATGGCCGGCCTGCTGCGATGGGGGTTCAGGAACCAGCGGATGACACAGGGGGAGCACGGGTGAGGGCGCGTCTACGGGGCCGGCGGGCGGACGACGGGACGGGCTGGCTGCTGATGCCGGGGTCCGACCAGCTCGCACTGCTGCGCCGCTGCACCGAGGCGTTCCGGACGGCGATGCCCGACCGTGAGCAGCGGGAGTTCGTGCTGGGGGAGTGCGGCGAGAGCCTGCCGGCGCTCTTCGCCGCGGATCCGGTGGCGGCCGCCGAGGCCGGCCTTCCGATGACGGAGGACGGGCTGCGGGCGGCGCACACCCTCCTGGTCACCCTGCTCGCTCTCATCCCGTCGGAACAGGCCTTCATGGAGCGAACCGGCCACTACCGCGACCATACGGCGATGGTCGCCCACGGACTCCGGCGCGGATTCGCCGCACCGCCCTCGGACCGGGGCCGGTGAGCCGGACCGCGGACGTGCAGCCGGTGACCGGCCCGGCGGCGGAGCCCGCGCGGATCCGCCCCGCCGGGTGAGCCGGGCACGGCGGGTGCGGATGGCCGGCCCGGGGCGGCCACCGGCGAGGACACCGGCACGGAGATAATCGGCCGTATGTCCGCAGAACCCTCCCCGCAGGCCACCCGCACCCGGCCGCACCCGCGGCCCCCGGAGCACCGGCCGGTCCGTGGCCGGGCCGCTGCCGCCCTGGCCTCGGCGGCGCCGGCGCTCGGTGTCTACGCGGCCGTGCGAATCGTCGGGCTCGTCGTCCTCTGGGCGGCCGCGTCCGTCGCGGGGAAGGACGCCCCGCATCTGCTCAGTGAGCGCTGGGACTCCGTCTGGTACCAGCGGGTCGCCGAGAACGGCTACGGGTACACCGTCACGCTCGCGGACGGCGGCATCCACGCCGACCTGGCGTTCTTCCCGCTGCTGCCCGCGCTGGAGCGCGGCATCGCGGAGGTGACCCCGCTCGGGCTCGCGGGCGCCGGACTGCTGGTCGCGTGGGTGGCGGGTCTCCTCGCCGCCTGGGGGATCTTCGCCGTCGGCGCACGGTTGTACGGGCGCCGGGCCGGGGTGGTGCTGGCCGCGCTGTGGGGGGTGTACCCGACGGCGTTCGTCCAGTCGATGGCGTACACCGAGACCCTTTTCACCGCGCTCGCCGCCTGGTCGCTGTACGCCGCGCTGACCCGGCGCTGGATCGTGGCCGGTGCGCTGTGCGTGCTGGCCGGGCTGACCCGGCCGTCCGCCGCCGCGCTCATCGCCGCCCTCGCGATCACCGCCGCCGCCACCCTCGTACGCGAGTACCGGACCGGCGCCACCGACGGCATCGTCCGCCGCAACGGCCGGATGCTGGCAGGGGTGATCCTCGCGCCGCTGGGCTGGCTCGCGTACGTGGTCTTCGTCGCCGTGCGCGAGGGCAGCCCGTTCGCCTACTTCGACGTCCAGGCGCAGTGGGGCAACAGCATCGACGGCGGAGCGGCCCTCGCCTCGTTCATCCTCGGCCTTCCGCTGCCGGGGGCGCTCGGGCTGTGCGCGGCGCTGGCCGGTCTGGGGTGGCTGGTGTACCTGTGCGTACGGCAGCGCCAGCCGCTCCCCGTACTCGTCTACGGCATCGCCGTCGTCGTCGTCTCGCTCATCGGATCGGCGTACTTCGGCTCCCGGCCCCGGCTGATGATGCCCGCGTTCCCGCTCCTGCTGCCGCCCGCCGTCGCACTGCTCCGGCTGCGTTCCGCGGTCACGGCGACGGTTCTCGCGGTACTCGCCGCGGCCTCGGCGGCGTACGGTGCGTGGACGCTGCTCGGCTCCGGCCCGCCGTGAGTTGGGCCCACGGACCCACGCATCCGCAGGGCATCAGTTGTTAGCGTGCGGAGTCCGTGCGGTACGAGTGCCGGCGCAACGGTTCGCCGGGCAGGAACGGGGAGAAAATGAAGGCACGTACGGCAGCCATGGCGGCCACCACAGCAGTGCTCTGCCTCGCGGCCGTCGCCTGCGGCCCCTCCGACGACAAGTCCGAGAAGGACGGCAAGGCGGCCGCCACCTCCGCGAAGCCGAGCGGTACGGACACCCCGGACCCGGCCGCCGGCGACTCCGCCGCCCCCGCTTCGACGCCCTCCAGCAGCGGCAAGGTCCTCAGCAAGGCCGAGCTGGCCAAGGCCGCCCTGACCACCGGCGAGGTGGCGGCCTACGAGGTCACGCCGATGCAGGGCGGCGACGAGACCGGCACCGAGAAGTCCGAGAACGACGACTGCCGGCCCCTGGTCGCCGTGATCAACGGCGCCCCCGAACCCGCCGCGACCGCCACCGTCTTCCGTACCGTCATGGACAAGTCCGAAGAGGGCAAGGACGACCAGACCGTCGTCACCGAGATCCTCACCTCGCACCCCGACGGCTCCGCGCAGCAGCTCATGCGTGGTGTCCGGGACGCGGTCCAGGCCTGCAAGGGCGGATTCCGTACATCGAGCGAGGACGGCCCCTCCTCGTACACCCAGGTCAAGCAGCTGAGCCTGCCCAGGGCGGGCCAGGAGAGCATCGCCTACCAGGTGACCGGGAGCGTCGAGGGGGACAAGGTGCCGCTGGTCTTCCAGCTGGTACGGACGGGATCGACCGTCGTCACCTTCTACGTGGCCAACTTCATCGACCCGAAGACTCCTGAGCTCCCGGCCGAACTGGTCGCCGCCCAGGCCGCGAAGCTGCCCTGACCCACGGGCTACGCGTCTCCGGGGTTCTCCCATTGCGCCCTGACGACCCCGTCCGGGTCCGGTACCACGGCGCACCAGTGAGCCAGGTCCTTGTCCGCCAGCACCAAGGAGAAACCCTCACCCGTGACATCGGAGAGGCTGTCGGCGCCACCGGGATACGCCCGGTGGGCCAGCTCGCCGGGGAGCACCGGGTCCACGAAGGCGGTGAAGTCGTCCTCCAGGATCTCCGGACGGGGCCGCAGCTCCGGCGCGGCGGCCACGCAGACGAGTGAGCGCGGCCGGACCAGCCGGGCCACTTCCTTCACATTCTCCGGGGTCACCCGGAACCATCTGCAGCCGTAAGCGCCGTGCGCCCAGCGCTCGCAGACCAGCGTGACTCCCTCGGAAACCTCCTGGACCGCATTCCAGAAGCTCTCGTCCGCGACCGCGTCGACGGGCGTCGACACGTCCACCGGCTCCGGAACCGCGTCACGCCACTGGAGACTCAACTCCCCACCGCGGAGCCCCGCCAGATCGGTGGCTGTCCGCGATGTGACGTAGAGATGCACGGCCCCGTCCCATCCCGACTCGATCTGGAGCCGTCCGGGAAAGGAGAGCCGGCAGTAGGGTCCGCTTCCGGAGACCATCGCCTCGACGAGGCCGACCGCCTCCGCGGACCCGACCTTCACACCGTTACGGAGAGCCGAGTACTCGTCCGGAAGGGGCCGGCCCACCAGGAGCTCGCCGACCTCCAGTGAATCGGCACCACTCTTCTCGATCACCGTTCTGACGGCCATGCGCAGCTCCGCCGCGTACGCACTCCAGCCAGAGGCGTCCGCCAGATCGTCCCGCACGCTCTGGCTGCTGGGGCTGATGATCAGTTCGGTGTTCACTTCGCCAGCCATTTGAGTCCCTGCACCATTCCTTTCGGCGATACATCCAGTCCGTACGTTCCGTCCCGAGCGGTGTCCTTGGTCGACTGGAAGGCATCCCGGGAGTTGGAACCCTTGAACACCGCCTGCTTGTTGTGCCCGGTCCTGTCGTAGGTGATGTACCGGGGCTGGCCACCCGCTGCCTTCTTGTTCTCCCAAATGGGCGCCCCGGTCACCGACCTCTTCTTGGTCTTCGTGTACCCGAGGTAATCCGCGACGTCGTCGGACTGTTTACGTGTGAGCGAGTTGCAGTTGTCGTTGTGGACGAGGACCGGCGTCTGCCCGGCCAGCACATAGTAGGTGTGGATGCCGTCGACGGTGAGGTCATGGGTGGTCTGCCGCTGGGTGTAGCGGTTGACGCCGGCGACCGTGAGCAGGGAACCGTCGGACGACCGCAGTTTCATGCCGGGGGTGATGTCGCCCGCTTCGGCCCAGCGTCGCTGGCCGGTCACCCAGAACGGGTGCGTGTCCGTCGCGGTGAGCACCGCGGGCCCGCCGCCCGTGCGGAAGACCAGCCGGGTGAAGTCCTTGTCGTCATAGGTCGTGATGGCCCGCTCCACCCGGCGTGCCTGGGTCAGGCCGCTGTCCGGGTCCGTGGCCTCGACCCGGTCCCCGGCCCGTACCGCCTCGATCGAGACCCTGCGTCCGTCGGCCAGGAGCACCTGCGTACCGGGCGGGAAGCTGTGCTTGACATCGCACGTCGGCGGCTTCTTCTTTTCCGGCTCATCCTTTTTCGGTGGGCTCTTCTTCTCGCCGTCGACTTTCTTTCCGGCGTTCTCCAGGGCCTTTTCGGCGTCCTTGACCTTCTTGCGGCTCTTGATGAGGCCCTTGAGGCCGTCGTAGAGGTCACCGCCGTGCTTCTTCAAGCTCTTGATGAGCTTGTAGGCCTTTTTCCACTTCCAGGGCGCCCCGTACTTCGCCCCGAGTTTCCCGACCGCGCCGCCGATGAGGCTGAGCAGGACGTTGATCAGGGTCTCGGTGCAGGCACCCATGTCGCCCTTGGTGATGCAGTCCAGGGCGTCGGTGATGCCCAGCTCGTCGGCGAGGATCTTCGCGAGTTCCTTCGCGGCCTCGAGCGCCTTGTCACCGTTGGACTTCTCGTCCTTCTTCGCGTCCTCAAGGCCCTTCAGCGCCTTGTCGTACTCGATCTGCGCCGGAGACTTCTGCGAACCGTCCGGATTCTTGTCCGACGCCGGGTCACCCTTGCCCGGACTGTTCGAACCACCGCCCTGAGCATCGGCGTTGCCGTCACCGCCACAGTTGCCACCGCCACTGATCCGGCAGACCTGAACACCGATCTTCTCCGACAGATCCGCACCGATCCCCGTCGCGACCAACGCACCGACGATCGCCACGACCACCAGGACCAGACCCAGATACTCCAGCGCACCCTGACCCCGGTCACACCGCCCACCCCGGCCACGGCGCCCACGCCCACCACGCAACCCCAACAACCGCACATCAGTCCGCGGCACGGAATGCCGAAACCTGCGATGTACCCGGCGTACCCGACGGACGTCCCCCAGCTGTGACATGTTTTCGACACTAAGCGCCGGGGTACCCGGGTGTCTTGGGCCCCAGGCCCCATCTTCGGTCTCAGCAGCGGTCGTTCAGCCGAGCGGTCCGTCGCTCTGGGTGACTCCCACCCGCACGCCCGGCCGCAGCCCCCACTTCGCCATCGTGCCGGCCTCCGACTCGATCACGTGCCGGGCCCGGAGCCGGGGGAGGCCCAGCCGTCCCGGCTTCATCGTGTGCACCGCCACCACGTTCAACTTTCGGTCCAGGTAGGCCACATCGATCGTGAACCGCATACGGAAGGAGTGCACACTCCCGCACGGCGTGATCAGCAGCGCGCCGTCGATGCCGTCCTGTCCGAGCAGTCCACGGCTGCGGTGCCGGTACGAGGCCGCGATCCGCAGCGGTATCCCTGTCTCCCGTTCCCCCTCCGGGTCCGTGATCGTCAGCGTTCCTGTGCCATTGCGCCATCGAGCCATGGCCATGACGGTAGCGCCACGTGACGGCCTCTGGGCCCGTAACGACGGGCATTGGGCCCCAGGGCCCATGACCGCTGTGCGTCCTGCACCTAGGGTCGATGACGTGTACGCCATGCTGATAGGGGTCGCCGCCCTCTGGGGTGCCGCGACCGGACTGCTGGTTCCGCGCGCTGCCTACCGGTTCTCCGTCGAACCCGAGGACGCATGGCGGGACGCCTGCCCAGCCGGCCACGCCCTCACCGGGCCGGGCCGCGGCTGGCTCGGTTCCACGCGCTGTACGACCTGCGCGGAGGTGGGGGCGGCCGTCGCCGTGCACACGGCCACCGGGTCGGGAGGCGCTCGGCCGGGCCCGGCTGCCGACACGGACACGGACACCGGCGCCGATATCGGTACGGGCACGGACAGCGGCGCGGACTCGGCCGCAGTCGGCCCGACGCCGTACCGGGGCGGCCCGCGCTACGCACCCTCCCTCCTCGTCCCCGTCGTCTCCGCCCTCGGCTGCGCCGCCGTCGCCGCGACCACCGGGGCCCGCCCCGAGCTCGCCGTATGGCTGCTGCTCGCCCCCGTCGCCGTACTCCTCGCGGCCATCGACCGCCGTGTCCACCGGCTGCCGGACGAGCTGACGCTGCCGGCCGCGGGAGCCGCCGCCGTCCTCCTGGGCATTGCCGTGCTGCTGCCGGAACACGGCGGCTCCTGGCTGTCCG
>NZ_JAFMPZ010000553.1 GCF_017353455.1 Streptomyces laculatispora
CGGGAGAGCGCTCTCCCGGTTCGGAGTGTTCCGCTCCTGACAAGAGCGTGTCAATAGTTTGTGAACGACCGCCGCCCCGGCCGGAGTTGCCGGAGCGGGGCAGCTTGGTGGCGGTGGGGCCGGGTGACCTGCGAGGAGGTCCACGGAGTGTTCAACTCGTGTGCAACGTGAACCTGTTACCAGTAGGCCGGCTGTCGGTGAGGTGGCCCACGTGGAGCGTCCGGACGTGCGGGTGTCGTGTCCAGGTGGAGCCGGCGGCTGAAGGTGCCTCGCCCGGTCAGGAGGCGGTCAGGGGAACCCCGTCCCCCGTGGAGGTCGTGGCCAGCAGGACGAGGTCGGCCTCCAGGGCGCTCGGGTAGCGGCGGAGCTGGCGCCGGCTGATCTCCTGAATCGGCAGGCGCTCCAGGTGAGGGTCGTATCCGCCAAACGCGTCCCGGCTGAGCACGCGTGCCGTTCCGGCCCATGCGCATGAGCGTTCCGGCAGGCATGGCCTCCCGTTGCGGCGATCAGGGCTGGCACCTCGTGCTCATCGGGAGGCCCGCCTGCCTCCGCTCCCGCCCCGCGAAGCGATCCAAGGGCGTGCCGCGGTGGTGCGGGCCCGGTGACCTGGTGCTGGTCCGGGGCAGTGGCTCGCAGCGCGGGGATCGCGGCTGGATCGCTTCGCGGCCGGCGGCGTGGTTGCGGCTCCTCTGCATCGAGTCGGGGCGTCCGTGGCGGCTCCCCGACTTCAACTCGTGTGCAGCATCAGCCCGATGCCGACCACCATCAGCCCGGCCGCCGCGACCCGCGGGGCGCCGAACCGTTCCTTGAAGAACACCGTGCCGATGGCCGCGCCGACGATGATCGAGGACTCGCGCAGCGCCGCGACCGGGGCCAGCGGCGCCCGGGTCTGGGCCCACAGGACGAGTCCGTACGCGGTCACCGACAGGGCCGCGCCGAGCAGGCCGCGCACCGCGTACGGACGGAGCTGGGCGGTCAGGGCGGAGCGGCGGCGGTACAGGGCGTAGAGGGGGATGGCGGTGCCCTCCAGGATCATCAGCCAGGCGATGTACCCGAGCGAACTGCCCGAGGCGCGCACCCCCACGCCGTCGACCGTCGTGTAGCCGGCGATGGCGAGACCGGTCGCCAGCGCGGCCAGGATCGCGGGCCAGTGGGGGCGCTTGCCGGAGCCGCGGATGCCCCACAGGGCCAGCCCGACCAGCCCCGCCGAGGCCACCGCGACACCGGCGGTGGCCCAGCCGTCCGGGCGCTCTCCCACGAAGACGGCGGCGAGGACGGTGACCACGAGCGGGGCGGTGCCGCGGGCGATCGGGTACATCTGGCCGAAGTCGCCCAGGGTGAACGACCGCATCAGCAGCAGCATGTACGCCACGTGCAGGGCGGCGGAGAAGATCAGGTACGGCCAGGCCTCCGCCGCCGGGAACGGGACGAAGAGGGCCGCGACCGCGCCGATCAGCAGTCCGCCGCCGGAGATCAGGGTGAAGGAGATCAGCTGGTCCTTGATCGCGTGCGCGATCGCGTTCCACCCGGCGTGCGTGAACGCGGCGATCAGGACGGCGGTGGCGACGAGCGGTGTCACGTGGTACCTGGTTCTGGTCAGCGGGGGAGGCGGCCGGTGAGCGCGTGCCAGCGCGCATGGGCGCCGTCGAGATCCTGGCGTGCTCTGGGGATACGGGGGTCGCCGTTCTGGCGGGCGGTGAGCGCGTCGAGGCGGAGACCGGCCTCCGATGGGCCGGTGGTGTCGTTGCCGACGCGTCTCAGCTCGGCCTCCGCCTCGCGGATGAGCCGGGGCCGGTCCCGCTGGAAGGTCCGGGCGGCGGGGATGGCGTTCCGCACGTCGACGACGAACTTGCGGACGTACTCCTCGCCGAGTTCATGAACGGGGTAGGTCAGCAGGTACTGGCGCCCGTCCGGGCCGGTCAGGTAGATGTGGGAGGCCGTCGGGGAGTGATCGGCGCGGATGGCGATCCGGTCCAGCGGAAGGTCGCCGGGCCACTCGTCGGGGATGTCCGCGACGAGGACGTGCTGGTAGAGGGAGAGGCCGGGTATCTCGGCCACGTACGGTCCGCGGCCCGGCTCGCGCAGGTAGCCGACGTCCGCCTCGGCGCTGCGCACCCGGCGGCGTTGGGTGGCCTCGGCCTTCCGGGCGGCGGCCCGTGCGCCGGACAGCTCCTTCTGTGCCGCCCGTTCCAGGCCCCGCAGGGCGTTCCGCGCGGTGTCGAGGTCGTGGCGCGCTGCGGAGTACTCGCGGCCGAAGGCGAACCGCCGGCCTCCCGGGTAGCGGTGGAGCTGCCGGCCGACCGCGCTCGCGCCCACGACGGCCAGTACGAGCAGCAGCATCCAGCCCGCGTTCATCGCGCTTCCCCCTGTGCCACTGACCGTTTCCCCAGGACCGGACCGATGCCGGTGCGCCTGATTCACTTCTACGACTATCGGAAAATCGGGTGACGTTCGTCAACTTCTTTGGCGCACCGGGCGCACCGCTCACGGCCCCGCGAGCAGGACCTCCGCGACGACCGGGCCGGCCGCGTCCCCGCCGTGGCCGCCGGACTGGACGAGGGCCGCTGCCGCGAGGTCGTTGCTGAAGCCGGTGAACCAGCTGTCGGAGGTGGCGTGACCGCCGATCTCCGCCGAACCCGTCTTGGCGCCCTTGTCGCCGCCCACGCGCGCCATGGCCTGGGTGGCGGTGCCCTCCGGGGCCGTGGCGGTGTAGTGCAGCATCTCCTTCAGCTGCGCCGAGACCCCGCCCGGCAGCGGGTTCGCGGTGGCGAAGACCCGGTTGTCCAGGCTCTGCGCAACGATGTACGGCTGCCGGAAGCGTCCGTTGACGGCGGTGGCGGTGACCGACGCCATGTTCAGCGGGTTCATCTGGACCTTGCCCTGGCCGATGTACGAGGCCGCCGTCTCCGCGCCTTCCGAGGCGGGCACCTTGCCGTCGACCGTGGCGATGCCGGTCCGCCAGACCTGGCCGATCCCGAAGTACTGCCCGGCTTCGTCCCGGAGCGCCGTGTCCCGCTTGCCGGCGCCGAGCGGCAGCACCGGCTTGATGAAAGCGGTGTTGCAGGACCGGGCGAAGGCGGTCTTCAGGGTGGGATGCGGCATCGAGAACTCGTCCAGGTTGTGGAAGGTCACGCCCTCCCAGGGCACCGTGGACGGGCACTCGACCGCTGAGTTCGCGTTGCCGAGGCCGTTCTGGATGATCATCGCGGCGGTGATGATCTTCATCGTCGAGCCGGGGGCCACCGCTCCGCTCCGGGCCGGTTCGAAGCCGCTCGCCGGGTTGTTGGCGATGGCCCGGATCGCGCCGGTCGACGGCTCGACGGCCGTTACGGACGTCTTGTCGAACTTCTTCACCGCCCGCTCGGCCGCCGCCTGGACCTTCGCGTCCAGCGTGGTCGGGACCCTGCCCGGCTTCCCCTTCGCCAGGGTCAGCAGCGTCTTGTCGATGCCGTCCGCGTTCGCGCTGTTGATCCAGGTCTCGATACCGGTGGAGCCGCCGGCCTTCTCGCCGTACTTCTTGCGCAGTTCGTCCAGGATGCCGCCCAGCGAGGGGTACTTCTCCTTGCTGAGTACCTGGCCGTTGCGGTCGACCGCCTCGATCGACGCGGTCGACGCCTCGCCCGTCTCCAGCGTTTCGCCGGCCCGCAGTTCCGGGTGGACGACGGCGGGTTTCCAGTCGACGAGCGCGTGGCCGGTGGTCAGGCCGCGCACCACGGTCAGGTCGGATTCGTACGACCAGGCCTTGGTCTTCCCCTTGTACGAGACGGTTGCCCTGACCGTGTACGGGACCTTCGAGCCGGTCGCCGTGCCGGGGGTGATCACGGCCTTGGTGACATGCGCCGACTCGCTGTACTGCGTCAGGAGTGACTCGGCGTCCGCCTCGTTGTTGGTGAGCTGGGACGCGCCGGCCGCGTCACCTTTCGCCCACGCCGCGAGGAACTTCTTCGACGTCTCGGCTGTCTCCTGCTTGGTGACCGGGCCGGTCCTCACCTCTTCCGAGGCGGCCGTGATGTCCTTGCCGCCCCCGACGCCACTGTCCCCGAGCCCGTCCAGGACGTTGTACGCCCCGTAGCCCACCCCACCGACCACGACCGCGAACACCCCGCCGATCACGGCCACCTTCGTTCCGCTGCGCATGTGCGCGACCCCCTCCCCCGGAGGCCTCCTTGAACACGTTCAAGGAGGCTTTTCCGGGGACTTTACGGGACTGCCGTGACAGTGGAGCCGGTTGTTATCGGAATGCGATCTGCTGTGGCGTGAACAGACCGGTTGAATTCGGGTATCAAGGCCTCTCTCTCCTTTCTCCGTCAAGGAGACGCGTGGGCCAACCCGTTGGGATGACGTTCCCGGTGCGTGGCGCGGCCTGTGGTGATCATGATCGGTGAGGGCGCACAGAAAGTGCCCCCTGTCATAGGAGACCCCCACATGCGCCGAACCCTGATTTCCCTCGGCAGCCTTGCGGCTGCCGGAATGCTCGCCCTTGCCATGCCCCAGTCGGCATTCGCGGCGAACGGCACGCTGGTCGTCAACGGAGTGGCGTACGAGAACCCCGGACCCGGCTGCTATCCCGCAGGCGATGACGGCGCCCAGATCGACAACCGGACCGACACGGATGTGGAAGTCTTCGCCGACCCGGCCTGCGAGGACGGGCCTGTCACGGTCATCAGCGCGTACGACTCCGGGTCTGTCGCCCCCGGCGGGAGTATCAAGATCGCCTGACGCCGATTGCGGCCGACAGCAGTCGACGGAATCCGAGAGGGCGTGGCCGGCGGCCACGCCCTCTCGGTGATCCGGGACAGCCCTTAGATCCAGGTGTCCAGCCACATACGATCGCGCCAGGAGTTCTCCGGAATGGGGGTTCCCGTGTACAGCGGCCAGAAATAGATGAAATTCCAGACGATCAGCAGGACCAGTACGCCCGCCACGACCGCCCCCAGCGTCCGGCGCCGTTCGCCCGAGGGATCACTGGTCGGCAGGCCCAATTCGTGTTTTGTCCCGGTACCCGCCGCCGGCCCCAGCATCGCGCCGATCATCATCGCCACCGCGAGGCACAGGAACGGCACGAACACGACCGCGTAGAAAAGGAAGATGGTGCGTTCCTGGTACAGGAACCACGGCACCCAGCCCGCGGCCACCCCGCAGGCGATCGCGCCCGCCCGCCAGTCGCGGCGGAAGAGCCAGCGCCACAGCACGTACAGCAGCGCGAAGCACGAGGCCCACCACAGCAGCGGCGTGCCGATGGCCAGCACCTCGCGGGCGCACTTGCCGGTCTCCGACGCGGCGCAGCCGTTCTGCTCCTCGTAGAAGTACGAGACCGGCCGGCCCAGCACGATCCAGCTCCACGGATTGGACTGGTAGGTGTGACCGGACGTCAGGTTCACATGGAATTCGTAGACCTGGTACTCGTAGTGCCACAGGCTGCGCAGCCAGTCCGGCAGCCAGGTCCAGCTGCCGCCCTTGCCGTCGGTCGCCGCCCAGTCCCGGTAGTAGCCGTGCCGGGTGGGGGAGTTGTGGATGATCCAGCCGGTCCACGAGGCGACGTAGGTGAGGATCGCGACCGGCACCGTGGAGACGAACGCCGGGACCAGGTCCCGCTTCAGCACCGTCACGTACGGCCGCACCGCACCCGCCGTACGCCGCGCGCCCACGTCCCACAGGACCGTCATCAGGCCGAACGCGACCATGATGTACAGCCCGTTCCACTTGGTGGCGAAGGCCAGGCCGAGCATGAGTCCGGCCGCGATCCGCCACGGCCGCCAGCCGAGCCGCAGCCGCTCGGCGACCCCGGCGTCCGGCCGCAGCACCCCGTCCGCGTCGACCGGCAGCGCGGCCGCGAGCCGGCGCCGCGCCCAGTCCCGGTCGATCAGCAGACAGCCGAACGAGGCCAGCACGAAGAACATCAGCACCAGGTCGAGCAGCGCGGTGCGGCTCATCACGAAGTGCAGCCCGTCCACCGCGAGCAGCGCGCCCGCCAGGCAGCCCAGGAACGTCGAGCGGAAGAGCCTGCGGCCGATCCGGCACAGCATCAGCACCGACAGCGTGCCGAGCACCGCGACCATGAACCGCCAGCCGAACGGGGTGAAGCCGAAGATCTGCTCACCGATCCCGATGATCCACTTGCCGACCGGCGGGTGCACCACGTAGCCGGGATCGACCGGGATGGTCACCTTGGAAGGGTCGGCGAGGATCAGCTTGTCGATGTCCTTGGGCCAGGCCCCCTCGTAGCCCTGGTTGATCAGCGCCCAGGAGTCCTTGGCGTAGTACGTCTCGTCGAATATCACCGCGTGCGGGCTGCCCAGGTTCCAGAACCGCAGCACCCCGGCGACCAGCGTCACCAGCAGCGGGCCACCCCAGGCCGACCAGCGCAGCAGCCGGTCCGCGAGCACCGGGGGCACTCCGAGCACCGCCCACAGGCGGCTCCCGGGGCGGGCGTACGGCGGCACCAGCCGTTCCCGCAGCCCGATCCCGGGCCGCGGTGAATGGCCGAAGCGGCGCAGCCGCTGCTGCCAGGAAGTCGGCTCCGGGCCGTACTGATCCCCGGCGTCTTGGCCCTGCCGGGCATCGGGCGCTGTACTCGTCACCGCGCCATCGTAGGGAACGCATCTGTGCGAGCGGCGCCCCCCGTGCTGGGAGGATGGACGTTGTGACTGGAACGACTGGAACGCTGGTACTCGCAGGGACCCCCATCGGCGATGTGGCGGACGCCCCGCCACGCCTCGCCACCGAACTGGAGACGGCGGACGTCGTCGCCGCCGAGGACACCCGCCGGCTGCGCCGGCTGACCCAGGCGCTGGGCATCCACACCACGGGGCGTGTCGTGTCCTATTTCGAGGGCAACGAGTCCGCCCGTACGCCGGAACTCGTCGAGGCGCTGACCGGCGGCGCCCGGGTGCTGCTGGTCACGGACGCCGGGATGCCGTCCGTCTCCGACCCCGGCTACCGGCTGGTCGCCGCCGCCGTGGAGCAGGGCATCAAGGTCACCGCGGTGCCCGGCCCGTCGGCCGTGCTCACCGCGCTCGCCCTGTCCGGGCTGCCGGTGGACCGGTTCTGCTTCGAGGGCTTCCTGCCGCGCAAGGGCGGCGAACGCCTCGGCAAGCTGCGCGAGGTCGCCGACGAGCGCCGCACCATGGTCTTCTTCGAGGCCCCGCACCGCCTCGACGACACCCTGGCCGCGATGGCCGAGGTGTTCGGCGCCGACCGGCGCGCCGCCGTGTGCCGGGAGCTGACCAAGACGTACGAGGAAGTGAAGCGCGGTCCGCTGGGCGAACTCGCCGCCTGGGCGGCCGAAGGCGTACGCGGTGAGATCACCGTCGTCGTCGAGGGCGCGGCCGACTCCGGAGCCGAGGAACTGGACGCCGGGGAGCTGGTGCGCAGGGTGCAGGTGCGCGAGGAGGCGGGGGAGCGGCGCAAGGAGGCGATCGCCGCCGTCGCCGCGGCGGCCGGGCTGCCCAAACGCGACGTGTTCGACGCGGTAGTGGCAGCAAAGAATGCGGCTCGGACCGGCCCGTCGGAGGGCAAAGGACTATCGTGAAAGGCAAAGCGAGAGCCGCGTACCGGCCCCTTTTGCCACGAGAAGGCCAAGACCGCTCCAACACTCGACAGGGCCCGGTGCGCTTCCGCCGGTAAAGGCGTCCACTGGATAACAGGACGCATTCTCCGGAGTGCTTGTCCGGCGGACAAGAGGAGCAGGCATGAGTGAGATCGCAGCAACCACCGTGCACGAGGCATATGCCTTCGCCTGCATGAGGTGCGGACACGGCTGGGAACAGGCCTACGAAATAGAGCACCACGTCGACGCGTCCAACAACGCTTTCGTGGTCTACAAGGCGGACGGCGAACGAGTGCCCTCCCCCCTTTCCACGCCCACCTGCACCAACTGTGGCGGGCACGTCGTGCGGATCATGCGGGCCGGCCGGGTCTGGAGCAGCTGCTGAACGGTGGAGACCCGGCCGGCCCGC
>NZ_JAFMPZ010000194.1 GCF_017353455.1 Streptomyces laculatispora
TGGTCCTCCGCGACGCGGCCCGGGACCGGGGCGTCACGGAGGACCAGCTGTCACAGGCCCGCGGCCACCTGTCGGCAGCGGCGGCCCGCATCGGGGCGCTGCTGCGGACGGACGCCGACGGCCCGGCGTAGGCAACGGCGGGGAGCCCTGGGTGCGCACCCAGGGCTCCCCGCCGTCTTCCCGGCTTCTCGGTTCCGCTGCCGCGCGGCCCCTCAGCCCGCCTTCCGGTCCTGTTGCGCGCCGCCGTCCCCGTACATCGCGCGGCTGACCGTTTCGTAGGTCGCACCGTGCTCGGCGAGGACGTCGGCGACGACGCCGGGGTTGGCGGTGAGCGCCAGCAGGACATGCTCCTCGCCGATGAACCGGTCGCCCCGGCCCAGCGCGATCCGCAGGGACTTCTCCAGGATCGCCTTGGCCTCCCGGGTGAACATGCGGTGGCCCGACCACCGGCGCCGGGCCCTGCGCCCGCCGTCCAGGGCCCCCTCGCCGTGCGCCTCCTCGATGCGGTCGACGATCGCGGTGAGGTCGATGCCGATGCCGGCGAGCGCGTCGGCGTCGGCCCTGGTCATGCCGCCGCGCCTGCGGGCGCCGGCCAGCGCGGCCGCCAACGACGCCTTGCGGTCCACGAGACCGAGCGCAGCGGCGGCGAACGACGCCCGGCCGCCCTCCTGGTCCAGCAGCGCGAACAGCAGGTGCTCCTCGCCGACCGCACCGGCGTCGGCCCGTTCGGCGTGGGTCACGGCTCCGGTCACGGTGGCGCGGGCACCCTTGGTGAATCGCTCGAACATCAATGCCTCCCGTACTTCTTGTGCACGGCCTGCCGGCTGACACCCAGTTCGGCCGCGATCTCCTGCCACGACCAGCCCTGAACACGGGCGCTTCTGACTTGTACGGCTTCGAGCTGCTCCAGCAGCCGTCGCAGCGCGGCGACCGACCGCAGCCCCACCCGGGGGTCGCGGTCGCCGGCGCGAGCGGCGAGATCCGTTGCTTCGGTCATGGTGTCAACTTACATTGACACCATGACGCACGTCAACCCTGGTTGACAGTCAGCACGATCTTCCCGAACTGGTCGCCCGAGGCCAGCCGTTCGAACCCCTCACGGGCCCGGTCCAGCGGCAGCACGTCGTCGATGACGGGGCGCACCCCGGTGGTCGCGCAGAACGCCAGCAGATCCTCCAGCTCGTCCTTGGACCCCATGGTCGAGCCGACGATCCTCAGCTCCAGGAAGAAGATCCGGGTCAGCTCGGCGTGCGAGGGGCGGTCGCCGCTGGTGGCGCCGGAGATGACCAGCGTGCCGCCGGGGCGCAGGGACTTGACGGAGTGCGACCAGGTGGCGGCGCCGACCGTCTCGATGACGGCATCGACCCGGTGGGGCAGCCGTGCGCCGGGCTCGTACGCCTCGATGGCACCGAGTTCGACGGCCCGCTTGCGCCTGGCCTCGTCGCGGCTGGTGGCGTAGATCCGCAGGCCGGCGGCCCGGCCGAGCACGATCGCGGCGGTCGCGACCCCGCCGCCGGCGCCCTGGACGAGCACGGAGTCGCCGGGCCGTACCCCGGCGTTGGTGAAGAGCATCCGGTACGCGGTCAGCCAGGCGGTGGGCAGACAGGCCGCCTGCTCGAAGGTGAGTTCCTTCGGCTTGGGCAGCACGTTCCAGCTGGGGACGGTGACCTGCTCGGCGAAGGTGCCCTGATGGCGCTCGGTGAGGATGGAGCGGGGCTCGTCCGGGCCGACCCCGTGCCCGGTCTGGCCGATGACGGAGTGCAGGACGACCTCGTTGCCGTCCTGGTCGGTCCCGGCGGCGTCGCAGCCGAGGATCATCGGCAGCTTGTCCTCGGCGAGGCCGACGCCGCGGAGCGACCAGAGGTCGTGGTGGTTGAGGGAGGCGGCCCGGACGTTGACGGTGGTCCATCCGGGACGTGCGCCGGGAGCCGGGCGTTCGCCCAGCTCAAGGCCGTTGAGTGGGTGGTCGCGGTCGAGGCGGGATGCGTAGGCGGCGAACATGGGGCCGACGATAGGCCGGGCGGCCCTCCGGCGTAACCGGCTGCGGGTGTGACACGCACCGCGCGTGACGAACCCCCGCGGGGTTCGGGAGCGCCCGCGGACAGGCGACGCCCCCGAACCCGCGCGCAGATCCCTCAGCGCCGGGCCACACCCTGCGCCCGCGCCGCCGCAGCGACGGCCGCGGTGACCGCCGGAGCGACCCGCTCGTCGAACGGCGACGGGATCACGTAATCCGCGGCCAGCTCATCGCCCACCACGTCCGCCAGTGCGTTCGCCGCGGCGATCTTCATGCCCTCGGTGATCCGCGACGCCCGCACCTGGAGCGCGCCCGCGAAGATGCCGGGAAACGCGAGCACGTTGTTGATCTGGTTCGGGTAGTCCGACCGCCCGGTCGCCACGACGGCCGCGTACTTGTGCGCGATGTCGGGGTGCACCTCGGGGTTCGGGTTCGCCATGGCGAAGACGAACGCGCCGGGTGCCATCGAGGCGACGGCCGGCTCCGGGACCGTACCGCCGGAGACGCCGATGAAGACGTCCGCACCGGCCAGCGCGCTGTCCAGCGGCCCGGAGATGCCGGCCTTGTTGGTGAGCTCGGCCAGCTCCCGCTTGACGTCCGTCAGGTCCTCGCGGTCCCGGCTGACGATGCCCTTGCGGTCGGCGACGGCGACATCGCCGAGCCCCGCCGCCAGCAGGAACTTGGCGATGGCCACCCCGGCCGCGCCCGCGCCCGAGATGACGGCGCGCAGTTCGCCGAGACTGCGCCCGGACAGCTTCGCGGCGTTGCGCAGGGCTGCGAGGGTGACCACGGCGGTGCCGTGCTGGTCGTCGTGGAAGACCGGGATGTCGAGCCGCTCCTGGAGCTTGCGCTCGATCTCGAAGCAGCGCGGGGCCGAGATGTCCTCCAGGTTCACGCCGCCGAAGGACGGGGCGAGCCTGACGACGGTCTCGACGATCTCGTCCGCGTCGGTGGTCGCGAGCGCGATCGGCACCGCGTCGACGCCACCGAACTGCTTGAACAGGATCGCCTTGCCCTCCATCACGGGGAGGGAGGCCTCGGGCCCGATGTCGCCGAGCCCCAGCACCGCGGTGCCGTCCGTCACGACGGCGACGACCTGCGACTTCCAGGTGTAGTCGTGGACGAGTTCGGGATTCTCGGCGATCGCGCTGCACACCTTCGCCACACCGGGCGTGTAGGCGAGGGACAGGTCGTCCTTGTCCCGGATCGGGACGGTGGCCTGCACGGCCATCTTCCCGCCGCGGTGGAGGGCGAAGGCCGGATCGAACGGCTCGTCGGTCGCGCTGTTCGTGCTGCTGTCGCTGCGAGGATTGACGATCTCCGCTGCCATGGTGTTGACCCCTTAAGTCTTCATCGTTTGAGGGTGGCCACTCCTGGTTGAGGAGGGGTGGGTGGGCACCGCGTACGTCCCCTGCGCTGGGCGGTTGGCCCGCCCCGGCAGGGGGGAGGTACGTACGCGCGGGCGCGCCGCACACGCGCCCTGAGCCCCGGATGAGGGGTGTAAACGTCTTTCATACCGGACGGACCGGGTCACGGACGAGTCCATACACCTGCGGTGACGTGACTCATAGCCGAATATCTGGACAAGTCCGCCACGCGAAGAATGCGTGTCCACCGGTCGAGACGCACCGCAGATTCTGCGGTCGTAGGAAAGAAACCCCATAGAAGGTCCGGCCTTGGTGTACCGGCCTCGTGAGGATCGGGGATCGCCCGTTACCCGATTTTGACATGACCAGCCCCCTGAATGCGCTGGTCCGAATGGCAAGATGCCGTAATCGCACACGGCGGCGACACCCGACGTCGTGTGCCAACCCGCCTGGCAACACCACCCTCATCTGCCGGAGGAACCCGATCATGACCGCAAGCACGACTCGTCGTACGGCCGCGAAGTCCCGGATTGCAGCGGTCGGCGCCATCGCGGTCGCCGGCACCATGCTGCTGACCGCCTGTGGCGACCAGACCAAGAGCGGCCCCAGCGGCTCGGACACGGCGAAGACCACGACCGGCGCCTCGAACTCCCCCGCCGGTCTCCTCCCCGCGGAGATCAAGTCCAAGGGCGTCATCAAGGTCGGCTCGGACATCGCGTACCCGCCGGTCGAGTTCAAGGACAAGTCCGGCAAGACGGTCGGCATCGACCCTGACATCGCCGCAGCGCTGGGCAAGCAGCTGGGTGTGGAGTTCCAGTTCGAGAACGGCACGTTCGACACCCTGGTCACGGGGCTGCGCTCCAAGCGCTACGACCTGGCCATGTCGGCGATGACCGACACCAAGGAACGCCAGGAGGGCATCGACCCCGAGACCAAGAAGAAGGTCGGCGAGGGGGTCGACTTCATCGACTACTTCACCGCCGGTGTCTCGATCTACACCAAGAAGGGGGACGACCAGGGCATCAAGACCTGGTCCGACCTCTGCGGCAAGAAGATCGCCGTCCAGCGCAACACCGTCTCGCACGACCTGGCCAAGGCCGAGTCCAAGAAGTGCGCCGGCGGCAAGAAGATCGCCATCGAGCCGTACGACAACGACCTGGAGGCCCAGACCCGGCTCCGCTCCGGCGGCGCCGACGCCGGCTCCTCCGACTTCCCGGTCGCCGCGTACGCGGTGAAGACCTCGGGCGGCGGCAAGGACTTCCAGATCGTCGGCGACCAGGTCGAGGCGGCCCCGTACGGCATCGCCGTCGCCAAGGGCAACGACCAGCTCACCAAGGCGGTCAAGGCGGCCATGGACGCGATCATCAAGAGCGGCGAGTACGAGAAGATCATCGCCAAGTGGGGCGTGGAGGCCGGCGCGGTCACCGAGGCCAAGCTGAACGGCGGATCGTGACCGGGCTCCGGCGCTGAGAGGTATCAGCCGTGATTGACATCGAGAAATCGGGCCCGGCCGACCAGCCGCCCGCCCCCCCGACCCCGGCGGCCGGCCCTGAGGCGATCAAGGCCATCCCGGTCCGGCACTACGGCCGGTACGTCTCGGCGGCCGTCCCCATCGCCGCACCCGTCGCGATCATCTACGCCTTCAGCCAGGGCAAGCTCAACTGGGGTGCGGTCCCGGACTACTTCTTC
>NZ_JAFMPZ010000195.1 GCF_017353455.1 Streptomyces laculatispora
CCGGGCGGCGCTGCCCACCGTCCACCGCGTGACGACGGGCCGCCACGCCGAGAGGGACCTCAAGCGCCACGCGTTGTTCTACCAGGCCAAGGAGGGCTGCGGGATGGCCCTGGCCCGGCTCCTGGCGGAGCACGACGAGGAGGAGGCCGACGACGCCGGCAGCCCCATCGACAGCAGCACGATCTTCCAGCGCGACGACGTCGTCGTCCGGCTCCTGGAGATGGACGGCCCCCTTGACGCACAGCCCGCGGTGTCGCTCGGCATCCACGGCCCTGACAAGGCGGCCAGGCTCGCCCGCCTCCTCGACGGGGAAGCGAACTCCGCACCGACCAGCGACCAGGACGCCGCGCGCTTCCTCACCCGCGCCGGGATGCACCTGATCACCGACCGGCGGGCCGCGGATTCCTGAACCGCGTATCAGCACCCTGGGGGGTTCTCGCCCGACCCGTCGATACAACGCACAACGCGCCAGGAGGAAAACAGTCATGACCATGCACCGGCCACGCATCGTGGACCTCAGTGAGACCCAGCCCAACCGCAGGCGCGGAGGTGACCTGCGCGCTCTGCTCACCCCGACGGCGGTGGGTGCCACCAGCGGCTTCATGGGACTGGCCATTGTTCAGCCCGGAGACCGCATCGGCGAGCACTACCACCCGTACTCGGAGGAGTTCGTGTACGTCGTAAACGGGCTCCTGGAGGTCGACCTGGACGGTGAACCGCACGCGATGCGGCCCGACCAGGGGCTGCTCATCCCTCCGAACGTCCGGCACCGCTTCCGCAACGTGGGCGACATCGAGGCGCGCATGGTCTTCCACCTGGGGCCGCTCGCCCCCCGCCCGGAGCTCGGCCACGTCGACACCGAGCACACCGACTCCGCCGAGCGGGGCGCGCCGCCAGAACGAACCGAGGCCGCTTCATGACCCGGCGCGTGGCGGTCACCGGTGTCGGAGTCGTCGCTCCGGGCGGGATCGGCACACCGGCCTTCTGGGACCTTCTCGCCAACGGCCGCACGGCGACACGCGGCATCACGCTCTTCGACCCGGCCGGCTTCCGGTCCCGGATCGCGGCCGAGTGCGACTTCGACCCGGCGGCGTACGGACTGGACGAGGACGAGGTCGCCCGCTCGGACCGGTACGTCCAGTTCGCGATGGTGGCCGCCCGCGAGGCACTCGCCGATGCGGGCCTCGACCAGGAGCGCACCGACCCCTGGCGCATGGGCGTCTCGCTCGGCACCGCGGTCGGCGGAACCACCCGGCTGGAGCACGACTACGTCGCCGTCAGCGACAGCGGCGCACGCTGGGACGTCGACCACCGCCCCGCCGGGGCCCATCTGGAGCGGGCGTTCTCACCCAGTTCGCTGGCCTCCGCCGTCGCCGAGCAGGTCGGAGCGCACGGTCCGGTGCAGACCGTCTCGACCGGCTGCACCTCCGGCCTCGACGCGATCGGCTACGCCTTCCACTCCATCGAGGAAGGCCGCGTCGACGTCTGCATCGCGGGGGCGTCGGACTCCCCGATCACCCCGATCACGGTGGCGTGCTTCGACGCGATCAAGGCGACCTCGGCCAACAACGAGGACCCGGAACACGCCTCCCGGCCCTTCGACTCCCGCCGCGACGGCTTCGTGATGGGCGAGGGCGGAGCCGTGCTCGTCCTGGAGGAGCTGGAGCACGCCCGCGCCCGCGGGGCGACGGTGTACTGCGAGATCGCCGGCTACGCGACCTTCGGCAACGCGTACCACATGACCGGGCTGACCCCGGAGGGTCTCGAGATGGCCGAGGCCATCAACCGGGCGCTCGGCCACGCCGGGATCGCCGCCTCGGACATCGACTACGTCAACGCACACGGCTCGGGCACCAAGCAGAATGACCGGCACGAGACCGCAGCCGTGAAGCGGGCCCTCGGTGCGCACGCCCACGACGTGCCGATGAGCTCCATCAAGTCGATGGTCGGCCACTCGCTCGGGGCGATCGGGGCGATAGAGATCGCGGCCTGCGTACTCGCCCTGGTCCATCAGACGGTTCCGCCGACGGCGAACTACGAGTCCCCGGACCCCGAGTGCGACCTCGACTACGTGCCGCGCACCGCGCGTTCGCTGAAGCTGCGCAGCGTCCTCTCGGTGGGCAGCGGCTTCGGTGGCTTCCAGTCCGCGGTGGCCCTGACCAGAACCGGTGGGAGGACACCATGAGCATCCGAGAGGACCGGCGCACCGTCGTCACCGGAATCGGCGTCGTCGCCCCCAACGGCACGAGCACCGAGACCTTCTGGAAGCAGACGCAGGACGGCATGAGCGTCCTGGACCGGGTGACCCGCGAAGGGTGCGAGGAGCTCCCGCTGCACGTGGCGGGAGAGGTCAGGGGCTTCGACCCGGTCAGTCTGATCGAGGAGCGCTACCTCGTCCAGACCGACCGGTTCACGCACTTCGCGATGGCCGCGGCCGACATGGCCCTGGACGACGCAAGGCTGGGCCGCGCCGACTACGAGGACAATCCGTTCAGCGTGGGCGTGGTGACCGCCGCCGGTTCCGGCGGGGGCGAGTTCGGCCAGCGCGAGCTGCAACGGCTGTGGGGCCAGGGTTCCAAGTACGTCGGCCCCTATCAGTCGATCGCCTGGTTCTACGCCGCGAGCACCGGCCAGATCTCCATCCGCGGCGGCTTCAAGGGGCCGTGCGCGGTGGTGGCCAGCGACGAGGCCGGCGGCCTGGACGCACTGGCCCACGCCGCCCGGTCGGTCCGGCGCGGCACCGACGCGGTGGTGGTCGGCGCGGCCGAGGCCCCGCTCGCGCCCTACTCGGTCGTCTGCCAGCTCGGCTACCGGGACCTGAGCGCCTGCGAGGACCCGACGCGGGCCTACCGTCCGTTCACCGCGGACGCCTGCGGATTCGTGCCCGCCGAGGGCGGCGCGATGTTCGTGCTCGAGGAGGAGGGCGCGGCCCGGGAGCGCGGCGCCCGGGTCAGGGCCGAGATCGCCGGCCATGCCGCCACCTTCACCACCGCGATGCGCTGGGAGGAGTCCCGCGAGGGGCTCGCCCACGCCATCGAGGGGGCGCTGCGGGAGGCCGGCTGCGCGCCCGAGGAGATCGACGTGGTCTTCGCGGACGCCCTCGGAGTCTTCGAGGCCGACCGCGCCGAGGCGCTCGCGCTGGCCGACGCGCTCGGCGCGCACGGCCGGCGCGTCCCGGTCACGGCGCCCAAGACCGGCATCGGGCGGGCGTACTGCGGTGCCCCCGTACTGGACGCGGCCGCCGCCGTGCTCGCCATGGAGAACGGTCAGATCCCGCCCACGCCCAACGTCTTCGAGGTGTGCCACGACCTCGACGTCGTCACCGGACGGGCCCGCGCCGCCGAACTGCGGACGGCGCTCGTGCTCAGCCGCGGCCTCATGGGCTCGAACGCGGCGATGGTGCTGCGCCGCTCCGACGGCCGCGGCGCGTGAGTCCCCCACCGACACCCCTCGTGAGAAGGAGAACCCCCTCATGACCGATCGACTGACCTACGACGAGCTCGCCGCCCTGATGAGGAAGGGCGCCGGACTGACCGTCGACCCCCGGGAGATGGAGAACCGCCCCGGCACCGCCTTCGACGCGTTCGGCCTCGACTCGCTGGGCCTCCTCGGCATCGTCGGCGTGCTGGAGAACCGGCACGGACAGCCGTTGCCGGCCGAGGCCGACCGGTGCAGGACGCCCGGCGAGTTCCTCGACCTCGTCAACAACACCCTCATGACAGGAGCCTGATGTGTCCGGACACACCGAGAACGAGATCGTCATCGCCGCCCCCCTGGACCTCGTCTGGGACATGACCAACGACCTCGCGAACTGGCCCGACCTGTTCAGCGAGTACGCCGCGGTCGAGATCATCGAGCGCGACGGCGAGCGGACCACCTTCCGCCTGACCATGCACCCCGACGACAACGACAAGGTGTGGAGCTGGGTCTCGGAGCGCACCACGGACCGGCCCGGCCGCTCCGTCTCGGCCCGCCGCGTCGAGCCGGGTCCGTTCCAGCACATGGACATCCACTGGGAGTACTCCGAGGTCCCCGGCGGCACCCGCATGCACTGGGCGCAGGACTTCGCGATGCGCCCCGACGCCCCGGTCGACGACGCTTGGATGACCGACAACATCAACCGCAACTCGCGCGTCCAGATGGAGCTCATCCGGGACAAGATCGAGCAGCGCGACCGCGAGCGCCGTTCGGCGTCCGTCACGGCCGGCTGACGTCCCGTTCGTCGACGGTCCGGCCACCCGGCCTCCCGGCCGGGTCCCGGCCCGGGTACAGAAAGGCACCACCCGATGCACCACGCCCTGATCGTCGCCCGGATGGCCCCGGAGTCGGCGCCGGACATCGCCGAACTGTTCGCCGCCTCCGACAGCAGTGAGCTGCCGCACCTGGTCGGCGTCACCCGGCGCAAGCTGTTCCAGTTCGGCGACGTCTATCTGCACCTGATCGAGTCCGAGCGCCCGCCGGGCCCGGAGATCGCCAAGGTGACCGCTCACCCGGCGTTCAAGGACATCAGCGACCGGCTCACCGCCTACGTCAGCCCGTACGACCCGCAGACCTGGCGGGGGCCGAAGGACGCGATGGCCCAGGAGTTCTACTGCTGGGAGCGCGACACCCCGGCCTGACGAGCCTGACGACGCGGATCGCCCCGGGCCCGGCCTTACGGCCGGGCCCGGGGCGATCCGCGTGCTGCCCGGAACGAGGGAGTCAGCCCGGGACCACGCATTCGAACGCGTGGAGGTAGGGGTTGACCGGCCGGATCTCGCCGATGAGCAGCCCGGCCTCCGACAGCCGGTCGACCAGACTCTGCCGGGTGTGCTTGGCACCGCCGACGTTCAGGAGCAGCAGCAGGTCCATGGCGGTGGTGAACCGCATCGAGGGGGTGTCGTCGATGAGGTTCTCGATGACGACGAGCCGGGCCCCCGGACGCGCCGCCGCGACGACGCTGCGCAACGCCCGGCGGGTGCTGTCGTCGTCCCACTCCAGGATGTTCTTGATGATGTAGAGGTCGGCCGCCACCGGGATGCCCTCACGGCAGTCCCCGGCCACGATGGACGCCCGGCCGGCGAGCGAGCCGCCGTCCCGCAGGCGTTCGTCGGCCCGCGCCACCACCCCCGGCAGATCCATCAGGGTGCCGCTCGCCGACGGGTGCTTCTCCAGCAGGCTCGCCAGTACGTGCCCCTGACCGCCGCCGATGTCGGCGACCACGGACACCCCGGTGAGGTCGAGGAGCGCGGCGACGTCCAGCGCGGACTGCATGCTGGACGTGGTCATGGCCCGGTTGAACACCTGGGCCGACTCGTGCGCGTCCTGGTGGAGGTAGTCGAAGAACTCCTTGCCGTGCACGTCCTCGAAGACGTTGCGGCCGGAGCGCACCGCGTCCTCCAGCCGCGGCCAGACGTCCCAGGTCCAGGGCTCGGTGCACCACAGCGAGATGTACCGGAGGCTGTTCGGGTCGTCCTCGCGCAGCAGTCGCGACATGTCGGTGTGGGTGAACGCGCCGTCCGCGGTCTCGGTGAAGACGCCGTAGCAGGACAGGGCGCGCAGCAGCCGCTGCAGCGGCTGC
>NZ_JAFMPZ010000196.1 GCF_017353455.1 Streptomyces laculatispora
GGTCCGCGCGGACCGCATAGCTCAGTACGAGGCCGCGCACCGCGAGGTCCCGGCCGAGCTGACCCGTGCGATCCGCGCGGCGGGCGCCACCTCCTGGACGATCTGGCGCAGCGGAACCGAGCTGTTCCACGTCATCGAGTGCGACGACTACGCCCGGCTCCTCGCCGAACTGGAGGAGCTCCCCGTCAACGTCGCCTGGCAGGCCAGGATGGACGAGCTCCTCGACGTCACGCACGACTACTCCTCGGACGGCGCCGAGGCCGGACTCCCCGTCGCCTGGGAGCTGTGAGATGACCGGCGGCCCACGGATCGTCGACGCACACCACCACGTCTGGGATCTCGCGGTACGCGACCAGGAGTGGATTACCGGCGAGGAACTGGCGCCCCTGCGCCGCGACTTCACCCTCGCCGACCTGGAGCCGGAGGCCCGTGCCAACGGAGTGTGCGCCACCGTGCTCGTACAGACCGTAACGGTCGCCGAGGAGACCCCCGAGTTCCTCGCACTCGCCGACGGCAGCGATCTGGTCGCCGGAGTCGTGGGCTGGAGCGACCTCACCGCGCCGGACATCGCCGACACGCTGGCCGCCCTCCGCGAGCTGCCCGGCGGCGACCGGCTCGTCTCGCTGCGCCACCAGGTGCAGAGCGAACCCGACCCCGAATGGCTGCTGCGGGCCGACGTCCTGCGCGGCCTGGCCGCGGTGGACGACGCCGGGCTCGTCTACGACCTGGTGGTCCAGCCGCACCAGCTGCCCGCCGCCGTCAGGGCGGCCGCGCTGCTGCCCGGCCTCACCTTCGTGCTCGACCACGCGGGCAAACCGCCGGTCGCCACCGGGGAACTGCACCCCTGGGCCGACGATCTGCGGGCACTCGCCGCCCTCCCCAACACGGTGTGCAAACTCTCCGGCCTGGTCACCGAGGCCGATGTACGTGCGTGGACCGTCGCCGGCCTGCGCCCGTACGCCGACACCGTCATCGACGCCTTCGGGCCGTCCCGGCTGATGTTCGGCTCGGACTGGCCGGTGTGCCGGCTCGCCGCCACGTACACCGAGGTCGTCGAGGCCGCCCGCACCCTCGTCGACGGCCTCGGGCCCGACGAACGCAACACAGTCCTCGCCACCACCGCCGAGCGCGTGTACGGCCTCCGGTAGGCACCGGGGCGGCGGCTGCGGCAGGCTGGGAGCCATGCCAGAACTGCCGGAAGTCGAAGCCCTGCGGATCTTCCTCGACGACCACCTGGTCGGCAGGGAGATCGACCGCGTACTGCCGCTCGCCATCAGCGTCCTGAAGACGTACGACCCGCCGCTCACCGCCCTGCACGGCGGCACGGTCACCGGCGTCCGGCGGCACGGCAAGTTCCTGGACATCGCCGTCGGCCCCCTGCACCTGGTCACCCATCTCGCACGGGCCGGCTGGCTCCAGTGGAAGGACGCCTTCCCCGCCACCCCGCCGCGCCCCGGCAAGGGGCCCCTGGCGCTGCGCACCGTACTCACCGGCGGCGACGGCTTCGACCTCACGGAGGCCGGCACCACCAAACGCCTCGCCGTCCACCTCGTGCACGACCCGGCCGAGGTGCCCGGCGTGGCCCGCCTCGGGCCCGACCCGCTGGACCCCTCCTTCGACCGTGACACCTTCGCCGCCCTGCTCGACGGGGAACACCGGCAGATCAAGGGGGCACTGCGCGACCAGTCGCTCATCGCCGGCATCGGCAACGCCTACAGCGACGAGATCCTGCACGTCGCGAAGATGTCCCCCTTCAAGCTCACCGCACATCTCACCGACGACGAGATCACCCGGCTGCACACGGCCCTGCGCACCACGCTGGACGACGCCGTCGCCCGCTCCAGCGGACTCGCGGCCGGAAAGCTCAAGGCCGAGAAGCGCAGCGGGATGCGGGTCCACGGACGGACCGGGGAGGCCTGCCCGGTCTGCGGGGACACCGTCCGCGAGGTCTCCTTCAGCGACTCCTCGCTCCAGTACTGCCCGACCTGCCAGACCGGCGGGAAACCACTGGCCGACCGCAGGCTCTCCAAACTGCTCAAGTAGCCCGCCCGGCCGCTGAGCTCCCGCACCGTCCACACCGGCCGGCCGGTCTACACTCCGGCCTCATGCTGCGCGTACTCGCCGTCGACGACGAAGAACCCGCCCTGGAGGAGCTCCTCTACCTCCTGCGCGCCGATCCCCGCATCCGCAGCGCCGAAGGAGCCACCGGGGCCACCGAGGCGCTGCGCCGCATCGGTGGCGCCGTCGAGGCGGGGCCCGAGGACGCCGCCGCCATCGACGTCGTCTTCCTCGACATCCACATGGCCGGGCTCACCGGGCTCGACGTCGCCCAGCTGCTGGCCGGGTTCGCCGCGCCTCCGCTCATCGTCTTCGTCACCGCCCACGAGGACTTCGCCGTGCAGGCCTTCGACCTCAAGGCCGTCGACTACGTCCTGAAACCGGTACGCCGGGAGCGCCTCGCCGAAGCCGTGCGCCGCGTCGCCGAACAGGTCGGCGACCGCTCCGCACCCGTCCACGACACCGCGCAGGACCAGATCCCGGTCGAACTGGGCGGCGTCATCCGCTTCATCCCGATCGACGACATCGCGTACGCCGAGGCCCAGGGCGACTACGCGCGGCTGCACACCGCCACCGGCAGCCACCTGGTCCGGGTCCCCCTGACCACCCTGGAGGAACGCTGGCGGACCCGCGGTTTCGTACGCATCCACCGCCGCCACCTCGTGGCGCTGGGCCGGATCGACGAACTGCGGCTCGACGCCGGCAGCATGAGCGTGCGCATCGGCGCCGCGGAACTCGCCGTCAGCCGTCGCCACACCCGCGCGCTGCGCGATCTGCTGATGCGGCAGGGCGGCCGCTGACCAGCCGCTACCCGCGTTCGAATCCCTTCCCAGCGGGGCCGGGTGCTGCGTACACTCCGGCCCCATGTCCGCAGAGTCAACGCCCCGGCGTGAAGTGGTGACGGGGGAGCCCCGGCGGGTCCGTCCGCTGCCGCGCTACCGCACCCAGTCGGAGATCGACGAACAGACCGCGCTGGGCGGTGCCTACGTACGCTCGTTGATGCGCAGCCAACTGCGCGCGGGGCTCACCGCCTTCACCGCGCTCGCCGTCGTCGCGGGCACCCTGCCGCTGGTCTTCGCGGCGCTGCACAGCGACGCCGTCGTCTGGGCCGTCCTCGGCTTCGCCGCCTATCCGCCGCTCACCCTGATCGCCTGGTGGTACGTGCGCCGGGCCGAGCGCAACGAGCACGACTTCGCCCGGCTCGTGGAAGGCCGCCCCGCACAGTGAGCCGCACGTACGCGGTGGTGGCGGTCGCCGCGGTCGTCTCCGCCACCGTCCTCGTCGGCGGGTTCGGGCTGCGCATCTCCCGCACCACCTCCGACTTCTACGTCGCCTCCCGCACCGTACGGCCACGCCTCAACGCGGCCGCGATCAGCGGCGAGTACCTCTCCGCCGCCTCCTTCCTCGGAATCGCGGGACTGGTGCTGGTGCACGGGCCCGACATGCTCTGGTACCCGGTGGGCTACACCGCCGGCTATCTGGTGCTGCTGGTCTTCGTCGCCGCGCCGCTGCGCCGCTCGGGGGCGTACACACTGCCCGACTTCGCCGAGGGACGGCTCGAATCCCGGCAGGTGCGCCGGCTCGTCAGCGTGCTCGTCGTCGGAGCGGGGTGGCTCTACCTCGTGCCGCAGCTCCAGGGCGCCGGGCTCACCCTGAAGATCCTCACCGGGGCTCCCGGCTGGCTCGGGGACGTGCTCGTCGCCTCCGTGGTCGTCCTGGCCGTCGCCGCGGGCGGGATGCGCTCGATCACCTTCGTCCAGGTCTTCCAGTACTGGCTGAAACTGACCGCACTCCTGGTCCCCGCCATCTTCCTGGTCCTGGCCTGGCAGGGCGACGGACGCCCCCGCGTCACCTTCGACGAGCAGATGTCCGTCTTCCGCGCCGACCACCCGCTGTACGCCACCTACGGGCTCATCGTCGCCACCTTCCTCGGAACCATGGGTCTGCCGCACGTCGTCGTCCGCTTCTACACCAGCCCCAACGGCCGCGACGCCCGCCGCACCACCGTCGCCGTCCTCGCGCTGATCGGGGTCTTCTATCTGCTGCCGCCCGTCTACGGAGCCCTCGGCAGGCTGTACGCCCCCGAGCTGATCCGGGGCGGTGACGCGGACGCCGCCGTGCTGCTGCTGCCCGGCCGGGTCATCGGCGGGCTCGGCGGCGACCTGCTCGGCGCGCTCATCGCGGGCGGGGCCTTCGCCGCGTTCCTGTCCACCGCCTCCGGACTGACCATGGCCGTCGCCGGAGTCATCACCCAGGACGTCCTGCCCTCGCGCGGTGTACGGCACTTCCGGCTGGCCACGGTCCTCGCCATCTCCGTCCCGCTGGCCGGTTCACTGCTGGTCAGCCGGGTGCCGGTCGCCGACTCGGTGGGGATGGCGTTCGCGGTGTCGGCGTCCTCCTTCTGCCCGCTGCTGGTCCTCGGGATCTGGTGGCGCCGGCTCACCCCGCCCGGCGCCGCCGCCGGCCTCCTGCTCGGCGGCGGCTCCGCGCTGCTCTCCGTCGCGATCACCGTCAGCGGCGCGGTGCGCCCGCCCGGCTGGCCGCACGCCCTGCTCGCCTGGCCCGCCGTCTGGTCCGTGCCCGTCGGCTTCCTCGCCATGATCCTGGTCTCGCTCGCCACACAGAACCGGATACCGGCCGGCACCAACGCCGCCATGACCCGCTTCCACCTGCCCGAAGCACTCAGCTCGGGGAGGCACCGGTGACCGGGGCCGGATACGCGGTCATCGTGCTCCTCGGCGTCCTGCTGTTCGGCGCCGGCCTACTGGCCGGACGTCGCACCGCCCGCCCCGTGCGCACCAGCGACGTCGGCACCCCCGTGGAGCACGCCACCTTCGAGACCCTGCACACCGCCTCCCTGGCCGCGCCCCCGCTGCGCGCCGGACTCACCGAGGACAGCGCCCGCAAGTCCGCCCGCCGGCTGCGCTCACTGCTCGGTACCGATGCGCTGTGCCTCACCGACCGTGAGCGGGTCCTGGTCTGGGACGGGGAGGGCGGCCACCACGGCGAACACGTCATGGAACAGGTGGAGGACCTGCTCGCCAGCGGCCGCGACACCGCCTTCCGCAGCGACTGCGACGATCTGGACTGCCCGCTGCGGTGGGCCGTCGCCGTGCCGCTCACCGTCGACCACCGGGTCCTCGGAGCCCTGATCGCCTATGCCCCGCGGGAGTCGGCGGTCCTGGCGAGGGCCGCCGGCGAGGTCGCCCGCTGGGTCTGCGTACAACTGGAACTCGCCGAGCTCGACCGCTCCCGCACCCAGCTCATCGAGGCCGAGATCAGGGCCCTGCGCGCACAGATCTCCCCGCACTTCATCTTCAACTCACTGGCCGCCATCGCCTCGTTCGTCCGCACCGACCCCGAGCAGGCTCGCGAACTCCTCCTGGAATTCGCCGACTTCACCCGCTACTCATTCCGCAGCCACGGCGACTTCACCACCCTCGCCGACGAACTGCACTCCATCGACCAGTACCTCGCCCTGGTCCGGGCCCGCTTCGGCGAACGGCTCTCCGTCACCCTCCAGGTCGCCCCCGAGGTGCTGCCCGTCGCCCTGCCGTTCCTCTGCCTCCAGCCCCTCGTCGAGAACGCGGTCAAGCACGGACTCGAAGGAGCGGTCACCTCCAGCCGCATCACCATCAGCGCCCTGGACGCCGGCTCCGAGGCCGAGGTCGTCATCGAGGACGACGGCATCGGCATGGACCCGGAACGGCTGCGCCACATCCTGCGCGGCGAGGGCGGCAAGTCCACCGGGGTCGGCCTGCTCAACGTGGACGAACGGCTGCGCCAGGTGTACGGGGACGACTACGGGCTCGTCATCGAGACGGGCATCGGCGCCGGAATGCGCATCACGGTGCGGCTGCCGAAGTACCGCGCCGGAGTGCACGGTTCCTGACGCGGCGGACAGTCCCTCCGTACACGGGCACTCAGTGCCCAGGCCCTCAGTACAGATGGATCGAGAGGTGGCCCAGCGGCAGCCCCAGCTGCCAGGCCGGCGTCCACACCTGGGCCGCCGCCCCCTCCGCCTCCGGGTCCTGGGGGCCGTCGGCCGGTTCCCAGGGGAGCGGGCCGATCGCGTCAAGGTCGGCCGCCAGCAGTTCGGTGTCCTCCAGCCACCGCCAGGCCGCCCGGGCCAGCGCGAGGTCCGGGGCGGGGTCACCGGGCGCCGCCTCCAGCGCGTCGAGGCGTGCGCAGACCCAGCCGCGCCACGGGGTCCCGTACGCCGTCAGCAGCCGCAGTTCGTCCACCCGGGTGGCGGGGAGGGCCTCGGCCACCGCACCGTCGGAGAGGAAGACGGTCAGGGCGAGCGCATCGCGCCCCGCCCGGTACTCCAGCGTCGCCGGCTCCATCAGCTCGCCGGTCCGCAGCAGTTCGTCGGCGATGTACTCCGCGTACATCCAGGCCATCGGGATCAGCAGCCCGCCGCCACTGGATCCGTCATGACGTTCCGGACGCATCGCGTCTCGCCTCATTCCGTTCTCGGCACGCCCCCACACGCAGCATTGAACCGGGGGAGCGCGCCCCGCGTGGCCAGAAGGACAGGATCCGTCGGACCGGATCCGTCACAGACATGAGGTTGCGATGACCACCGACCCCGGGAAGGGACCGCACATGAGGCAACTGCTCGGCGCCTACGTGCTGGACGCGCTCCCGGCTCCGGAGGCGCTGGAGGTCTCCCGCCATCTGCAGAACTGCGACCGCTGCGCCGCCGACTACGTGGCGGTGGCGGAGGCCGCGGCCCTGCTGCCACTGCTCAGCGAGGAGGACCTGCTTGAGTAGCCCGGCAGGTTGCGGGAGAGCAGCCTCAGCGCGTAGTAGGAACGGGACTTGACGGTCCCGGCCGGAATCCCGAGCACCTGAGCCGTCTCGCCCACACTCAGCCCGCGGAAGTAGATCTGCACCAGCACCGCCCGGTGCTCCGGGGTCAGGGTGCGCACCGCCTCGCGCACATCGAGCGCGGCGACAGCGGATTCGGCGGTGTCCTCCCCGCACGGGGCGCTCTCCAGCACCGCGTCGCCCACCTCGGCCGGCCGGGCCAGCCGTGACCTGCGGGCGTCGATCGCCAGTCGGCGTCCCACGGTGAACAGCCAGGGCCGCATCGACTCGTACGGGCCGTCGAAGGCCTCCGGGTGCTGCCACGCCCGCACCAGGGTCTCCTGGACCAGATCCTCGGCCCGTTGCCGGTCGCCGAAGGTCAGGCCGAGCAGGAAGTGGAACAGGGCCGGGCCGTGCTCACGCTGCAGATCCGCGAGGGCCCGCTCATCGGTCGTCGTCGTGGTCATGGTGAACGCCCTTCCCCGCGGAGGTCCCTGCCGCCTCGCTGCTGACTGGCGTATAGGAACGCATTCGGGCCTCGGGCAACAGGACAAACGCCGCCCCGTGCGACGAGCGGTCGCACGGGGCGGCGAATGGTGCGGTGAGCGGTCGGGCGGCGTGAGCGTGGGGGTGAGGCGAGCGGGGTGGGGGAGAGCCGGACTAGGGCCTCTCGTTTGGATCATGCCGGGCTCGCGGGTTCCGGCACGCGCACCTGCCGTGTTGTCGTCGGTCGCCCATGCTCCGCATTGACTCCCTCCTCCGCCTTGCATCTGCACGCACCGGACCCCGCTCCCTGATCCAGCCTGATCCAAACGAAAGACCCTAGGGGACGACGGTGACGGGCCAGCGGCCCGCCTTGACCAGACGGACGGCCACCGAGCCGATGAAACGGTGCCCCGCCGACTCCGACGCGCCCACCACCACGGCGTCCGCCTTGAGTTCGTCCGCCGCTGTCACCAACCCGTTGTACGGATCACCGCGGAAGGTGTGGAACTCCCAGCGCACATCCCATATGTCCTTCATCCGCTCGGTCGACTCCCGGATCTCATTCACCAGACCCTCCGCGACCTCTCCGGTCGTATCGCCGACCGGCGCACCGAGCGCGGCACCCGCGGGCAGCACGGGCTGTACATAGACGAGGGCGAGCATGGCCCTCTGCCGACGGGCGAGGCCGGCGGCGTAGGCCGCGGCGCGCATGGAGGATCCCGAACCGTCGAGGCCCGCGACGATTACTTTGGGGCCGTCTGTGCCACGTTCGAACTGGTGAGGCTGCTGGTCTGTCACGGCAGTGAGGCTATCCGCTCCTGCGGGGGCCGCCCGTCCGGGCTTCCGGCCGCCCCGGAGGGAAGACGCCGGTTGCCGCGTACGGGCTCCCCCCATTGGGTGCAAAACCCCGCGCAACCGGTGTCGTTGAGGGGGGTGAGGGCGTGGGCGTGCGAGCAGTTGGTCATGAAAAATGATCAGAGGCTGCCGATGCGCAGGACGCTGCTGAGGCTGGCCGCCGGGTTGGGCGCGGCCTCCGTCGTGCGTCTGATCGCCGCGGAACCCGCAGGCACTCCCTTCCGGCGCCCCGCGGCGCCGTCCGCCGTCGCGGCTGGGCCGCAGGCGGCTCTCCGGACCAAGCCGCTGTCCTATTGTCTGAGGCCCATGACAGCGAACACTCCGCCTCGCTACCGCCCCGCGGCGCCCCCCGTCCGTACCCGGCCGTTCGAGCAGCTGCCCGACATCGGGCGGGCGATGGTGCTGACCTTCGACGACGGCCCGGACCCGCTCTACACCCCGCACATCCTGGACACGCTGTACAAGCACGACGTACGGGCGATGTTCTTCCTCTGCGGGGAGATGGCCAACGACAACCAGGACCTGGTGCGCAGGATCTCCGACGAGGGACACACGGTGGGCAACCACTCGTGGACGCATCCGCTGGTCACCAAGCTCTCCCGGGCGGGCATCACCGACGAACTGGGCCGTACCAGCGAGGTGATCGAGAAGATCACCGGTGCTCCGCCGCTCTGGTACCGGGCCCCCTACGGGGCGTGGAACCGCAACTCCTTCGAGATCGGCGCGGCGATGGGCATGGAGCCGATGGCCTGGACGGTGGACACGCTGGACTGGACGGTTCCCGGCACCGACAGCATCGTCGACCGGGTCAGGGAGGGCGCGGCACCCGGCGTCGTGGTGCTGTCGCACGATGCGGGCGGCAACCGCTCGCAGAGCGTGGCCGCGCTGGGCCGCTATCTGCCGGAGCTGCTGGACGACGGGTACCGGCTCACGGTGCCGCAGCGGCTTTGAGCCGTGCGGCGGACGCTGCCGGGGGACGGGCCCGCCCCCCGGCAGCAGCTGTCAGCGTGTACCGGCCAGCCGGGCGAAGACCACGACGTTGCCGTCGTAGCCGTTGGCCTTCTTGGATCCGCCGCTGCACGAGATGACCCGCAGTTCCGCCTTGCCGGTGTCGCCGTACACCCGGGCGCCGGGGAAGTCGTTCTTCGCGAACACCTCGACACGGTAGACCTCGAACACGGCGACCCGGTCGTCGCTGCGGGAGATCTCGATGCGATTGCCCTTCCTGAGCGAACCCAGGCTGTGGAAGACGGCCGGGCCCGCCAGGTTGTCCACACGGCCGACGACGACCGAGGTGCCCAGCTGCCCGGGCGCGACGCCGTTCCGGTACCAGCCCGCGAGATTGGGGTCCCGCGGAGGCGGTGCCTCGATCCAGCCGTCCGGGTCCAGGTTCACACCGACGACCGGTGCGTCGGCCTTGATCGAGGGGATGGCGACGCGGGCGACGGGGGCGTACGCCAGCGGCTTCACCATCGGCACCGACACTGATGCCGGGGGAGCGTCCTTCTGGTGGCCGACCGAGGTGGCGGCGACCGGCTGCGGCGGTCCGGGCGAGAGGTCCGTGCCGTTCCGCATCAGTGCGAGACCGGTGAGCATCACCAGGGCGAGCGCGCCCCAGGGCGAGTGTCTGATCCGTTCGGGGTGCCAGTTGTCCCGGCCCATGGTTCTCCCTTCGTCGCGACGAGGGGAACGCTAGGCGCGGCGCGGCCGGGCGGCGATCAGGGAAGGGCGAACGGGTGGTGCTCAGGTGGGCGGCGGCATATCGGAGTAGTGATCGGATTGAAGTTCTGACGCTCTGTGACCTGTGGATCCGTCAATTTCACGGGTGCGCGCACGGTGTGTCGGATCACCGGGGTGGAGCTGTGCCGGAATGAGGTGGATCAAGGATCTGGTGAGGGTTCGTCATGTGGAGGCGTTCTCGTCGATCCGTCCCGGGCAACGGGAACGGCAACGGCAACGGCAACGGCAACGGGAACGGCCGCAAACGCGGAGGCGTGTGCGTCATGTGCCGTCGGAGGATGAGCGGTAGGGCGGTCCGACCTGGCAGGCATACCCGTCGGCCCGAGAATCACGTCGCCCCGAGTCCTTGGACAGGACCCGGGGCGACTTTCGTTTCTGCCGACGCTGCCGGTCAGTGTAAACGGTTCTCCTTGCGCCGTCGCGCCACGAAGACGGTGCTGGTCGCGGCGGCCACCGCCAGCGCGGTGCCGCCCACGATCATCGCGGTGTTCGGGCTGTCGATGCTGCCGCCCAGACCACCCTGCAAGCCGGTCGGGGAGGCCGTCGAACCCGTGGTGCTCGTGGAGCTGGTGCCGGGCGTGCTCGTTGCCGCGCTGATCGTGAGAGTCACCTTGGCCGTGAAGCTTGGCGATGTGTTGCAGGTGAACGTCACCTCATAGGCGGCGGCGGGCTTGGCATCCCAGTCGACCGTCGCCCTGGCGGTGCCGTCCCTGGGGATGGTGACGGTGTCGAACACCCCGGAGGACGCCGTGGCCGTCGTCGAGCATCCCTTGGCGGCCAGCGTCACCTGGCCGCCCGGCGCGATCACCGACGGCGTGACGGTGTACCGGCTCCCGCTGTTGGAAGGTCCGCCCGGCACTGCGGCATACGCGGTCACGGCCGGGGCGGTCAGGGCGAGTACTGCGGCGCCGAGCAATGCGACGGGAGCGACACCTATTGCGCGCATGGTGATTCCTCCGGGTCCCCGAGGATCAGTTGTGGAACGGATTTCCACAAAGTGTCAGAAATGCACCTCGATGCCGCCAACGCTAGAAGTGGCGCATTTCGCCCGCGATCGGGATCCGTCCAATGGGGCACCGTTGTCCCCCGAGCGGCGCACGCCCCGGGTCCTGGCCGGTCCTAACCGCCCGACGCGCGGGGGAACAGATCGAGGAACGGCGAGGTGGTGGCCGAGAGGCCCCGGCCGAAGGGCGAGTCGAAGTCCCAGATCAGAAAGAGCAGAAAGGCGATCAGGACACTGAAGAGGCCGGCCAGCAGGAGTTCGCGGAAGGTGCGGCGGATCTGCAGCGTGAAGATCAGCCCCACGGTCACCAGCGCGCCGATGATCAGCCCGAACCAGACGACGCCCGGCATGGTGGCTCCGGCGCTCTGCCCGCGCGCGCTGCGGGCGTCGTCGGCCGCGGCGACCTGGTCGACCAGTGGCTGATACGCCTGCCCCTCATGGTCCGTCTTCGGCTTGTAGTCCGTGACATCTGCGCGCACCCGGTCCAGGAGCTCCGCGCCGCGGTCGCCGAGTGTGCCGTGGTCGATCATGGTCTGCCACTCGTCGTGCACGACATAGCTGACGTAGGCGTCGACATCGGCACGGATGCGGGTGCGCACCTCGGCCGGGTAGACGGACGAGCGCGCGTCGACCTCGTGGAGCGCCTGGGCCTCCTGGCGTACGTACTCCTGGGCGGCGCCGCGGCCCTCCCAGACGCCCGCGATGGCGAGGCCCAGCACGATCGCGTAGACCACGCCGATCATCATCGTCATGTACTCGATGACGTCAGGGGTTTCGGACGGGTCGTCGTCCTCTGGAAGTCGGCGGTTGTTGAGTACGGCGATGGTCAGCACCACGGCGCTGGCCGCGACCATGGCGAAGGTGAGAACAAGCCATTCCGACATGTGGGTCTCCGGAGGTCATCGGGAACGGGGCCGCAGCACGGCGACGGCGAACACCGCGGGGGCTGTGATCATCAAGGTGAGCGTGACCAGGGAGGTATGGCGTTCCAGGGCCTTCCGCACCGGCCTGCGGTAGGCGGGAAGAGCCACCGGCCGGGGCGGAAGGCCCTGGAACGCCATAC
>NZ_JAFMPZ010000554.1 GCF_017353455.1 Streptomyces laculatispora
CCCCAAGGTCTCCGGCGGCAAGGGCGGCCGCACCCGCCTCTCCTTCCCCGTCGTCCTCCTGATCATCGCGGGCGTGCTGCTCGCGCTGTCCGCCGTGCGCGCCATCACCGGCGCACAGGACGTCACCTCGGCCGGACAGATCAGCGCGGCCCTCGCGATGGCCGTGCCGATCGGCCTCGCCGGTCTCGGCGGCCTCTGGTCGGAGCGGGCCGGCGTGGTCAACATCGGCCTCGAAGGCATGATGATCCTGGGCACCTTCTTCGGCGCCTGGGCCGGCTGGCAGACCAACCCCTGGCTCGGCGTGCTCGCCGGTGTCGTCGGCGGCATGCTCGGCGGGCTGCTGCATGCGATGGCAACCGTCACCTTCGGCGTCGACCACATCATCTCCGGCATCGCCATCAACATCCTGGCGCTCGGCTTCACCACCTACTTCGCCAAGCTCTGGTTCAACTCGGGCGACGCGGCGGCCAAGGGCGGCTCACCCAAACAGTCCCCACCAGCCGACGACATCACCTCGGTGACGATCCCGGGCCTCTCCGACTGGCTGCACACCGTCGAGAAACACCACTGGTTCTTCGTCTCCGACCTGGCCGGCGTCCTCGGCGGCCTGGTCACCAACGTGTCGCTGCTGACGATCGTCGCCGCGCTCCTCTTCGTCGTGACGTTCTTCGTCCTGTGGAAGACCGCCTTCGGCCTGCGGCTGCGCTCCTGCGGCGAGAACCCGGTGGCCGCCGAGTCGCTCGGCGTCAACGTCTACACGTACAAGTACATCGCGGTGATCATCTCCGGCGGCATGGCCGGGCTGGGCGGCGCCTTCCTCTCCCTGGTCACCTCGCACATCTACAACGAGGGACAGACCGGCGGGCGCGGATACATCGGTCTCGCCGCGATGATCTTCGGTAACTGGCGGCCCGGTGGGCTCGCCATGGGCGCGGGCCTGTTCGGCTTCGCCGACGCGCTCCAACTCCGCAACGGCGGCGAGTCCGTCCACGCGCTGCTCCTGCTGCTCGTGGTCGTATTGGCCGGGATCGCGGCCTGGAAGCTCTACCGCAAGAGCTTCGTGCAGGGCGTCATCAGCGCGGTCATCGCCGCCGTCGTCCTGGTCTGGTACCTCGGTACGGACACCGTGCCCACCGAGTTCGTGAGCGCGACCCCGTACATCGTCACGCTGCTCGTCCTCTCACTCTCCGCGCAGCGGCTGCGGATGCCGAAGGCGGACGGTATGCGCTATCGCAAGGGCCAGGGCAAGTGACGCCCACCGCCGGAGCGGGCGCCACCACGGTCACCGAAGCCGACTGGGACGCCCTGCGGACCGCCGCTCGGGAGGCCATGTCCCGGGCGTACGCGCCCTACTCGGGCTACCCGGTCGGCGTCGCCGCCCTGGTCGACGACGGCCGCACGATCGTCGGCTGCAACGTCGAGAACGCCTCGTACGGCATCGGGCTGTGCGCCGAGTGCGGACTGGTCTCCCAGCTGCACGCCACCGGCGGCGGCCGGCTGACCCACTTCACCTGCGTGGACGGGGCGGGCGAGATCCTGGTGCCGTGCGGCAGGTGCAGACAGCTGCTGCACGAGTTCGGCGGGCCGGAACTCGTCCTGGAGACCCCGGACGGCTTCCGCACCCTCGACGAGATGCTCCCGCAGGCGTTCGGACCGTCCCACCTCGGTTAGCGACGCGACTCCCCACCGCCGGACGGGCCAATTCCTGCCCGTCCGGCGGTTCTCTCATCCTCTATGCGCGTAGAGTCAACGGGACTCATGCGTACGTACCGGCCGGAAGGACTCCAGGACATGGACGCCATCTCCGTCATCCGCACCAAGCGGGACCGAGGCGAGCTGACCCCCGAGCAGATCGACTGGGTCATCGACGCGTACACCCGCGGCGAGGTCGCCGACGAGCAGATGTCCGCGCTGGCCATGGCGATCCTGCTGAACGGCATGAACCGCACCGAGATCGCCCGCTGGACCGCCGCCATGATCGCCTCCGGCGAGCGGATGGACTTCTCCGCGCTCTCCCGCCCCACCACCGACAAGCACTCCACCGGCGGCGTCGGCGACAAGATCACCCTGCCGCTCGCCCCGCTGGTCGCCGCCTGCGGCGCCGCCGTGCCGCAGCTCAGCGGACGCGGCCTCGGCCACACCGGCGGCACCCTCGACAAGCTGGAGTCCATCCCCGGCTGGCGCGCCCACATCACCAACGCCGAGATGCTCGACGTCCTCGACACCACCGGCGCGGTCATCTGCGCGGCGGGCGACGGCCTCGCCCCCGCCGACAAGAAGCTGTACGCGCTGCGCGACGTCACCGGCACCGTCGAGGCGATCCCGCTGATCGCCAGCTCGATCATGTCCAAGAAGATCGCCGAGGGCACCGGCGCACTCGTCCTGGACGTCAAGGTCGGCTCCGGCGCCTTCATGAAGACCATCGAGGACGCCCGCGAACTGGCCTCCACCATGGTCGCCCTGGGCACCGACAGCGGAGTGCGGACGGTCGCGCTGCTCACCGACATGTCCACCCCGCTCGGCCTGACCGCGGGCAACGCCCTGGAGGTCCGCGAGTCGGTCGAGGTGCTGGCCGGCGGCGGCCCGAAGGACGTCATCGACCTCACCCTGGCCCTCGCCCGCGAAATGCTGGACGCGGCCGGGCTCAAGGAAGCCGATCCGGAGAAGGCCCTCGCGGACGGTTCCGCGATGGACGTCTGGCGCCGGATGATCTCCGCCCAGGGCGGCGACCCGGACGCCACCCTCCCGGTCGCCCGCGAGCAGCACGTCCTGACGGCCCCGTCCTCCGGCGTACTGACCCGCCTGGACGCGTACGACATCGGCGTCGCCGCCTGGCGCCTCGGCGCGGGCCGCGCCCGCAAGGAGGACCCGGTGCAGGCGGGCGCGGGCGTCGAGCTGCACGCCAAGCCCGGGGACACGGTGACCGCGGGGCAGCCGCTGCTGACGCTGCACACGGACACCCCGGAGAAGTTCGAGTACGCGCTGAAGGCGCTGCCCGAGTCGTACGACATCGCCCCGGCGGGCACGGAGTTCACCGCCACCCCGGTGGTGCGCGAGCGCATCGCGTAACCGCGGGCGCCGACGCGAACGGCCCGCCGGGACGGTGTCTCACCGTCCCGGCGGGCCGCTTTCATGCGGTCCTGCCGCGTCCTACTGGCCTGCTACTTGCCGAAGTAGGCGTTGTAGATCGCCACCGAGGACGTGTTGCCCTTCTTGTCGGTGACCGTGGCCTTGAAGGACACCGACTTCTTCTTGGCCGGGTTCTTCATGGCGATCTTCCCCTTCTTGACCGCGGTCTTCTTCCAGGTCTTCCCGCCGTCGTAACTGATCGACACCGTCAGCGACTTCAGGTTCTTCCCGGCTGCCGCACCCTGCACCGTCACCGGCACGGACACGGCCTTGCCGGCCTTGGCCGTGCTGTCCGGCGCCACCTCGGGAGTGAAGCGGACCATGGAGACCGGCAGCTGGGCGTAGCCCGAGACCGGCCGGCCGGAGCGGAAGGTCCAGCTCGTGTCGATCCGGGTGGAGACCGAGGCGACGTCGGCGCCGCGCCGCACCGACGTGGTCAGCCGGTAGTCGGCGGCGGCGGACGGCACGACGATGGGCGTCTCGCCCGTCAGCGGGTCGGCGTTCCTGGCGAACTCCTTGCCGTTGCGGTAGAGCACGGTCTTCACCGAGCTGTACGCGGAGCCGCCGACATTCCGGTGGCCGTCGGCGACCAGCGGCAGCGCCCCCGTGAGCTCGTTGCCGTCGCGGAAGACCCCGAAGCCGGCGTTCATGTACGGTCCGAACACCGCGGTGTTCACGGTCTTCGCGTACGTCCCGCCCGCCTTGAGGGTCTGCGGGGCACCGAGGGAGTACCAGGCGTCGGACTGCGGGAAGCCGTCCTTGTCGAGCGCGCCGTTCTGGTTGAAGTCGAAGCTCCACTTCACCTTGTCCGCGGTGGAGACGTAGGCCGTGGTGGTCGACGGGAGCTTCTGGGTGGTCAGGGCCGCCCAGCCGCTGAACGAGTCGGGCAGCTCGCCCCACGCGCCGATGTCACCGGTCTTGCCCTTGACGGACGCACCGGAGCGGATCGTGACCTTGGCGAGCTGGCCGCTGCTGAACGCGCGGCGGTAGCCGGTCGCCGCCTGGCTCACCGGGCCGCCGACCGTGATGTCGTACCGGGTCGCCGTGCCCTTGGCCCAACTGCCGGTCCAGTGCTGCGAGAGCTGGATGCCGGTCGTCTTCGGGCCGATGTGCGCGGTGCGCAGCGGCTTGAACGAGTCGAGCAGCCAGCCGTAGCCGTAGAAGCTGTTCTCGGTCTCGAACTGGAGGTCGGGCGAGGCGAGCAGGGCCTTCGTGCCGGTCGCCGGAACGGTGATGTCCACCGGCTTGGCCAGGCGCGCGTCGAAGGTCACCGTGGTGTTCTTGGTGACCTTCAGATGGGGCTGGGTGAGCCAGTCGACGCCCTTGTCGTAGTTGTCCGGGTCGATGTACACGGCCGAGTTCAGCACGTACCCGCCCTTGGGGACGCGGAGCTTCGCCGTGCCGTTGACCACCTCGGGGGACTCCCACACATCGGTCCCGCCGCCGGTGATGCCGTAGACGTCCCCGGTGGTGTACCGGGCCGGCTTGCCGTCACGCCCGATGGTCTTGAGCGTGAGGTCGTACGACTCGCGCTCGCGATTGACCGCGGCCGCGGTGCGGACGGTCTGACCGCCGCCCGTCGCCACGACGTACGCGGAGTAGTCGCCGTCGGCCGTGCCGCCGAGCCTGGTGTTCACGGTCAGCGGCACCTCGGCGGTGCCGCCCGCCGGGACGGTCACCCGGTCGGCGCCGAGGGCGAAGAACCCGGCCGGGGCCGGCTTGCCCGCCGGGCCGGTGGCCTGGACGGCGAGCGAGAGCGTGACATCGGTCGTACCGAGGTTGCGGTACGACACCTTCTTGGCGACCGGCACGTCATCGGTGTGCGGCCACTGCTGGACGCCGTAGCTCAGCGACACCGGGTCGGCGACGACGGACTGGGTGATCGCCCGGTCGACGGCGATCCGGCCCGAGCCCTGCTCGAAGGGGGTGTACTTCCCCGGCTTCGTGGAGGCCGTGAGCGCACCCTTGAGCTCGGTGTTCTTCCACTTCGGGTGCTGCTGCTTGAGGAGCGCCGCGGCGCCCGCGACGTGCGGGGTCGCCATCGACGTACCGGAGATCGTCAGATAGCCCGCCGGGTTCTGGCCGACCTCCTTGTCGATGACGGAGCCGGGCGAGGCGGCCGCCGTGATGTCCACGCCGGGAGCGGTGACATCGGGCTTGATCGCGTTGTCACCGACCCGGGGACCGCGGCTGGAGAAGTCCGCCAGCACGTCCTTGCCGTCGACGGCCCCGACGGTCAGCGCGGCGTCCGCGCTGCCGGGGGAGCCGACCGTGCCGGCGCCGCCCTCGTTGCCCGACGCGATGGCGAAGAGCACGCCGCTGTCGGCGGAGAGCTTGTTGACCGCGGCCTCCAGGGGGTCGATCCCCGGGGTGTCGGTGCCGCCGAGGCTCAGGTTGATGACGTCGGCGCCCTGCGCGACCGCCCACTCCATACCGGCCAGGATTCCGGAGTCGTCGCCGAAGCCGTCGTCGTCGAGGACCTTGCCCTCAAGGAGCTTGGCGTCCGGGGCCACGCCCTTGAACCTGCCGCCCGACTTCGCGCCCGTACCGGCCGCGATCGAGGAGACATGGGTGCCGTGGCCGAAGTGGTCCTTCAGATCGGGCGTGCCGGAGAAGTTCTTCGACGCGAGGATCTGGCCCTTGAGGTCCGGGTGGGTGGCGTCCGCACCGGTGTCCAGGACGGCGATCCTGACGCCCTTGCCGGTGTAGCCCGCCTTCCAGGCGGTCGGCGCGCCGATCTGCGGGACGCTCTTGTCGAGGCTCGCCCGGCGTACGCCGTCCAGCCACACCCGGTCGATACCGGCGGCCGTGGTCCGCTGGGCGCTGCCCGACGGCTTGCTGGTGAGCGCCTGCCAGATGGACCGGGCGTCCTCCCGCGGGGTGGCCACGGACTGGGCGTTCAGCGACTTCAGCACGGGCCCGACCCGGGTGGCGCCCGCGTCGCGGACCTCCGCCCTCGCGGCCGCGGCCCCGGCTCCACGGTAGGAGACGATCAGCTTCAGGCCCGACTTCTGCGCCCTGCGGTTCTCTGCCCGGTTCAGCTCCGTGACGTCGAACAGCCGACGGTCCAGCCTTCCGGAACTGATCAGCCGGTGTGCGTCGGCAGGGACGAGCAGGGTGTGCCCGTCCTGTATCTGCCGCTGCACGGGTATGTGCTCGCGTCCCGCCGCGGGACGGAAGCCCACGACCCGGCCCTTGGCGTCCACCGTGACGCGGTCACCGGTGATGAGCGTGAGCTGATGCCGGGCGCCGGACGTGCCGTCCGCCGACCGCGACGGGCCGTTGTCACGGGCCATGGCCGGAGTGGTCAGCCCGGCCGCTAGCGCCACGGCCGCAGCTGTGGCGACGGTTGAGACACACGCTCTTGTGACGTGTCTGCGCAACTCTCCCCCTGGAGAATCAGGCGGCCCCACGAGAGGGCCACTGGGCAGCCGGCCCCGGTGCGCGCACCGAGGCCGGCCGTTTCACCCGTATAGAGGGGAGAGTTGATCGAATCGGTTCACAGTAAGCACACAGAAGAACGGAGTTGGCGAAACTTCGTCGATGGTCGGTCGGCCCTGCGCGACGGGAAACGGCCGTGACGACGGTGGCCGCGGAGGCCTGCGCGCAGCTCGGGGCACCAGGACGCTCTCAGGGGAGGCGGAGGGGAGGCTGTGGAAGTCCGGTGAAAAGCGGGGAACGGCACGGCGATGAGTTTCGGCCGCCGGACCGGTCTCCCTGATGTGGATGCCATGACCCCGATCGTTCTCACCGTCTCCGGACGCCTCACGCGGGCCGGTGTGCCCGGACTCTGCGCTGAGCTGGAGGCGCTGCTGGCCACCGCGGACACGCAGGTGACGGTGGTGGACTGCGACGTGGGCGGGCTCGTCCACCCCGACCTCGCCGCCGTGGAGGCGGTCGCCCGGCTGTCGCTGGTCGCCCGCCGGGCGGGCGGCAGACGGCTCCGGCTGCGCGGAACGCCTCCCGAACTCCGGCTGCTGCTGGACCTGGTGGGGCTGGACGAGGTGGTCGGCCTCGCGGACCAGGAGGGGGCGCGCAGGGTCCCGGAGTGAGCGGGTGGCCTGCTGCGCGGCCTGATCCGCCACGGCACCGGCCACCACCTGGTGCGGACTGAAGGCCCCAGGCCCTTCAGTCCGCCTCGCGCCAGCCGTCCCTGACGACCACCTTCGAGCACTGGACGGCGGACAGACGGGCCCCGTCGCGCACCGTCTCCGAGGGCGTGACGCTCGGAGACGGCGACGGGGAGGGCGGCGCGTACCGCCCGGAGGCGGAGCCGGACCGGACCTGGTCGCAGAGATCGGCGTACCCGGTCTCCGGCTGCGGTCCCGGCTCCGCCTCGGAGGCCGGTGGCACGACGCGGCGGGGGCCGGACGTGGCCGTCGGCTCACCGAGCCACTGGGCGGCCCCCCAGCCGCCGGCCACGGCCACGGCCCACGCCGCGACCAGCCCGTACGCCGCGCCCCGGCCCAGCCGTCGGCTCACGCCGCATCCGCCTCCAGGTGATCGGGCAGCCCGAACAGCGGGAACCAGCGCGGGGTGTCCAGGAAGCAGTGCATCCCGGTGATCGCACCGTCCGAGATGTCGATGACCTGCACCGCCCACGGCACGAAACCGGGCCCGTCCGGATTCGGCTTGTAGTGCGCGAACGCCGGGGTGCCGTTCGCCGACGTCGCGATCAGCCGGGAGCCCGCACAGGACGCGCCCATGGAGGTCATGAAGCCGGCGATGTCGTCGTGCCCCTGGAGCCAGAGGTCGAACGGCGGCATCGTCATGATGGCGTCCTCATGGAGCAGCGCGGTCAGCGCCTTCATGTCGTACCCCTCGAACGCCGCCACGTACCGCTCCAGGAGCTTGCTCTGCTCCTCGTCGAGCGGATCGGCGGCGTCGGCGGCCGTGCCCTGGTGGTCGTTGAGCGTCGCCCGCGCACGCTGGAGGGCGCTGTTGACCGAAGCGACCGAGGTGTCGAGCAGCTCGGCGACCTCGCTCGCCTTCCACGCGAGCACCTCGCGCAGGATCAGCACGGCCCGCTGCTTGGGCGGCAGATGCTGCAGCGCGGCGACGAACGCGAGCCGCACCGACTCGCGCGCCACCGCCGCCTCGGCCGGGTCCGCGACGGACGGCAGGATGCGCCCGTCCGGCATCGGCTCCAGCCAGGTGTTCTCCGGCCGCGGATTGAGCGCGGCCTGCGCGAGCGGCGTCGGGCCGGACAGATCGACGGGCCTGGCCCGCTTGTTGCCCGCGTTCAGCATGTCGAGGCAGACGTTCGTCGCGATCCGGTACAGCCAGGACCGCAGCGAGGAACGGCCCTCGAACTTGTCGAAGTTGCGCCAGGCGCGCACCAGCGTGTCCTGGACCGCGTCCTCCGCCTCGAAGGCCGAGCCGAGCATCCGGTAGCAGTAGCCGGTCAGCTCGACCCGGTGTCCCTCCAGACGGCTGTCGATATCGCCCGCCGTCGCCGTCAGATCACCCATTGCGTCGCTCCACCCCTGTTGCGCCGTGACACCGCTCACTTCAGCACTTGGGAAGCTACCGCAGGGCACTGACAACCGAGGCGGGAAGGGCGGAAAGCGGTCACGTTCCGAGCTTGCGCCCGTACACGTACACGTCGTCGCCGTTCTTCAGCAGATTCCAGTACGACTTCGCGTCGGCGGTGCGCATGTTGACGCATCCGTGCGAGCCCGGCGGGTTCCACATCTTCACGCCCACCGCATGGAAGGCCTGCCCGCCGTCGAAGAACTGCGAGTACGGCATCGACACGTGGTAGATCGACGAGACGTGGTTCTTGTGCCGCCAGTAGATCTTCTTCGCCCCGGTGCGGGTCTCGTACTTGTCCCGCCCGGTCCGCACCGGCACCGGCCCGAACTTCAGCTTCTTGCCGTCCTGGATCCAGCTGATCTGCCGCGTCAGGTCCACACACGCGATGCGCCCCTTGTCGGTGGGGCACTTCTTCGCCTTGTTCGGGTCCTTCCCGGCCGCCTTCTGGGCGGTGAGCGTCTGCATGGTGCGCCAGGTGACGGGCCCGGCGTAGCCGATGGTGGGCGTGACCCCGTAGGTGCTCTGGAACGACCGGATCGCCTTGCAGTCGGCCACCGACTGCTTGCCGTCCACCGGCCGGTGCAGGTACTTCTCGACCTGCTTCTGGTTCGGTCCGGTGGACGTCGTGCAGGACGCCGCCTGCGCGGACCCGCCGGTGCCGAGGACGAGCGCCGGTATCGCGGTCAGCCCCGCGACGGACACCGCGAGACCGCGCCGCGTCCGCACGCCTCGAATGCCCTGGATGCTCCTCATGCTTTCCGTGACTCCCATGTACGCCAACTCCCCTTCGCGCGCAGTGCGGTGATTCCGCCTGCTAGACGCGCGCCGGGGAGTGGATGGTTGTGCGCCGTATGTCTCAGTTCTGTACGGACAGCACCGCCGCGGACCGGCGCCGCTCGACGCGCGCCGCCCTCGACCCGTACAGCGTGATCGAGACGACGCCCAGGACCGCGAGGAGTCCCAGCGTGACCGTGCCCGCCCAGCCGCCGGCGTGGAAGGCGACCGCGCCGAGCGTGCCGCCCGCGCTGGAGCCGAGGTAGTACGCCGACTGGTAGAGCGCCGACGCCTGGGCCCGGCCCTTGGTCGCCGTACGGCTGACGGAGGAGGAGGCCACCGCGTGCCCGGCGAAGAAGCCCGCCGTGATCAGGACCAGGCCGAGGAGTACGGCTGCCAGCTGGTCGGCCAGCGAGAGCAGCAGACCGGCGGCCGTGGTGGAGACGGCGAGGTAGAGCGCGCCCCGGCGCCCCAGCCGGGCGACGAGGCGCCCCGCCGCGGCGGAGGAGACCGTACCGACCAGGTAGACCAGGAAGATCGAGCCGACGATCCCCTGCGGGAGGTTGAACGGCGCCTCCACGAGGCGGTAACCGATCACCGTGTACACCGCGCCGAACACCGTCATGAACAGCGCGCCGATCGCGTACAGCCGGCGCAGCAGCGGGTCCGCGAGGTGCCCGCCGACGGTCCGGGCGAGCGCCTTCGGGTTCAGCGAACCGGGGGTGAAGTGCCGGGCCCTGGGGATCATGAAGTGGAAGACGACGGCGCAGGCCACGGCCAGCACACCGACCGAGCCGAGCGCGGCCCGCCAGCCCCACAGCTGGGCGACCCAGCCGGTGAGGATGCGGCCGCTCATCCCGCCGATGCTGTTGCCGGCCACGAACAGCCCGATCGCCGCGACCAGCGCCTTGGGCCGTACCTCCTCCGCGAGATACGCCATCGCGGAGGCGGGCAGTCCGGCGAGTGCGGCGCCCTGCACGGCGCGCAGGGCGATCAGCCAGCCGAGCGACGGCGCGAACGGCACGAACAGCCCGACCACGACCGCGACCGTCAGCGAGGCGGTCATCATCTGCCGCCGCCCGAACCGCTCGGACAGCGCACTCATCGGCAGCACGAAGAGCGCCAGCGCACCCGTCGCCGCGGAGACCGTCCAGCTCGCCTGCCCGGCCGTGGCGCCGAAGGAGGCGGAGACGGCGGGCAGCAGGGCCTGGGTGGAGTAGAGGAGCGCGAAGGTCGCGACACCGGCGGCGAAGAGCGCGAAACTCATCCGGCGGTAGCCGGGACCACCGGGTTCGAGCCGGTCCGCGGTGGCGGTCTCGGTGACGCTTACGGGGGACGACTGGGTCGAGGCGGCCACGATCAGGGTGGACGCCCCGGTACTGGCGGGAGGCATGCAACGAACGTAGGCCGCCCCCCTTTCATGCGTCCAATGCACAAAGCGGCGATAATCAATCCCATGGCGCATCAGCACAGCTCACAGCCGCGGCTGTCACCAAGCAGTTACGAAGAAGACATCCGCGCCGTCCTCGCCCCGCGGCTCGCCTACTTCGAGGCGGTCGCCCGCCACGAACACGTCACCCGCGCCGCGCACGAGCTGGGCGTACCCCAGTCGACGCTCTCGCGGGCGATGGTCCGGCTGGAACAGGACCTGGGAGTCGCCCTGTTCGCCCGCAAGGGCCGTACCGTCTCCCTCACCCCCGCGGGCCGCACCTTCCTCGACTCGGCCGAGCGGGCGCTCGCCGAGGTGGAGAAGGCCGCCGACTCGGTACGGGCGGACGCCGACCCCACCGCGGGCAAGGTCGCCTTCGGCTTCCTCCACACGATGGGCTCGGAGACCGTCCCCGCCCTGATCCGCGCCTTCCGCGCCGACCACCCGCGGGTCCGTTTCCAGCTCGTCCAGAACTACGGCGAGGCCATGATCGAACGCCTCCGCGCGGGCGGCCTCGACCTCTGCCTCACCTCACCCGTCCCGGACGCCCCGGACCTGGTCGCCCTGCGCCTGGACGAACAGCGGCTGCGCCTCGTCGTCCCCGACGACCACCGCCTGGCCACCCGCCGCCGCATCCGCCTGGCGGAGGCCGCCGACGAAACGTTCGTCACCCTGGAACCCGGCTACGGCCTGCGCCGCATCACGGACGACCTCTGCGCGGAGGCGGGCTTCGTCCCCCGCGTCGCCTTCGAGGGCGAGGAGGCCGAAACCCTGCGCGGCCTGGTCGCGGCAGGCCTGGGCGTGGCCCTGCTCCCGCCCCCGGCGGTGGCCCGCCCCGGGGTGGTGGAGCTGACGGTGACGGCTCCGCGGGCCGCTCGGGAGATCGGGGTGGCCTGGCTGGACGGGCACCCGGACACCCCGCCGGTGGCGGCGTTCAAGAAGTTCCTGCTGTCGCGGCGGGGGCACCTGCTGCCGGAGTGAGCGGCGCCGACGACGGTCAGGACTGTGCGGTGGACGACGCGTAGGCGGCGAAGTCCGACCAGGCGGTGGTGGAGACGGTGAACGGGGGGCGGGCGGTGTCCTTGGAGTCACGGACGTGGACGGCGTCGGGGTGGAGGGCGACCTCGATGCAGTTGTCGCCGCCACTGCCGCTGTAACTGCTTTTGAACCAGGCCAGTTCGGTGCTCATAGCGCTCCTCGCATCTGCTTCAGCAGGCCCACAGTGGCCTCGTGGCTCAGCGCCTGTGAGCGCATCTTGCCATAGCGCTGGAGCATGGCACTGACCAATCTCGGGTCAGTGAGCAGGGTGCTGCTGTCATGGCCCTCGACGTAGCCGAACCAGGAGTTGCACGGAGTCTCCGCCAGATACAACTGCCCGTCGACGCCCGAGTGATCCGGCTGTTTGAGCGGCATGACGAGGATCTCCACGTTCCGCCGACCGCCCTGCACCAACAGATTGTCGATGAGCGAGGCAGTGACGTCCGCACCTCCTAACTGACGCTCAAGGACGGCCTGTTCGATGATGAACGAGAATGAGGTGTTGGGGCGTTCGGCCAGGAGTTCCTGTCGCATCAGGCGCGCGGCCACCTGCTGCTCGAACTGCTCCTCGGCGAGAGGGGGAAGCCTCCGGTCGAAGACGGCTCGGATGTACCCCTCGGTCTGGAGCAGTCCCGGAATGCCCCGGCACTCGTACGCGTACAGCGTGATCGCTTCCTCCTCGATCCCCGCCCACTGGAGGAACCACGACGCCAGACCGGCCCTGCGCCGAAGGCTCCGCGCCGCAGCGGCGAGGACCTTGCCCGCGACCGGCCCGAGGGCGTCCGCCGCCCGCTCGGGGAGGTCCTCGGGCGGGAACCGCCGGCCCTGCTCGATCTTGGCGATGTAGGCCGCCGAGTACCGCACGCGGGGTGCGAACTCCTCCTGGGTGAGGCGGGCCGCTTCGCGCAGGGCCTTCATGACCGCCCCGAATGTCTTCAGGCTGTCGGAGAGCTCGGGTTCGCCCGGGGACGTGGTGCTGTCGTGGTTGGCCGTCATCGCTGCCCCGTCTTTCGCGCATGGATCAACGCAGCAAGAATCACGGAGGGTTACCCATCCAGTCCAGGGAAGCAACCCATACAAGTGAACGTGTATGGGTGTTGTTCCTACTGACAGGGGCGACCGAGGCGGAACGCTGAGCGCATGACGGCTCTCCAGGCACAACCGCCCGTAACTGTACGTGTGTTCACCCAGAGGTGCTCGGCCACCCGCCACGGTGCGACCCTGGCGCGACGCCTGGCCGTGTGGAAGCTCGACACCTGGGGGATCCTGTACGGCACCCGTCCGTGCAGAACCGCATTGGCCGCGAGCTCCGCGACCAGGAGCGCCACAGTGTCGGACAGCCGGGTGCCGTACAGGATCCCC
>NZ_JAFMPZ010000555.1 GCF_017353455.1 Streptomyces laculatispora
CCGGTGACGTGGCCGGTTCGGCGGGCGGGGGCGGCGTGTCCTGCGGGACCGCGTCCTCAGGGGGCGCCGCGCTTTCAGGGCGCGCGGTGTTCTCAGGGCGCGCGGCGTTCTCAGGAGCCTCCGCATCCCCCGGCCCCTCCGCGTCCTGCGGGTCCTCCGAGTCGAGCAGTTCCACGGCGTGGCGGCCGAGTTGGGCGAGGAGCGCGCCCGGGAGCCAGGGCTCCGACGTGTTGTCCTCGGCCAGCCGGTCCAGGATCTCGTCGGGCACCGGTCTGGCCGTCGGGTCCTTGCGGAGGCAGTCCTGGATCAGCTCCACGAGGTCCACCGGCACCCCGGTCAGGTCCGGGTCCTCCTGCGCGATCCGGAACAGCAGCGCGTGCACCCCGCTGGCGGCGTCGCCGAACGGGAGCCGCCCGGTCGAGGCGTACGCCAGCACCGAGCCCAGACAGAACACGTCGCACGCCGTGGTCACCCGCTCGCCCCGCACCTGCTCGGGCGACATGAAGCCGGGGGAGCCGACCAGGGCCCCGGTGCGGGTGAGGCCGCTGTCGGTGACGGTGTCGAGGGCGCGGGCGATGCCGAAGTCGATGACCCGGGGGCCGTCGATCGTCAGCAGGATGTTGGACGGCTTGAGATCGCGGTGGATGAGCCCGGCGGTGTGGATGGCCCGCAGGGCGTGCGCGAGACCGCTGCCCAGGATGTGGACCGAACGCTCGGGCAGTGGTCCGTACGCGCCGGGGGCGGGGCCCGCCGAGGTGCTCGCGCGGCCCGAGACGGTGGTCTGGAGGGACGGTCCGGCGACGTAGCCGGTGGCGACCCAGGGCACGTCGGCGTCGGTGTCGGCGTCCAGTACGGGGGCGGTCCAGGTGGAGCCGAGGCGGCGTGCGGCCATCACCTCCCGCCTGAACCGGTCGCGGAACTCCTGCTGTTCGGCGAGTTCCTCGCGTACGAGCTTGATCGCGACGGTGCGGCCGCGGTCCGAGCGGGCCAGGTACACCTGGCCCATGCCGCCAGCGCCGAGTCTGCCCAGCAGTCGGTAGGCGCCGATGCGTTGCGGATCTACGGAGCCGAGCTTTTCCATGGTGTGCAGTCCTCCCCCGTGCGGCGACACGCCGAACGGGTCGAGAATAGCGGCGCGGTTGTGCCCCGGCGGGGGGTGGTGGCCGGTCCGTGCCCTCAACCGCCGGGCGGGCCGCAGGCGTCGGCGGGGCCCGGAGCACCGGCCGTGCTCGGGTGGTGCACCGCGTCCATCGCCCGGGCCAGGCGTTCCAGCACGCGTACCGTTTCCGCGAACTCCTCCGGGCCCAGCTCCCGGGACAGCCGCGCCGCGAACTCCGCGTGGCCGGGGCCGATTCGGGACATCGCCGTGCGGCCCTCCCGGGTCGGGCGCAGGAGCTTCGCGCGGCGGTGGGCCGGGTTCGGTACGTACTCCGCGAGCCCCTTGCCCACCAGCAGATCGGCGATCCGCTGCACTGCCTGCCGGGTGATGCCCATGACCCGGGCGATCCCGGAGACGGGCAGCGGTTCGGCCAGCACCGCCCCGAGCACCTGCCACCACGCGGCGGTCAGCCCGGCCGGGCGGGCCAGCTCCTCCGACAGGGAGAGGAACTGGCCGTTCAGCCGGAAGACACCGAGAGCGGTCCGGCTCAGCCGGTCCTGTTCCGTACGGCTCATCCCTGGAGCACCTCGTACGCGCTCGCGTCCGAGTCATGGAAGAGCCGGTACCAGGCGTCGAGCTTCTCGCCCTCGAACACACCGAGGAGGGCGAGGATCTCGCGGGCGAACGCGACCGGCTCGGTCGGCCCAGCGGTGACCAGCGCCCCACCGGAACCGGCCCCGTCGTGACCGGCACGGCCGTGGTCGGTGACGGCGTCCGCGTCGATGTAGTGCTTGCCGCCCCCGTAGCCGGTGGCCGCCAGGTAGAAGGACACCGCGCTCGTGTGCGCCCGCTCGTCGAGCAGCCCCTCGCGGGCCAGCCCCGCCGTCGCCCCGCAGATGGCGGCGACCGGAACGCCCGCGTCCAGGAAGGTCCGGGCGGCACGTGCGAAGGGGGCCAGTTCGTCGCCGGCGTCCCACAGCCCGGCGCCCGGCAGGATCAGCAGTGCGCCGTCCCCGGGGCGCAGCTCCGCGAGCGCCAGATCGGGGCGCACGGTCAGCCCGCCCATGCTGGTGACCGGGCCGGTCGTCGGGCCCACCGTCCGGACGGTGAAGCCGTGCTGGGCGAGGTGGGCGGTGGCGTGCCCGGTCTCCCAGTCGGCGTAGGTGTCGTACACGGCCAGATACACGGTCCTGCGGGTCATGGCGGCCTCCGCGGCAGGAAGAACACTGATGACAACATGCTGTCGCTACGACAACATACTGTCAATGCACCGGGCCTCGCGCCGGACCCGACACCCTGCCGAACCACACGCCCCACTCCATACAAGGTGGCCATACCGGGCCGCGCCCGCCGCGGCCTACGCTCGCCGTATGACCCCTCATCCCCGTCATGCCGACGCCGCTGACCCCGCCGCCGGCGCGGCCGTGAAGGCCGCCGACCGCGCGCACGTGTTCCACTCCTGGTCCGCCCAGGGCCTGATCGACCCGCTCGCCGTCGCCGGCGCCGAGGGGGCGTATTTCTGGGACTACGACGGCAACCGCTACCTGGACTTCACCAGCGGTCTCGTCTACACCAACATCGGCTATCAGCACCCCACCGTCGTCGCCGCGATCCAGGAGCAGGCGGGGAAGATGACGACCTTCGCGCCCGCCTTCGCGATCGAGTCGCGCTCCGAGGCCGCCCGCCTCATCGCCGAGCGCACCCCCGGCGACCTGGACAAGATCTTCTTCACCAACGGCGGCGCCGAGGCCGTCGAGAACGCCGTCCGGATGGCCCGGCTGCACACCGGCCGTACGAAGGTGCTCTCCGCCTACCGCTCGTACCACGGCGCCACCTCCACCGCGATCAACCTGACCGGTGACCCGCGCCGCTGGGCGTCGGACAACGGCTCGGCGGGCGTCGTCCGGTTCTGGGCCCCGTTCCTCTACCGTTCGCCGTTCTACGCCGAGACCGAGGCGGAGGAGTGCGCCCGCGCGCTCCAGCACCTTCAGGACACCCTCGCCTACGAGGGCCCCTCGACCATCGCCGCGATCATTCTGGAGACCATCCCGGGCACGGCCGGCATCATGACGCCGCCGCCCGGATATCTCGCCGGTGTCCGCGAGATCTGCGACCGGTACGGGATCGTCTTCGTCCTCGACGAGGTGATGGCCGGATTCGGGCGCACCGGAAAGTGGTTCGCCGCGGACCACTTCGACGTGGTGCCGGACCTGATGACCTTCGCCAAGGGCGTCAACTCCGGTTACGTGCCGCTCGGCGGCGTCGCGATCTCCGCCGAGATCGCCGCCACCTTCGACACCCGCCCCTACCCGGGCGGGCTGACCTACTCCGGCCACCCGCTGGCCTGTGCCGCCGCCGTCGCCACCATCCATGTGATGGAGGACGAGAAGGTCATCGAGAACGCCACCCGCATCGGTGAGACGGTCCTCGGCCCCGGTCTGCGCGAGCTGGCCGAGAACCACCCGTCGGTCGGCGAGGTCCGCGGCCTCGGCGCGTTCTGGGCACTGGAACTGGTCCGCAACAAGGAGACCCGCGAGCCGCTGGTCCCGTACAACGCGACGGGCGCCGACAACGCCCCGATGGCGGCCTTCGGTGCGGCGGCGAAGAAGAACGGCCTGTGGCCGTTCATCAACATGAACCGCACCCACGCCGTGCCGGCCTGCAACGTCACCGAGGCCGAGGCCAAGGAGGGGCTCGCAGCGCTCGACGCCGCGCTGTCGGTGGCCGACGAGCACACCGTGTAGCACCCGTCCGCACACAGCGCCCCTCCCCTCCCCGCACCCGCCCGGCCGGTGCGGCCGACGGGCTCGGTCTAAGGTGGCCGAAACCGAAACAGGGGAGGGGCGCTCATGCGCGCGAGCGGAGCTGTCACGCGCAGTACGCTGCGGCAGCAGATCGCGGACGCGCTGCGTGACGAGGTGCTTGCGGGGCGTCTTCAGCCGGGACGGGAGTTCACCGTCAAACAGATCGCCGAGCAGTACGGCGTCTCCGCGACGCCTGTCCGCGAAGCGCTGTTCGATCTCTCCGCGCAGGGCCTGCTCGAATCCGATCAGCACCGCGGATTCAGGGTGTACCAGTTCACCGTCGCGGACTACCGGGCGATGGTGGAGGCCCGCACCCTGGTCATGGACGGGGTGATCCGGGACGTCTTCCGCGAGCAGCCCCCGTCCCCGGCCCAGCAGTTGAAGCGCCGGGACTCGCTCGTCTCCGTGCGCCGCCGGGCCGAGGAGGCCGCCCGCGCGGCGCGCGGCGGTGACCTGGACATCCTGATCGGCTACGACCTGCGCTTCTGGCGGGAGCTGGGCGCGCTCGCCGGCAACACGTACATCAGCGACTTCCTGCACCGGCTGCGCGTCCAGGCATGGGTGTTCGCCGTGCCGTACCTGCGCGGCGACGCGGACGTACGGGACTGGCTCTGGCACGGGCACGCCGACCTCGTCGCCGCGGTCACGCTCCGGGACCGCGACGCGCTGCGCGTGGTGGTCGACGACTACAACGGGCACGCGCTGAGCTGGGCTGACCGGCTGGCGGCCGGGGACCCGGCCCACCCCGGTCACGCACCGCAGCCGCCCGAGGCGGCCGGACCCGCGGACCCGGCGCGGCCGGGAGCCTGACCGGCACCGGTCCCCGAAGTCGGTCATGGGGGACCACTGTCCGCGACGTGCCGGCCGCATTACGCTGTCCCGACCATCGCACGCACCAGTTGGAGAGCGAGACTTCGTGGCCTGTGACCTGTGGCTGGTCCCCCTCGTCGATGTGCTGTGCCACAGCCCCGACAACCCCTTCGCCGAGGAGATAGCCGTCTTCGACAAGGCGCTGGGTGAGGTGGGGCTGCCGCCCGTACCCGTCTACGCCTACATGCCGGGCCTGACCGGAGACGTGGCCCCGGTCGCGGGCTTCGACTACGACGCCCTGCACTTCCTGCGCCGCGCCTATCTGCTCCAGATCAGCGGCCTCGCCGTCACGCCCGTGGACGAACTGGGCGGCGACTACGAGCAGTTGCTGGAGATGTTCGAGCCGACGGCCCAGCAGTCGCACCTGGTGTGGCACTACGACCACGCCGGGGCGTACGTCCCCCTGGACTTCGCCTACCCGATCTCCACCGATGACCTGCTGGAGGGTGGCGGCCCGCTCGGCTCCTCGCACGGACTGCTGAGGGAGCTGGAGTTCGTCGCCCCGTCCATCGGCATCGACCCGGCCAACCCGCCGGCCGCCCCGCTGCCGCCCGCCGCGCCCACCGAGCTGGAGGAACCGGCGGTCCCGGTCCCGTACGACGACAACCCGTTCGCCCGGGAACGCCACGTCTGGCTCGGCCTGCACGCGGCGGTCACCCGCAGCCTCGCTCAGGGCTCAATGATCATCTTCAGTTGACGGACGAGCCGGCGGGCGGCTGACGGACAAGGCGCCCGCCGGAACCCCCGCCGGAACCTCTCCGGAATCACGGTGATCACCGGTCATCGCGGGGACTCCGGCGGCCGCTGCCGCGGCATGTTCGGCCGGCCCATCGACTGCAGCGGGAACCTCCCCGGCTGTGCGCCCTGCTCGGCACGCCCGCCGCCCGTGCCGCCGGACACCAGCGCCTGCGTCCCCATCGGCGCGGGACCGGCCCGGAACTCCACCATCCAGTCCGCGGTCTCCGACCGCACGAGTTCCGTGACGTCCTCCGAGAACCGCCGCAGCACGCCGAGGCACCGCTCGGCCGCCTCGCTCGCCGTCCCCTCGGTCGGGCCGAGCACCTCCCGTACGCACTCCGAGGCCCAGTCGAACTGGAGCACCTGGAGCCGCCGCTGCACGGCCTGTGCCGTGGCGAGATTCCTTATCCACCCCGAGGTCAGGCCGAAGTGCCGGTCGCACGCCATGCACGCGGCGCCCAGCAGCAGCGACAGATAGCCCCAGCCCGCCGCGCCGTGCAGCGCCCCCGTCAGATCGAGCAGCGGCAGCGCCGCGCCCGCCACCGCACCGGCCGCGGTCCCCATCCGCAGCACCCTGGCCCCGCGCCGCTTCCACACCCGGTCGCACAGGTACCAGTCGGCGGTGCGCAGGGCTTCGGCCTCGACCCAGCGGTACAGCTCGTCGAGCCGCTGGGCGGGTTCGCCCCAGTCGCCGAGCGGGAAGGGCGCTCCGGTCAGATCCCGGCCCGGCGCGCCGGAGCCCGTACCGGGAGGAGGGGCGGAACCGGCCGGACCGGGCACACCGGAATCGTTGCGGGGCGGCCCTTCGGGCTGCATCTCCGGCTGACTCACCGGGGTACTCCTCTGCATGCTGCATGACGACGCGTGCTGTCGACCGCGTCCTCGACGATGGGCGGGATATCTGCCCTCTGCTCACTGAGGCTCGCTGCGACCGGCAGTGCCCCCTGCGTAACCTTGCGTGACGGTGGGTGCGCGTGCGCGTACCGGGACGCATGCCCTTCCTACCGCCGAATGGTGGGCCGCGTGGTCGAAATCGCAGTATTCCCGGGTGCGCAGAGCCTGTGATCAGGTATAGGAGTCCCGCCTTCGCTGACTCAATCTCACTCGAAAGAGTTGCTCGTCAGTGGGTGGGGCGCGCCGCCCGGGGACCACGTAGGCTCGGCGTACCGAAACATTTGTCGTCGAAATGCCTGGAGTGACAGTGATTCCCGGTGGTGGTCAGCCCAATATGCAGCAGCTGCTGCAGCAGGCCCAGAAGATGCAGCAGGACCTCGCGGAGGCCCAGGAGGAACTGGCCAGGACCGAGGTCGACGGCCAGGCGGGCGGCGGTCTCGTCAAGGCGACGGTCACCGGCTCCGGTGAGCTGCGCAACCTGGTGATCGACCCGAAGGCGGTGGACCCCGAGGACACCGAGACGCTCGCGGACCTCGTCGTCGCGGCGGTCCAGGCGGCGAACGAGAACGCCCAGACGCTCCAGCAGCAGAAGCTGGGCCCGCTGGCCCAGGGCCTGGGCGGCATGCCCGGTCTCCCCTTCTGACCAAGGGCATGTCCAAGGACATACCCAAGACGGTACGCACCCCCTACGGTACGTACCACGACGCGGCCGACCAGGCGGCAGGAAAGGCTTTCCGTTGTACGAAGGCGTGGTTCAGGACCTCATCGACGAGTTGGGCAGGCTGCCCGGCGTCGGTCCCAAGAGCGCGCAGCGGATCGCCTTCCACATCCTTCAGGCGGAGCCCACGGATGTGCGCCGCCTCGCCCATGCCCTCCTGGAGGTCAAGGACAAGGTCCGCTTCTGCGCGATCTGCGGCAACGTGGCGCAGCAGGAGCAGTGCGGGATCTGCCGCGACCCGCGCCGCGATCTGACGGTCATCTGCGTCGTCGAGGAGCCGAAGGACGTCGTCGCGATCGAGCGGACCCGCGAGTTCCGGGGCCGTTACCACGTACTCGGCGGGGCGATCAGCCCCATCGAGGGCGTCGGTCCGGACGATCTGCGCATCCGCGAGCTGCTGGCCCGGCTGGCCGACGGCTCCATCACGGAGCTGATCCTGGCGACCGACCCCAACCTGGAGGGCGAGGCCACCGCGACGTACCTGGCGCGGATGGTCAAGCCGATGGGGCTGCGGGTGACACGGCTGGCCAGCGGTCTGCCGGTGGGCGGCGACCTGGAGTACGCGGACGAGGTCACGCTCGGCCGCGCCTTCGAGGGGAGGCGTCTGCTCGATGTCTGACCCGCTGCGGGTTCCCCTCCCGGCCCGCTTTCCAGTTCCGTCCCCGGCCTCTTGTCCGGGGCCTCACGGCGGCTTTACGTTCAGCGCAGTTATCTTCTACTCAACGTCTCCGACCGTGCCCACGGGAGGTCTCCTCGATGTCTGACGCCACGCTGAACACTGTCACCCAGGACCCCGACGACTTCGCGGTCCAGATCGCCGACCAGATCAAGACGTTCATCGTCGCGGTCACCGAGGTGTCGAGGGTCGAGGAGCCGGAAGAAGCCGTTCCGGTGCTGCTGCTCCAGGTCTCCCAGCTCCTGCTGGCGGGCGGCCGGCTGGGCGCGTACGAGGACATCCTCCCGGACGAGCGCTACGAGCCCGACCTCGGCGCCGAACCGGACGCGGACGGGCTGCGCGAGCGCTTCGCGGTCCTGCTGGAGCCGATCGACGTCTACTCCGAGGTCTTCGACCCGTACGAGCCCCGCAAGGCCCCGGTCCCGGCCCGCATCTCCGACGACCTGGCCGACCTGGTCACGGACCTGCGCCACGGCCTGGCCCACTACGAGGAGGACCGCACCACCGAGGCCCTGTGGTGGTGGCAGTTCTCCTACTTCTCCAACTGGGGCTCCACCGCCTCCGCCACCCTGCGTGCCCTTCAGTCGCTGATCGCCCATATCCGCCTGAACCAGCCGCTCCAGGCGCTCGACGGCCTGGACACCGACCAGGACGCCGGCGACGACGACCTGGCCGAGGAGGCCGGCCGTGTGATGGTCGAGGAGATCGCGGGCCCGCTGGGGCTGCGCCCGGTCACGTAGCGGACGGCCCTGGCCCGAGCGCGGTGCCACTGAGATGGTCAATTCCAAGGGATGCCTGCGGAGGGTGTGGGGTGCGCGGCGGCCGAAGCCACCGCGAGACGGTCAGGCGGCGGGCTGCCGGCCTTGGTTGTCGAGGTGGCAGCGGGCGGTCAGGCATCAGGGTCGACTTCGGGGTGCGTGAACCGCACGGGCTTGCCCAGCGACCGGGCGTAGGCGATTTCGGCTCGGGTGCTGTCTCCGATGTAGTCGCCGACTACGAGCACCTCATCAGCGAGCCGGATCTTCGCCCGGTGCAGATCGTCGAGTCGAACCTTCAGCGCCTCGGCCTCGGCAGGATCGGACCGGAGTTCGTGCGGCGACTTCATGTCACAGCCCGGTTTGACGACAATCTTTCCGGCTTTGGTCTCCCGCAGATCGGCCTCGTTCATCTCGGTCATGAAGCGGGTGGAGCCGCAGATCACGACGATACGCGGGAGGCTCAACAGCTTCTTCGCGTCGGCGAGCTTCTCCTCGGGGGTGAGCAGTCGCGGGTATGACACTGGTTCCTCCTGGTGGTGTGGTCAAAGGGGTGCCTGCGGAGACGAGAAACCGCTACGAGGAATACCTGTCCAGGTCGACGGGGGCACGGGGAAGACGGAGGCGTTCGATGCCTCAGTACAGCAACTGGGCCGACGTGAAGCGCCGGCTGCGGGAGAGTAACCCCGAGGCGTCCGACGCCGACTGGGAGGGGCGCAAGCAGGTCGCACGCGCTGCCACCGAGGCGTATGTGCTGGGGCACGGCCTGCGTGAGATCCGTGAGGCTCAAGGCCTCACCCAGGTGCAGGTGGCCGAGGCGGTCGGGATTTCCCAGGCGCGGGTCTCCCAGATCGAACGCGGTGAGATCCACAACCTGGAGATCATGCGCACCTACGCGTCGGCGCTGGGAGCCAAGATCACGGTCTCCATCGAGTACGGCGACCGGATCGTCGGCGCAGCCTGATCACTGGTGATCGGCCTGTCCGAGGGCAGACCAGAGCTGTTCCGCGTCCACGAAGGGCGCTGTCGGTGTGGGCCAGGACTGCCACATCAGCGGCCAGGTGTGCCCGTTCAGCGCCGGTACGCCGACGTAGCCGACCTGGTGCCGGGTCCCGAACCGCTCGACGTCCAATGGCCAGGCGCGGTCGCCCGCGGTGCGCGGNNCCCGGATGCCCTGGATGCGCAGGGTGTCGAAGTGAACCCCGCTCATGCGGAGTTGGTGCCCGGAGGCGGGGACCCAGTCGGGGCGGTGAATTGCTTGCGTCATGGCTACACGGTGCCGGTGCAGTGGCTACGCTCGGTAGTGACTGCTGCGATACGCGGTGATGTGTATCCCTTGGAGGTGGCCGCTGTGTCAGTTCAGGACCCGCCCCCCGCGGCTTGGCGCTACTGCGGTGACCAGCTGAAACGCTGGCGCACGCGGGCGGGCGTCAGTCGGGAGGAACTGGGCGCGGCGGCGAAGTACGCCCCCGACACGATCAAGTCGATGGAGCAGGGCGTACGGATGCCGACGCCTCAGGCCAAAGCGGCCTCTTTGCTGGGGCCGATGCTGCTGCTGGAGACCGTTGACCACGAGCGGTTGGCGTTCACGGAGGGCCCGTCGATGAGTCAGCTCACTGCTGACGCGGAAGTGGTTGGGACACAGGCCGAGCGAATTAGCATGCTCCGCATGGAGGCCCTCAGTTCAGCGGGGTCTGCCGATTTCATCAAGCGGATGGTGGATGAGTTATGAGCGACGACCGGCAGTGGTTCAAGTCCAGCTACAGCAACTCCGAAGGCGGCGCCTGCGTCGAAGCCGCCCTGGACTGGCGTACGTCCACGTACAGCAACTCCGAGGGCGGCGACTGCGTCCAGGTCGCCCCCTGCCCCACCGCGATACACCTCCGCGACTCCAAGCTGTCCACCGACAGCCCCCAACTGACCGTCCCCGCCGC
>NZ_JAFMPZ010000197.1 GCF_017353455.1 Streptomyces laculatispora
CACGTAAGTGGCCCGCACCCGCACCCTCGCCGGCCACCCCCCTCACACCCCAGAAGGACAGTTCGCGATGACTCACACCCAGGTCCCGTTCCCCGAAGGCTTCCTGTGGGGCGCCTCCACGGCCGCCCACCAGATCGAGGGCAACAACACCAACAGCGACTGGTGGGTCAAGGAGCACACCGCGGGCACCCACATCCAGGAGCCCAGCCTGGACGCCTGCGACAGCTACCACCGCTGGCACGAGGACATGGACGTGCTGGCCGGACTGGGCTTCACCGACTACCGGTTCTCCATCGAGTGGGCCCGTATCGAGCCCGCCGAGGGGCAGTTCTCCCGGGCGGAGCTCGCCCACTACCGCCGTATGGTCGAGGGCGCCATCGAGCGCGGGCTGCGCCCCATGATCACACTGCACCACTTCACCGTGCCGCAGTGGTTCGAGGCGCGCGGCGGCTTCACCGCCGAGGGCGCGACCGAGCTGTTCGCCCGCTACGTCGCGGCCTGCGCACCGGTGATCAGCGAGGGTGTCAGCCACGTCTGCACCATCAACGAGCCGAACATGATCGCCGTGATGGCGGGCCAGGCCAAGCGCGGCGACATCGGCTTCCCGCCCGCCGGCCTGCCGACCCCCGACGACGAGACCACCCAGGCCGTCATCGCCGCCCACCACGCGGCCGTCAAGGAGGTCAAGGCGATCAACGCCGACATCCAGGTCGGCTGGACCATCGCCAACCAGGTCTACCAGGCCCTTCCCGGCGCCGAAGAGGTCACCGCGGCCTACCGCCACCCCCGTGAGGACATCTTCATCGAGGCCTCCCGCGGCGACGACTGGATCGGGGTGCAGTCCTACACCCGGACCAAGATCGGCCCGGACGGACCGATCCCCACCGCCGACGACGTGGAGCGCACCCTCACGCAGTGGGAGTACTACCCGTCCGCCGTCGGCCACGCGCTGCGCCACACCGCCGAGGTCGTCGGCCGCGACATTCCGCTGATCGTGACCGAGAACGGCATCGCGACCGACCAGGACAGCCGCCGGATCGACTACTACACCGGTGCCCTGAACGAGGTCGCCTCGGCCATCCAGGACGGCCTGCGCGTCGAGGGCTACCTCGCGTGGAGCGCCCTGGACAACTACGAGTGGGGCTCCTACGCACCGACCTTCGGCCTCATCGGCTGGAACCCGGAGACCTTCGAGCGGCTGCCGAAGCCGTCCGCCGCCTGGCTGGGCGAGATGGGCCGCACCCGTACGCTGCCGCGTATCGCCGACTGACGCCGGCCCCCTGACCGGGAACCCCTGACGGTTCCCGACCGTGCGGGGTCCGGCGGTACCTGACGGCCGCCGGACCCCGCGCCGATCCACCCGGAGTGGCCCGAGCCCCACAGCTCGGGCCACTCCGGCAGTCACACCCGCACACCGCGCCACAGGCGCAGCACCACCCCCGGGCGGTTCTCATCCGCCGCATCGAGCACGCCACGAAATGCCCCATCCCCCTTCTGCCAACGGGAGCTGGACCTTCATGGACCGTCGCACGTTTCTCACCGCCACCGGGACCGGGGCTGCCGCTCTGTCCCTCGGAGCCGTGTCCGCGCCCTCGGCGAACGCTGTTCCCGCCACCCGGTCCGCGCCTTCCGCGGACGCCGCCCATCCGGCTCATGGCCTTGACACACCGCCGCTGCTGCGCTGGTTCCGCGACACGTACCGCTCGATCGAGGCGATGACGACCGATCTGGGACTCGCCGTCGACAAGATCGACGTGAGCGGTCCGGGCGGCCCCGTTCAGTCGCGCCAGACCTCGCCCACCAATATCGGCTGCGGCCTGTGGTCGACCGTCGCCGCCGGCGGGCTCGGGGTGATCAGCGAGGCCACGATGCGGCGCCGGCTGGAGCGCACCGTCCGGTCCGTGGAGAAGCTGGAGCGCCCGCACGGCTTCTGGCTCAACTGGTACGACGCGCACGACGGTTCGGTGCTGACCGAGTGGCCCGGCACCGGTGACCCGGTCCGTCCCTTCCTCTCCAGCGTCGACAACGCCTGGCTGATCACCGGTCTGCGCATAGCCGCGGACGCGGCTCCCTCGCTGCGGCCCCGCATCGACCGCATCCTGGCGGGCGCCGACTGGTCCTACTACTACACGCCCTTCGACCCGGCCGACCCCGTCGCCGGACCCGGCCAGCTGCGCGGCGGCTTCTGGACCGACACCGGGGAACCCACGGGCCATCACTACGGCGCGCTCAACACCGAGCCCCGGATGGCGAGCTATCTGGGTATCGCGGACGGGTCCCTGCCCGCCGACCACTACTGGCACCTGCTGCGCACCATGCTTCCCGGCAATGAGCAGGAGCAGCAGCCGCAGGGCAGTTACGTGGCGATGGACGGTATCCGCGTCTGGCAGGGCCACTACACGCACGGCGGCCGCAAGCTCGTCCCCACCTGGGGCGGGTCGATGTTCGAGGCGCTGATGGTTCCGCTGTTCGTACCGGAGCCGGAATGGTCGCCGAAGTCGTGGGGCCGCACTCACCAGCGGTACGTGCGGAGCCAGATCGAGCACGGCATGACGGAGGCGGAGTACGGGTACTGGGGCTTCTCCCCCGCCAACATTCCCGAGGGCGGGTATCAGGAGTACGGGGTCGACGCGCTCGGCATGCAGCTCGACGGCTACGCCTCCAACACGGACCGCACGTACACCGCGGACGGGGCTCCGCTGCCGCCCGCGTCGGCGTTCACCAACGGTGTGGTCACCCCGCACGCCTCGTTCCTCGCCCTGCCCCACGCGCCGGCCGAGGCGGTGGCGAACCTGCGGGCGCTGGACCGGGATTTCGGTGCCTATCACGACGGCTACGGGTTCCGGGACTCCGTCAACGTCTCCACCGGACGGGTCAGCGACTACCAGCTCGCCCTCGACCAGGGAATGATCGCCGCGGCACTGGCCCAGGCGATCCGGCCCGGACTGCTGCAGCGGCCGTTCCGGACCGGCGGGTTCCGCTCCCGGGTGCGGCCGCTGCTCGCCAAGGAGCGCTTCAGCATCTGAGCCCCACGACGGCGGACCGGCCCCCCTCACGGCGGGGAGGCCGGTCCGCCGCGGTGGCCGTCGGCGTCCCGCAGCCGTCCGCTCGCCGGGTCGCGGGTCACCGAACGTGGACATAGCCTCACAAACGTGATGCCGCCTGCGAGCCGAACCCGGATCCGCATACCGGGCCGGGCCCTGCTCGCCGTCCTGATGGCGGTGTGCTGGCTGGCCCTCCCCACCGCCACGACCGCGCGCGCCGACGCCCCGGTCACGCTGTCCCGGGACGGACAGATCACCGACAGGGCCGACGCGCTGGGGAACCGGAAACGCCAGGTCGTCTCCGCACTCGACCAGCTGTACGACAAACGCCGTGTCCAGCTCTTCGTGGCGTACGTCCGTGACTTCTCCGGGCGGTCCGCGCAGAACTGGGCCGACGACACGGCCCGCCGCAACGGGCTCGGCCGCGACGACATGCTGCTCGCCGTCGCCACCCACGACCGGCAGTACGCGTACTCGGTCGACCAGGGCTCCCGCTTCACCGACGCCGAACTCCAGGATGTGGCGAGCACCGCCATCGAGCCGGCGCTCAGGGAGAACGACTGGGCGGGCGCCGCGATCGGGGCCGCCAACGGGTACTCCGCCGTCCTGGCCGGCGCGGCCGTACCCACCCCGGCCATCACCCCGGGCGCCGCCGACCCGGGGTCGGGGAATTCCGGGGGGACGACCGCCGGGGACCTGGTCCTGCCGGTCGTGGTCGTCCTCGTAGCCGCGGCGGCCGCCGGCTACGCCTACACCCGGCGCAAGCGCCGTACCGCCACCCGTACGACACCCGGTGCGACCGGCTGGGGACCGGCAGACCGGAACACGCCGCCAGAGCCACCCGCTCCGCTGCCGGAACTCGACGCCCGGGCCAAGGAGACGCTGGTCGACACGGACGATGCGGTGCGCACCAGCGACGAAGAACTCGGTTTCGCCACGGCCCAGTTCGGAGAGGAGGCCGCAGCCCCGTTCACCGAGGCCGTCGGCTACGCCAGGGGCGAGCTGACGGCCGCGTTCCGGTTGCGCCAGCAGCTCGACGACGCCTGTCCCGAGGACGACGCCACCCGCCGGCAGATGCTGGACGAGATCATCAGCCGCTGCGAGGACGCCAACACCCGCCTGGACGCGGTCTCCGAGGACTTCGACCGGCTCCGTGCGCTCGAACGCGACGCCCCGCAGGCACTCGCGGCGGCCGAGACCGCATTCCGTTCGCTCACCGGGCGGGTCTCCACGGCCGGGGCGACCCTCACCTCCATGCGCAGCCGCTACGCGGAGTCGGCCTCGGCCCCCGTCGCCGACGGTATCGAGCAGGCCAAGGACCGGCTCGTCTTCGCGACGTCCTCGCTCAATCAGGCCCGGCAGGCGGTGGACGGCGGCGACAGAGCGGCCGCCGCCGTATACGTACGGGCCGCCGAGGGCGCGGTCGGCCAGGCGACCACCCTCGTCGACGCGGTCGACCGGCGCGCACGGGAAGTCGAGGAGGCGGCGGGCAGGCTGCCGGCCGCGCTCACCGAGACGGAGACGGACCTGGCCGACGCGGGCGGGCTGCTGGAAGGCACCGCCGAGGGGGTGTCCACCGCGGGCCTCCGGGGCCGGATCGCCCGCGCGCAGTCGGTGGTCCGCGACGTGCGGGGGGAGCTGCGGGCCGGTCCGTACGACCCGATCGACGCGCTGCGCCGGGTGGAGGAAGCCGACGCGACTCTGGACGAGGCGCTGGCCGGTGCGCGCGAGCAGGAGCAGGGCGACCGGCGGGCCCGTTCGCTCCTCGACCAGGCGATGCTCACCGCGCGCTCGGCGATCGGCGCGGCCGCCGACTACATCACCACCCATCGGGGAGCGGTCGGCAGCCAGGCCCGCACCCGGCTGGCGGAGGCGCAGCGAAGGCTGGAGCGGGCCCGCGAGCTGGCCGGGACGG
>NZ_JAFMPZ010000556.1 GCF_017353455.1 Streptomyces laculatispora
GGCCGCAGGAGGGGCAGCGGCAACAGGCGTCATCGCCGCCTCCTGGATACCGAGGAACGCGCCCCACCACTCGTTGTCGCGGGCGGTACGGGACCAGAAGGTGTACGTGACCCAGCGCGCCTGACCGTCTTCGCCGACCCGGCACCGTACGTGCCGCAGATGACCGGCCACCGCGAGGGCCCTGAGCGCGCTGCCGACGGCCATCTGCCCGTACAGCGGAAGGTTCTTGGCCAGCGACTTGATGTCCATCGCGGCGCCGTCGGCGAGCCGGTCGACATAACCGGCGATGTGCTGTTCCCGCGCGGGGAGAAGGGCGAAGTCGCCGTCCGAGGGGCGGGGTTGATCCGGAACGGTTCGCTTGCCGTAACCGGGATGGGCCATCGGGTACGGGGGCGGGGATGCGGGTGCGCAGGGGGCGGGACTAGAGTTCTGAGGAGCCACGAGATCGTTTCCTTTTGCTGCGATCTTGGAGGTCAGACCCCGGCTCGGTGCGATTACACCGCGTCGGGGTTGTTTAGTTCTCGCACCGTAGACAGTCGCCACGCACCGTCGCAAGCTGTCACCATTAGTCATACTTGCTGGCCGTGACGGGTCAGGGAGGGGGGTAGGGTTTCCCCAACCCCCCTTGTCTGTGGGCCGGTTAAAAGAGACGGCTCGAATCCCGACCCTCGAATCCCGACCCTCGAACCTCGAAGCTCAAGCGTCGGGCCGGGCCCCGTTCACGTACCCACGAACGAGTGCCGGGACGGCTCCCGGCTCCCGGGTCCCGGGTCCCGGGTCTTGGGTCTCGGGTCCCGGATCTCAAGGGCCGAGGGCCGCAGGGGAGGGAGGGCGCGGAAGCCGCGATTCCCGTTGCACGGCGGATGAGTCTGTTTGACCATGGCTGCCGAGGACCGCCCGCCCCGTGGCGGCCGCCGTGGACGAAAGGCCCTCCGTGCGCAAGCTCGTGTACTTCATCGCCTCCACCCTGGACGGCTTCATAGCCGGTCCGGACGGCGCCGACCCCACCGGGCCGGACGGATTCTGGCCGATCCCGGAGGACTACATCGGGCACCTGATCGCCGAGTACCCGGAGACCCTGCCCGGCCCCGCCCGTGCCGCCCTGTCCATCTCGGCGGCGGGCACGCACTTCGACACCGTCCTCGAAGGACGCAGGTCCTACGAGATCGGCCTCAAGGCCGGAGTGACCGACGCCTACCCGCATCTGCGGCACATCGTGTTCTCCCGGACGCTGGGCGAGAGCCCGGACCCCGCGGTGGAGGTCGTGGCCGACGACCCGGTGGCACGGGTCAGGGAGCTGAAGCAGGAGGAGGGCAAGGACATCTGGCTGGTCGGCGGCGGAGGGCTGGCGGGCGCCCTGTACTCCGAGATCGACACGATGATCGTCAAGCTGAGCCCGGTGACCATCGGCGCGGGTATCCCGCTCTTCTCCGACAAGGCCACGTTCAACCCGCTGAGCTGGGCCCTCACTGATCACAAGGTCCTGGACAGCGGGGCGATGTTCCTGACGTACGACTGCGCCACCACGATCGTCACCCTCTCGGTCACCGACTGACCAAACAGCCCGTCCGGGTGGTCACGACGGGCCGTCGCAGTTCGAGCTGATCGGCCACGGCGACGACGTCGCAGACGTAGGCGGCGCGGGAGACGTCCTGCGGATGACGTTCGGCGGCGCCGTGCCCGCGCTGGTCGACTGCGACGATCCGGAGCCCGGGACTCAAGGACCGGGCCACCGTGTCCCATTCACCGGCGTGGCCTGCCAGCCCGTGCAGCAGGATGACGGGCTGCCCCGGCCCGCCCCAGTCCCGGCAGACGAGTCGGACACCGTCCCGCACCACGGTGCGCTCGGACCAGGACATAGGGGCCTCCAGGGAAATCAGGTCGTCATCGGGCCCGGCGCTGGGCCTCAGGCCTGCGGGTCACCCAGGGCGGCGAGCCCGCTGCGGACGGCCGCGGCCGACACGTCGAGCTGCTCCCGCTCGTGCACGCGCCAGTCGGAGTGAATGCGAAACGGATCACCCGCGAAGCGGGGGATGACATGCAGGTGCACATGGAAGACCTCCTGGAACGCTGCTTCGCCGTCCGCGAGAAGGAGGTTGACACCCTCGCACCGCAGCCCCGATCGGCGCATGGCCCGCCCGAGCCGGTGCGCGACCTTCCAGACCTGGACGCCGACGTCCGGCTGAAGGTCCTCCAGCCCTGACGCGTGGACCTTGGGAACGACCAGCAGGTGACCCGGGTTCACGGGCCGGAGATCCATGAAGGCGAGCACTGACTCGTCCTCGTGGACAACACTGGCATCCGTCCGGCCGCGCACGATCGAGCAGAAGACGCATCCGTCGTCCGTCACAAGGGTTCCTCCAACTCCATGCTCCGAGAAGTAGATCAGGAGCGTCACGCGAGGGCCAGCAGGTTTCGTACGCCGACCGGCAGGGGGGCGGTGCCCCGGCCGGTCGGTGCTGTGGTGCTGTGGCGCGGTGCTTTGGCGCGGCGGGAGCCGGCCGTGTCAGGCGGCGGCGCAGGTGGCGCCGCTGAGGGTGAACGCGGTCGGTGCGGCGTTCGTACCGCTCTGACCACCGGTGAAGCCGACGGTGACCGAGCCGTTGGCGGCGATCGTGGAGGTGTACGAGGCGGGGGCGACGCTCACCGATCCGCCGGTCCGGGTGGGGATTCCGCCCCACATGTTGGTAATGGTCTGGCCGTTGGCGAAGGAGAACCCGAGCGTCCAGCCTTCGATGGCCGTGGTGCCGGTGTTGCGGATGGTGATCTCGCCCTGGAAGCCGCCGGACCACTCACCGACGACGCGGTATCCGACGGAGCAGCCGACACCGGGCGTCGTGCCGCCCGCTTCCGTGGTGACGCTCACCGTGGCCGAGCGCGCCGAACGGTTTCCGGCCGCGTCGCGGGCGTACACGGCGAAGGTGTACGCCGTGTCGGCGCTGAGGCCGGTCACGGCGACGGAGTTGGTGGTGGAGGAGGCGACACCGCTCTCCGTGCCACCGCTGACGCGTACGACGTCGTAGCCGGCCACGGCGACGTTGTCGGTGGCGGCGGTCCAGCTGAGGGTCGCGGAGGTGTCCGTCACGGCGGAGGCGGTCGGAGCGCCGGGGGCGGTGGGAGCCTCGGTGTCGTGCGTGGCACCGCCGTAGACGGTGGCCTCGCGGGAGGTCTGGGCGATGCCGTCGGCGCCGTGGAAGATCCGCTCACCCCAGGAGCTGAGCCGCGTGGGGTCGAAGCCGATCGTCAGGTCGAGGATCGGGTCGGTGTTGCCGCTCCACGACCAGGCGATGTATCCGAGCTTGAGCTGCTCGGCGGTGGCCATCATGGTGTCCTCGTCCGGATCGCCGTACTGGTCGGCGGGACCGCCGAACTCGCCGATGACCAGAGGCAGTCCGGCGCCCACGAAGGCGTTCAGGTAGTCGGTGACCTTCGCGGCGGTGTTGTAGACGCTGTACATGTGGATCGAGAAGATCAGGTTGCCGGTGGAGTCGGCGCCGTACACGGCCTGCGCGTTGTCACGCATGACGCCCTGCCAGTCCTGCCCCCAGTTGGGCGCGTCCACCATGATCGTGTGGGTGAACCCGGCGGCGCGCAGCTTCTTGATCGCGGCGGTGGTGGGCGCGGTCCAGCCGGCCGGATCGGTGTTGCCCCAGGGCTCGTTGCCGATGTTGATGACGACGTAGTCCTCCTGGCCGGCGAGGACGTTCTTCAGGCTGATCCAGTAGTCGGCGGCGTGATCGAGCGTGCCGGCGGCGGAGTCCTCGCCGTAACCGGTGGTGTCGTGCACCTCCAGGACGCAGATGAGCCGGTTGGCCTTGCACTGGGCGATGACGGCGGCGACGTCCTGCGGGCTGTTCTTGCTCCAGCGGTAGCCGTCGGAGAGGACGACGCGAACGGTGTTGGCGCCGGTCGCCTTGATGTCGGCGAGCGACTGCGTCTCGCTCGGGTACCAGGTGTGGGCGTGGTTGACCCCGCGCATGACGAAGTCGTTCCCATTGCCTTCGAGCAGCCGGCCGCCGCTGATGTGGAGTCCGGGTGCGGCGGGTGCGGCGGTTGCCGCCTGGGCCGGAGTGAGGGCGCCGAGGGCGATCAGCCCGAGGAGGGTGGCCAGGACGGTCAGGAGGGTGGTGACGGGACTCTTGCGCGCTGGGTTCTTCGCCGTGCTTCTTGCTGTTCTCACTGCGGCTCCAGGGGGTGGACGGATCAAGAACTGAGCATCGACAGACGTTCCATGGCTTCATGGGAGCGCTCCCATAATTGCGCGCTCCCATGAAGCCATCCAGTCAGGGGCACGTCAAGAGATCGGACAGGCTCGGGTGCGCGGAAGGGCTGGGGCGACGTGGGGAGCCTCGGCGCCACGGCGGAATCGACGTCGACCACTTCACCGGCGGCCCGTGCGCCGAGCGGCAGGTTGGCTAGCCTGACCCGCATGTCTACGCTCTCCCTTTCGCCGCTTCGCTTCTCCGCGGAGGAGATCGCCGAGGTCGTCGATCTCTACGCGAGCAACCCGGAGTACTGGCGTGCCGCCGGCGAGCACGACCCCGAGCACATCGACCCCGACCGGGTCGAGGCCGACCTGCGTGCGGAAGCCGGTACCGAAGGCTGCGAAGTGCTGCTCGCCCGCGATCGGCAGGGACGGCTCGTCGGGCTCCTCTGCCTGCTCGACCGTCACCCCACGGACGGCCACCCCTGGATCGGGCTGCTGATGGTGCACGGCGGATCCCGACGCAAGGGCATCGGCCGGATGCTGGCCGGCCTGGTGGAGGAGCGCTTCCGCGGCGAGGAACGGAACGGCGTCCGTCTCGCCGTCCTGGAGAACAACCCCGCCGCCCTCACGTTCTGGAGCTCACTGGGCTGGCAGGAGATCGACCGCCGCGCCGACAGGCAGCACGACCGGCCCTGCATCGTCATGCACAAGCAGCTGACCTGACCGCTCCTTTGGGTCCAGCCATCCAGTTCGGCCGGTGGGTGGCCGGAACCTCGTCCATGTTCTCCTCCACCCACGCCTCGATCGTCCGTGTCACCGGGTCCGGCTACGATGCGACGCTCCGACCTTGCTGATCGTTGAGGAGACCTCCCTTGTCCGGACAGGTGCACGAAGCGGTGTCCTCGGTATGGGCGCAGATAGAGAAGTGGTACGCGGACCACGAGGTCCCGCACTTCCTGCTGCCCCCGGCAACCCCTGAGGACATCGCCGCGGTCGAGGCGGAGCTCGATGTCTCGTTGCCGGAGGCGGTCAGGCTCTCCCTCCTGAGGCACAACGGGTCCAAGGGTGGTGGCTGGCCGGCCGGCAGCCTCCTGTCGTGTACGGAGATGGTCGAGGAGACCAGCGTCTGGCGGGATCTTCTGGCCGACGGCTCGTTCGACGACGTGGCCGACTTCGACTCGGGCGACGACGGCGACCGCTCGCTCAAGCCCGGCTGGTGGAACACCGGCTGGATCTCGCTGGACGCGGACGGCGGAGGCAACGGCGCCGTGCTGGACCTGTCCCCGGGCCCGGACGGGACCGTCGGCCAGATCATCGACATGGACCACGAGGCGGGCCCGAGCGGCCCCACGGCTCCGGACTTCGTCGGATACCTGGACGACCGGCTGGAGGAGCTGGAGGACTGCACGGTCATCGACGGGGAGTACGTGGAGGCGGAGTAGCGCCTCACGGCTCCGAGCACGGGCCGGCGCGGTGGGGCCGCCGTTGCGCATCACCGCCCGATCGCGGGCAGGTGGCCTCGGCGACCGCGGTCGGCCCGTCCTGCCGGCTTCGGGGCGTGCCCCGAAGCCGGCAGGACCGTAACCGTGTGGCGGCCGAGCAGTCCGAGGTCTGCGCGCTTGAGCCGGGAAGGGCCGGGCGGCGCGTCGCGATCCCCGCCGCTGTCGGCGCTCTCGTGGTGTCGCACGGCGAGCTCACCTCCCGGGCGAATAATAGTTCCGGTTTGTCCTTTGGAGTCCGGTACGCGTAAATTCCCGCCATGCTGTCCGCGAACTGTTGCCTCTCAGCTCGCAGTTGAGCGACAGCGCGAACCGTCCTCATCGGCTGGAAGGGCCCCGCCCGCATGTCCGAAACCGTCGACCGGTGGAACGCCGCACTGCGCAGAGCCTGGAAGGCCGGCACGCTGTGGCCGTGGTGTCTGGCGGTCATCGCGGCGGTCTGCGGCTACGCCGTGGCCACCGTCTTTCACCCCGGATACCTCAGCGCGGACAGCAACACCCAGCTGGGTCAGGCGCTGGGGGACGAGCCGGTGAACGACTGGCATCCGCCGGTGATGGCGCTCGCATGGCGGATCATCATCCGCATCACGGGTGACTTCTCGGCCATGGCCGATCTGCAGGCCGCCGTGCTGTGGGGGACGCTGTGGGTCCTCGCCCGGCTGGGGTGGAAGAAGACCGGCAGTCGCGGGCTCTCCCTCGTGGTGCTGGCCGTGGGCTTCGCGCCGCACATCATGAACTTCACGGGAGTGGTGTGGAAGGACGTGCACCTGGCGTACGCGCTCCTCGCGGTCTTCGCGATCGCGCTCACCGTGCGTGAGCTGCCACAGGACCGGGCCAGGACCCGCTGGGCCCTGCTGGTGCTGGGTCTGCTGTTCCTCGTGTACGCCGCCCTCGTGCGGAAGAACGGTATCCCCGCCGCGATCCCGGTCTTCGCCCTGCTGGTCCTCGCGGCGTGGCCCGCCCCGGGCCGACGCCGCTGGATGGCCGCGACCGGTGTGTTCGTCGCGGTCGTGATCGCGGGCGGCGCCGGTGTGTCCGCGGCCACTGCCCCGTTGACCACGCGGGTGTACGCGGTGATCCCGGTGGACGATCTCGTCCACGTGCTCACCCCCGCCCAGGTGCGCGCCGCCGCCGAACAGGCCGGTGCGAGCACGGACTTGCGTGACCGCCTGGTCGCCACCGCCGTCACATGCCAGAAGCAGCACATCACCTCCGACGCGTACCTGCAGTGCTTCCCGCACCGGCGGCCGTTCGACGTGACGTATCTGAATCAGCGCGCCGACGTGCTCGTCCGGATGTGGACGCAGCAGATGCCGAAGCACTGGAAGGGCTACGCCGAGTACCGGGGCCGGGTCTTCACGAAGCTGCTCTTCCAGAGCAACCAGACCTTCTGGAACGGCACCCATGTCAATGCCGGCGCCCGGCTGAACCCCGAGGTGCGGAAGCAGCCGCTGAACGACACGCTGAGGTTCGCTCTGCAGAACTACGTGACCGGTTTCGCCCGCGACCTGCCGATGCTCTTCCAGGGCTGGTTCTGGCTGGCCGTCTCACTGGTGCTCGTGCTGCGTCGCCGGTGGGCGGGCCCCTACTCCCGGGAACTCCGGCTCCTCGGGGCCAGTTCACTCCTGTACGTCCTCGCCTACCTGCCCACGGCGCCCGAGTCCAACTACCGTTACGTGTACTGGCCCGCGCTCTCCGGGACCGTCGCACTCGCACTCATCACGATCGCCGCCGTGGCGGATCGCCGCGCGGCAGCCGACGCCCGCGCCGACGTCCCGGACGCCCGCCCCACGGTGCCACCGGCCGGCCGGGCCCCCGACGCCGCTCCGGGCCGGACCGTGTCCTCGGGCCGGCTCGCGTTCGCCCCCCACCGTTCGGCGACTTGACGGCGGGGACCGACTGGGCACCCGGACGCTGAGCGTCTGCTGAGGTGTCATACGGCGGCACTAGGCTGTTGATCATGCCGGACGACCCCCCTCTCATGCAGAGCCTGCGTACCGCGGTCGCCGCCGCGCCCGCCGATGTCCCCCTGCGGCTCCACCTGGCCCAACTCCTGCTGGAGGCGGACCGGTCCGACGAGGCCGTCGCCGAGGCGGCCGTGGCCCTTCAGCACGCGCCGGGCGACGCTCAGGCCCGAGGCCTGATGGCCCGGGCGATGGGCGCGCCGCCCCGGGCTCCGGCGCAACCCCCGCGCCCGCGGACCGGGTTCGACTGGAAGGCCGCCGAGGACCAGGTCGGGGACGCCGTGCCGCCGCGGTTCACCGAGGCGCCGGTCCGCGCGGACGGGCAGGACGACTCCGCGGACGCCGACGCGTGGGACGTGGAGGACCCCGGCACCGTACGGCTGGCCGATGTCGGCGGCATGCAGGACGTGAAGGACCGCCTGGACGCCGCCTTCCTCGCCCCGCTGCGCAACCCCGAGCTGCGCAAGCTGTACGGCAAGAGCCTCCGCGGCGGCCTGTTGCTGTACGGACCGCCGGGCTGCGGCAAGACGTTCATCGCGCGGGCGGTGGCGGGTGAACTCGGTGCCGCCTTCCTGTCGGTGTCCGTGAACGACGTGCTCGACATGTGGATCGGCACCTCCGAACGCAACATGCACGAGGTCTTCGAGACCGCTCGCCGGCAGGCGCCCTGCGTGGTCTTCCTGGACGAGCTGGACGCCCTCGGCGCCAAGCGCAGCCGCACCGGGCACAGCGGCATGCGCAACGTGGTCAACCAGCTGCTCAGCGAGTTGGACGGCATCGACTCGGCGGCGAACGAGGGCGTCTTCGTACTGGCCGCCACCAACGTGCCCTGGGACGTGGACAACGCACTGCGCCGCCCCGGCCGCCTGGACCGGACGATCCTCGTCCTCCCGCCCGACGGACCCGCCCGGGAGGCGATCCTCCGCTACCACCTGCGGGACCGTCCCATCGAGAAGGTCGAACTGGGCAAGCTGGTCAAGATCACCGAGGGCCTGTCCGGCGCGGACCTGGCCCATGTCTGCGAGGCGGCGGCCGAGCGGGCCCTGCTGGACTCGGTGCGCACCGGAACCGTACGGATGATCGGCATGAAGGACCTGCTGGCCGCCGCGAACGAGGTCGTGCCGTCCGCCGAACCGTGGTTCGCCTCCGCGCGCAACGTGGCGATGTTCGCCAACGAGGGCGGCATGTACGACGACCTGGTGACGTACCTGAAGAAGAGGCGCAAGCTGTGACCACGACCCTGCACCCCGCGGTGGAGCGGGCTGACCTGCTCATTGATCTCAAGCGGTACGAGGAGGCCAGGGAACTGCTGGCCCGGCGGCTCGCGGAGGACCCCGAGGACATCCGGGCCTGGGTCGAGCTCGCCCGGAGCCATCTCGGGGAGCTCGACCGGAGCGACCCCGGGGACAAGGAGAACCGCCCGAAGGCACTGGAGGCCACCGAGCGGGCGCTGGCCCTGAACGCCGAGGACATCGGGGCGCTCCTCATGCACGCGCGCGCCCTGCGGGTGAACAGCCGCTTTCCGGAGACCGAGGGCGTGCTGCGCGAGGCGATCCGCCTGGCGCCCGACTACTGGTTCACCTACGCCCGGCTCGCCGACTGGCTGTGGCGCATCAGGATGATCAGCTCCGGACAGGCCAACGGCGGCCAGGTCCGGCGCGAGGACCACGAGGCCGCGCTGCGGGAGGCCGACCTGATCGCCCAGGAGGCCATCCGGCTGGGCCCCGAGCAGGTGTACGCCTACGAAGCGGCGTGGCTCATCGCCGACATGTCCGCCAACCATGGCGTTGCCGCCCGGATGGACGAGGCCATCCTCCGGCTGGACCCGCAGCACGAACAGGCCCTGGCCCGTCGGACGAAGAGTGCGGCGACCGCCCCCGGCGTCAAGGCGACGGCAGCCGCCACCCTGTACGCCGACGCACTGGCCTCCACCCCGGACTCCGCTCCGATGCAACGCGGACTGGACGCGGCCTCCTTCCGCCTGCTGCGCGGCCTGCGCTGGCTGGCCCTGCTCTGCCTGGCCCTCGCCGCTGCGGGCATCGACCTGTTCGCGACGGACGGAGAGACCCAGCGGGAGCTGCCGCTGGTTCTTGGCCAGCGGTTGTGGGATCTCGTCCCGATGGCGGTCATCTGGGCCCTGGGCGCCCTGCTGCGGTACCGCCGCCTGCGCGCCGGCGTCCGGGTCAACCTGCTCTCGCTCATACGGCGTTGGGCCTGGCCCCGCGTGGTCCTGGGCCAAGCGGCGTGGGCGATGCTCTGTGCACTGCTGATCACCCAGATCCCCTGGACGGACCGCACGATCCCGCTCGTGCTCTTCTGGGCCGGCCTGGTGCCGGCACTGGCGACGATGTGGTTCGACCGGCCGAAGAGCGCCTGAGCGACGACGAAGGAGCCGGCGCGAGTGACAGTGCCCGCGACCTGCGGAGGAGAGGCGCCCTCGGATACTGGGTGATGACCGGACCGAGTTCATTCGGCCGACGCGGCCGAGGGGCTGGTCGACCGTGCGTTCGCCGGGCCGGTGACAGGCAGCGCGACCGACGGCCGGGTCTGTCTGTGCCGGGAGCAGTAGAGGTGCTCGGCTGGCCAAGCAACCGCCGCTTGAACGCTTTGCAGTTCACCATCGCGGACCGCTCCGACGAAGGCTGTGCCCCGGCATCACGCAGGCGCCTCAGCACGTTCATCGACGGGGAGCACTTCGAGGCGGATCAACGGTTCTCCCCGGCGGGGGACTCGGGGACGGGGCGGACTCCCGCGGGCTCGGAGCGATCCCGAGCCCACCAGTGCGCGGTGCCGCCCTTACCAACACCCGACTCGGAGTCGCCTGAGCGGAACGAACATGCGCGCGTGAGGCGAGCCTTCACGCACGCCGCAGGGACGCCACGAACTCTGCCCAAGCGGCAGGGCGTACAGCTATGACGGTCTTATCGAGTCGCTTCGAGTCCCGTACGCCGACGGAGCTCTCCAGATCGGCCACCTCAACGCACTCCGTACCGCTGCCACCGCTGTACGACGACTTGAACCATCGGTCGTCTTCGTGATCCATCACAGCTCCTCGCAAACTTGGTTCAGGAGCGCGGCGGACGACTGAAGATCCAGAGACTGCGCGCGCAGGTACTCGAACGCCAACTTATAGCGTTCGAGTTCCTGCTGCCTTTCCATGAACAGTCCCCCGCCGATGATGTCCACGTAGACCACATCGAGCTCGGGTGTTGAGCCGCCCAGAATGACGAAGCTGCCAACGGCTGCTGCGTGTGCGCCTGCCGAGAAAGGCAGGATCTGGACCGTGACGTGGGGCTGGGTCGAGGCAGCAACGAGATGTCGTAGCTGCTCGCGCATCACAGATCGCCCTCCGACCATCCGCCGGATGACAGCTTCATCGATCACCGCCCAGAGGTGTGGAGGCTCATCGCGTGCGAGAAGTTCCTGACGCTTCATCCGGATATCGACCATGTGGTTGATCTCTTGGTCGGTGCATCGCATCTCTGACGCGCGGTGAACCGCGTCCGCGTAAGCACGAGTTTGGAGCAGCCCCGGTACGTACATGCAGGAGTAATGACCCTCGCTCACCACCTCGTCTTCGAGGGTGATCATCAGATTCATTGACTCGGGGATCGGATCGGCAAGCGAGCGCCACCAACCCTGGATTCGCGCACCCTTGGCCAGTTCGACGAGTGACTTGCGCTCGTGATCGGAGGCGCCGTACTCGCGGCACAGAGCGTCTACGGCAGGCCACTTGACCGTGCCTTCCTTGGTTTCGTATCGACTCAACGTAGCTTTGGAGATTCCGACCCGAGCGCCCGCTTCCTCCAGGGTGAGGCCCCTGGCGTCGCGGAGGCGGCGCAGATCGGCTCCGAGCTGACGCCTGCGGGTAGTGGGTCCAACTGGCATGTCTTCGGCCCTTCGAGTTGGTCTCCGAGAGGGTGCACGGTGTCGAGTCTTGCAGGCAAGACGGCGCACGACGGGGGCGCGCGCGTGAGCCTCGTGCTTCCGGTGTTCCAGAGTGAGAGTTCCATTTTGAGAGTTCCACTGTCACGTTATGAGGGTTGACGGATGCACTCGGTAACCGTCGAGACGTGGGAAGAGGTGATCCGCATGGGCGGATGTCGCTTTGGTGTGGAGAGGAAGAGGTGGGAACTTCCGTTCCTGGCACAGGCGGAGGAGCTTGCCGGACTACGTCGAGTGATGCGACTCCATCTTGAGCTCTGGGGTCTCCATCGGGTGGTTCATCCGGCTCAGATCTGTGTAACTGAGCTCGTCGGAAACGTCATCAAGCACGTTGGCGCCGGGACACCGACGTGTCTAACGGTGGGCATGAAGGGAGGGCATCTTCGTATCGAGGTGAGTGATCCTGACGGGCAGGCACTGCCGACACTCGTCAGGGCCTCCGGCTTGGAAGAGGGGGGCCGTGGCGTGGCCTTGGTGGATGGAGTCGCCGCCCGGTGGGGAGTTATTCTTCGCGGCGACTCCAAGATCACGTGGTGCGAGCTTGCCACTGGTCTAGATACAGCCGACGGGCACGTCGACGGCGCACAGGTGGCTAAGGCTGAAGCGCTCCTGGGGCTGTGTGGACTCGGAGCGCGGGTGGGGTCATCGCGCCACAACTTGTTGAGTGTCACGGAAGCCGCCGAAGCGGCGACCGGCCTGATTGCTGACCTCCTCCACTGGTTGCGGGCGCACGGCTTCGACATCGACGAGGCGCTCGATCGTGCGCAGCTCCAGTTCGAAGCCGAAGCTGAGGGGGTGGCGTAGTCAAAATGCCCCTGTGACTCTGCAATCCCGTCAAGGCGGTTGCTTTGGGGCGCCTTCCGGCGAGAATGAGCCGTGATCGGCCGGAAGTATTGATTGGAGCCAGGGAATCGGCAGCATGTTCGTATGTCGCCCTCGAAACCTATTCGCTTTGGCCCGCCTCCTAGCGTGAGCGAGGGGCAGTGGTTTCGCACGCATGACGCCCTCTATGCCGCTGACGTGCACAGGTTTCGGGGGCGGGGTATCTCTGGTACGTCACGCGAGGGCGTCGACTCCATCGTTGCCAGTGGCGGCTATGTCGGCGACGAGGACCTGGGTGACGTCATCGTCTACACGGCACAGGGTGGGGATCCTGACGAGGGCGGGCACCTGACGGCGGATCAGGAGTTGACCGGAGTCAATGCAGGGATGTTGATCAACTATCGGGAGGGCTTGCCCATTCGATATGTGCGCGGTCTGGGAATTAGAAGAGGTAAGGCCACTGAGGGCTACAGGTACCGCGGCCTGTACCTCATAGAGGGCTACTGGAGTGTGCGGACTGATCGTGGGCACCTCATGTGGCAGTTTCGTTTGGCGAAGGCGGCGGCCGGCGAGCGGTGGGATGCGGACGACGCGGGCGACGCCGTTGTGGACGAAGCGTTGACACCGCTGGAGCAGGCGAGTGCTAGGTATGTGAGTACGCAGCGGCGCGTGCGGAATACGGCGGAGGTGCGCGCCATAAAGTCTCTCTATGGCAACGTCTGTCAGATGTGTCGCATCCCGGTAGTGGTAGGCATGAATGGCGCCCGATATAGCGAGGGTGCTCACATACATGCACTCGGCCGACCGCATGGTGGTCGTGACATACGAAGTAATATCCTGTGCCTCTGCCCGAATTGTCACGTGCTTTTCGATAATGGGGCGCGCCTCATCACTGACGACTTCAAGGTTGTGGATGTGCTTGGTCGGGAAGTGCTTGGTGACCTCTATGTGGAGCCTGAGCACCAAATCGATCCGGCGTGTGTGTATCAACACCGGTCTCGATGGGCGGACCGTTCTGAGGGTATTTCGGGGATGGGTTAGATAGCGGCAATCGCCGAGTAGGTCCAGACGTCTGCAGTCATCTCGTGGCGGAGTTTCCAGGTGATGCCCATGGGCTTGCTGCCCTTGTGCTCGACGTATTCGGCGGGACCCAGCAGCATCCAGGGCTGTGGACCGCCGATGTCTGTCTTCTTGTAGCGCCGGACAAAGAGGAGCACGTGAGTGCCGTTTTCTTTGTGGGTTTGGTAGCGGATGCCCGTCGGAGATGTCTCCGACGTCTGGTTCTGAGATTCCCAGTGGAACCGGGACTCGTTCAGGGCATAGTCCTTGTAACGCGTCTCCGGAGAGAAGTCCTTTTCGTCTTTCTCTAGGGTGACGAGAAGGGTGTCCGTCTGAATATTCTCGCACCACTTCACACCCTCGCGGAAGTGCCCAGGCATGAAGCTATCCACGGTGGACTGGCCCAGCGCGGGGAGGATCTCCTCGCGACTGTACGAGGCGTGGACCGCCAAGGGCAGGGCGGCGTGCGGACCGAGGAGGGGGATAGGCAGGTGGTCGGCCAGGTTGAGAACGTGGGCCAGCACCTGGCGAAGCTCGTCTCGGAATGCGTGATGAGTTTGCAGGGTGTCGAAGCCCTCTTGGTAGCTCGTGAAGTCGCCGCCCAGGGGCCAGAGAGAGAAGAAGAACATTCGGGCGTACAACTGCTCCTGGGCGGTCAGTTGGTCGTACGTAGGGGCGTCGTCGCTGAGTAGCTTGGTGTACGCGGAGACGCGGGCCGGGTCGTCGACATGGAGGAACGCTGACACCCGCTTCAGGAGCGCTGCCTCACCATCGGGTGTGGTCGCATCAAGGAGTTTGGCTCGACGGAGGAGGGCGGTCCAGGAATTCCCGTTGCCGCGGTAGAGCTCCTTGAGCTCCCGACCGCTCTCCTTGAGATAGTCCGTAAGTCGTGGCTCTGCATACGCGGCGACCTCACGAGCGAGCTGGGTGACGTTGACGCCGATCTGGTTGCGGATGTTGTCGATGATCAGGGCCTTGGCTTTGGACTCAAGGATGATCTGGCAGCCAGAGGGCAGCTGCGGGAAGTCATGCTCAATGTTTGTCAGCAGACGGTTCCGCGTCAGATTGGTCAGGGCGCGGAACTGCTCCTCGAACCGGAACTCCTTGCGGTGCTGGCCGATGAAGTCGAGGACGGTGAGGACGGCCTTGTCCTCGGTACGACGTAGGCCGCGCCCCAGTTGTTGGAGGAAGACCGTGGCGCTTGAGGTCGGTCGGAGGAGGAGCAGGGTGTCGACATCTGGGATGTCCAGCCCTTCGTTGAACAGGTCCACGGAGAAGATGACTTGAAGGGTTCCGACGCGAAGCTCTTCGAGTGCTGACTTGCGCTCATGCGGAGGAGTTTCGCCGGAGAGTGCCACGGCGTTGAGGCCCGCACGTTGGAAGAAGTCGGCCATGAACCGGGCATGTGCCACTGAGACACAGAAGCCCAGAGCCCGCATCGTTTCAGGGTTGGTGACCTTGTCGATCACGGCTTTGACGACGAGCCTGGCTCGGGCATCGTTTCCGGTGAAGAGGTTACTGAGAGCGCCTGTTTCGTACGCTCCCCGCTTCCATGTGACAGCGCTCATGTCTGTGTTGTCTGTGATGCCGAAGTAGTGGAATGGGCTGAGCAGTTCGTTTTCTAGGGCTTCCCAAAGGCGCATCTCGGCTGCGATACGACCGTCAAAGTACTCATCCTGAATGTTCTGCCCGTCCATCCGCTCGGGGGTGGCGGTGAGGCCGAGTAGTTCCTGCGGGGCGAAGTGCTCCAAGATCCTTCGGTAGGTCGGCGAAGTTCCGTGGTGGAACTCATCGATCACGATGACATCAAAGCGATCGGGAGTAAGGCGCTCAAGTGCGCGCGGGGTGAGTGACTGGACACTCGCGAAGACGTGGTTCCAGTTCTCGGGCACTTCGCCGCTGAAGAAGAGCTCGCCGAAGTTTGCGTCAACCAAAACGTTCTGGTAGACGCGCAAAGACTGCTCCAGGATCTCCTTGCGATGAGCCACGAAGAGGAGACGGGGGTCCCGTCCCAGCTTCTGCCGCAGGTGCTTGTAGTCCAGGGCTGCCATCACCGTCTTGCCCGTACCAGTGGCGGCGACGAGCAGATTGCGACTCCGCCCGTGAATAGTGCGCTCGACTTCAAGGCGTTCCAGCATGTCGCGCTGGTGAGGGTACGGGCGGACTTCCAGCCCAGAGAGCGTGATGATGTCGCGTCCCTGTTGGCCGGCGGAACCGCCCGCGTGGGAGAGAGCCGCGTCCAGCCGCTGTGCGTCCGTATCGGGGTCGTACGTCTCAAACGACCGCTCGCTCCAGTAGGCGTCGAAGGTTGCCTCGAACTTGCGCAGGACTGAAGGGGTTGCGACCGACGACAGGCGTACGTTCCATTCGAGGCCATCGAGGAGCGCGGCCTTGGACAGGTTGGAGCTGCCGACGTACGCAGTATCGAAGCCGCTCTCACGTCGAAAGAGCCAGGCCTTGGCGTGGAGGCGAGTCGAGCGAAGCTCGTAATTGACCTTTACTTCAGCGCCGAACTCGCGAACCAGCCGGTCGAGCGCACGACGTTCCGTGGCGCCGATGTACGTCGTCGTCAGGACTCTGATGGGCACTCCGCGATCGCGCGCAGATGTCAACGACTGTTCGAGTACGCGCAGACCGTGCCACTTCACGAAGGCGCACAGCAGGTCCACGCGGTCCGCCGTGGCCAGTTCGGCTCGTAGCTCGAAGCCCAAGCTGGGGTCTTCGGGCGAGTTGGTGATGAGCGCGGTCTCAGAGAGCGGGGTCGCAGGGCGGATGGCATAAACACCAGGCGCCTCTTGCTCCGCAACCGCTAGAAGCTGTCGCGGTCCGTCGACAACCAAGTCGATCCACTCGGTCGCGCTTTCAAGGGAGTTGAGGGACTCCAGGATGTGGTTGGCGGCGAGCACCTGCTCCGCTGGCGTCAGCCCCTGAAGCACTCGGCGCACGATGCTTGCGATGTGGTGGGACAAAACATGAGGTGTTGACTCGCCTCCCACCACCGCATCAATGGCGCGGTAGCCCGCAGCGTCGAGCTGTTTCATTCGCTCTTCGAGACGTCGGGTGATCAGCGTCTCGTACAGCCCGGCAACTGGTGCCGCGTCCCCTGCAATCTGGCTGGGCATGGCCGAGTCCCCCTCATCGTGATACCTATGTGCGCAGTTGCATCAAGGGGGCTTTGGCTCGTTGGGATGGCCTCGACCTGCCCCCACCCTCTTATCGAGCAGGCCCCGCGGAGCGCTCCCTGTCGACAGCCTTCGCCACCTGTTCGACCACCCCGCCAGGGGCTTCGTGCTCCCAGAACCGCAGGACCGTCCATCCCTCAGCGGCCAGATGCGCGGTCGTTTCCGCATCCCTTGCCATGTTGCGATCGAGCTTCTGCCGCCACCACTCAGCATTCGACCTCGGTCGCGTCGCGTGTTCGGGGCAGCCGTGCCAGAAGCACCCGTCCAGGAACACCGCCACCTTGGCCCGGGTGAAGGCGATGTCGATCGTCCGCCGGGACATGTCCGGGACCCGCTCATTGACCCGATAGCGATAGCCGGAAGCGTGCAACAGCCTTCTGACCGCCACTTCGGGCGCCGTGTCGCGGCTCGCTTGGCGGCTCATCCGGGCGGAGACCCCGGGGGACGAAGGCTTGGCAGTGCTCATCACTGCCCAGTTTCCTACGCTCCGGTCGGTTCCGGATCAATGATCGCGAAATCGCTCCCATCGAATCGGTGGCGCGGAGCCACGGCACGGCACTCGGCCAGGTACGAGCCGTCCATCTGTCCGGCCGTTCGACGGGGTGCGCAGATCAGACGTCGACGCTCTCCCGGCCGCCCAGCTCCCGTACGTACACCACCCCCCGCTTCCCCGACAGCAGCACCTCCTCGCCCGTCGCGACGAACCCCGTCCGCATCAGGACCGCCCGGGAGGCGCCGTTGGTGACCGCGGCCGCCGCGCGGAGCGTGGTCAGGGCGTACGTGGTCGTGCACAGGGTGAAGAGGCGGCGGACCGCCGCCGTGGCCAGGCCGCGGCCCGTCGCCTTCTCGGCCAGGCGGAAGCCCAGGTCCGCGGTGCCGTTCGCCGCGTCGACCAGGTTGAAGCGGCCCAGCACCTCGCCGTCCTCCGCCACCAGGAGGTGGAAGTGGCAGGTGCCGGCCGCCTGCTCGGTGAGCAGGGCCTCGTGGCGGGCGGCGAAGTGGGTGAAGTAGTCGTCGCCGCGGTCCGGGATCGAGGCGGCGAAGAACGCGCGGTTCTCCTGCTCGAACGCGAGGAGGGCCGGGGCGTGGTCGGCGCGCAGGCGCTGGAGTTCGGGCATGGCGGAACCGTACCCAGCCGGTTCGCGCCCCGGCATCCGATATCGGGGACGTGGTACGGGCGCAGGACCCGCCTCCTACAACGCGCCCCCGTGGCAGTCCCGGTACGAACGTCCCGTTCCGCACCAGCACGCCGCGCTCCTCGCCGGCGGCCACGGGACCGCGCGGCCGCGGGCCGCGAGGGTGGTGGCGTACTGGGGGAGCAGGTCCGGGTCGGCCGGAGAGGCGGCCTCGGAGGCGGCGAACGCCTCGTACGACGGGACCGTGCCCGTCACGATGCCGAGGTTCGGGGTGCCCGTCGCATGGAGGTCGCGCAGGGCCGTCTCCAGGCGGGCCAGGTGGTCCGGGTGGGAGGCGTACTCGCTGCCGAGGCCCGGGTACGCGGTGAGGAGCTCGTTCAGTTCGGCTTCCGGCCAGTGCAGCACCGCCACCGGGAAGGGGCGGGAGAGAGCGGTGCGGTAGGTGCCGAGTTCGGCGCGCAGGCGGGTGATCTCGGCGCGCAGCTCGCCCGGGTCCGAGGAGCCCAGGGCCCACAGGCGCTTCGGGTCATGGAGTTCGTCCAGCGGGACGGCCGCCGTGTGGAGGGTGTCGGCCAGCTCGTCCCAGGCGTCGTGCCGGACGCCCATCAGACGGCGCACCCGGTGGCGGCCGGTCAGCAACGACTGTGTGGCGTACGGGACTTCCTCGCCCGGTGCGATGAGCAGGGTGAGGGCCGTGGAGAAGTAGTCGTGGGCCGCCTCCAGCTCGTCGTGGGCCTCCAGGGTCTCCGCCGCGATCTCCCAGGGAGCCGCTTCCAGCGGGCCCGCCGCGCGGATGCCGTCGATGATCGCGCGGGCCTCGGCCTCGTGGCCGTACTCCCACAGGTTGGCGGCGTTGAGCGCCTTCACCAGGTGCGGGTGTTCGGTGCCGGGGTCGCTGAGCAGTTCGTCGTAGAGCGTCGTGGCGCGGGCGCGGTCGCCGGCGAGCTCCAGGTGGGCCGCGGCCTGGAGGAGCAGCGGCTCGTGGTCCTCGGGGTACTGCGCCGCGGTGCGCAGCAGGCGCTCGGCTTCGGTGGTGTGGTCGGCAGGCGTGTCGGGGCGCATGAACCACACCGTACTGCTGTACGGCCGCGGGACGGAGAGTTGTTCCAGCTCTGGAGAGTTACGGGGCTTGGCCCTATCGTGCGGGCCGTGCGGGAGCGGATACCTGTGGTGGTGCAGCGGAGCTCGCGAGGGCGGCTGGCCGCTGTGCGGGGGCTGTGGACGAGCGCCGAGGTGGTGGTGACCCTCGGCGTCGTTCTGCTGCTGCTCGTCGCCCATCAGCTGTGGTGGACCAACCGGCAGGCCCGCGCCGGCGCCGCGCACACCGTGCAGGCCCTCCAGCGGGACTGGGGAGCGCCGGCGCCCGAGCCGTCGGGAGGGGCCGCGGAGACGGAGCAGCCGGCGGACGACAGCCCCGCCGTGTCCACGGGGGACGGGAAGGGCAGCGGCAGGGGTGCGGCCCCGGCCGCCACCGCGCCCCGCCGGTCCCAGGCGTACGCCGTCATCCGGATCCCGCGCATCGGGCTCACCGCACCCGTCGCCCAGGGCATCAGCAGGAGCGGCGTCCTCGACAAGGGGTACGTCGGCCACTACCCCGGCACCGCGCAGCCCGGCGGTTTCGGGAACTTCGCGCTCGCCGCCCACCGCAACACCCACGGCGAACCGTTCCGCTACATCAACCGGCTG
>NZ_JAFMPZ010000557.1 GCF_017353455.1 Streptomyces laculatispora
ACCTCTCCCGATTGCCCTTCCCCTGTTTCCGTCTTCTCTGTGCTCGACGACGACGCAGGTCGGGCCGTCGGTGAGCCTTCGCACGGCGCGGCACGGCGCGGCACGGCGCGGCACGGCGCGGCACGGCACGGCATATCAACGAGGCAGGAGAACCCAGGATTTGGTACCCGGCTGCGACTGCGGCGCCTCGCACACGCCCCACTCGCCTCCCCAGTCGTCGACGACAGCAGCCAGCAGCCAGAGGGCCCGCCGCCGGCGCGTCTCGCAGAGTGCGGCCGTATCCGGTTCGACGTGGTGCGGATGCTGGTCCCAGACGAGGAGGCGCACCGCGTCCTCGCGGTGCCGCAGGAATACGTAGAGCTCCTTGCGGGGGCTCATCCTGGCTGTCACCGCGATCAGTTCGGACGCGGCATGCGTGGTCGGCCAGACGTACGGGGCAAGCCCGTGGGCTTTCAGCGCGGCGGCGATCGCCGCGCGGCCGATGAACGCGCTACGGATGTCGCCGGGCAAGGTGAAACTCAGCGTGAGCTCGGTCCCGCGCCCGGATTGACGCTTCGGGCGCAGGTAGGGCCGCGAGCCCTGATGTTGCGGGGCAGGATGCAGGACCGGGTGGGGGTACGGCGTTGACGTCTCGGCGACGGCGGCCGGACAGAGCGCGGCGAGTGGAGATGAGTGCACGTGTGACTCCCCTGCAGTGGGTGGCGAGTTGACGGTGTCCCTCTTCCTCATGGGTGCGCACGAATGGCTTCGCGTTACGGACGAGCAGTGGCCTGTCTCCCTGACGCGGGCCCGCCCCTACCAGGGAAGGAGGTTGCGGGCAGGACCGCGCGATGCGCTTCCAGCTCGCCGCTGCGTGAGCGGTGCGTCACCTAAAGTAGCGCAGCGCGGGCACTCGTGTCACAGAAATGGAGGCAATTGCCTCTTCGCTTCTGGACTGGCACACCCCTGCAGAGACAGACTGTGTCCACCGTCGGCGGAAGAAGGGGCCCATGCCGAGCAGTTCCACCCCCAGCGAGCGTCAGAAGCGGCTAGGAGCTGAGCTACGCAAGATGCGGCTCGCCGCTGAAGCAACCACTGCGTATGCGGCCGGCCTACTTGGAGTGGACCGGACGAAGGTCTCCAACATGGAGGTCGGGGTCCGCCCCGTGAACCCCGCTCGCGTACGGACTCTCGCCTGCAATTACGCCTGTGCCGATGACTCTTACGTCGATGCGCTGGCGCAGATGGCGGAACAACGCGACCGCGGATGGTGGGAGCAGTACCGGGGCACGTTGCCTTCGGGCCTCCTGGACATCGCGGAACTCGAATGGCACGCAACGCGCCTGCGCACTGCGCAGACTGTGCACCTCCCTGGCCTGCTCCACACCGACGGGTACGCCCGTGCAGTGTTCGGCGCCGTGCTGCCCGCGCTGTCGCGACTGGAGATCGAATTGCGGGTGGCCCATCGGATGGAGAGACAGCAGGTACTCGACCGCGAGACCCCGACCCCCTACGTCGGATACGTCCATGAAGCGGCCCTGCGGATGCAGTTCGGGGGCCGACAGGTCACGCAGGAACAGCTCCGCCATCTCTGCGATGCGTCCGAGCGCGATCACATCGACATCCGCGTGGTACCAATCAGCCGCGGAGCCTTCCCCGGAGCCGGTCACGCGCTCCTCTACGCCCACGGTGCCGTACCCCAACTGGACACCGTGCAGCTCGATTCCGCACATGGCCCGGAGTTCATGCACGCAGATGGGCAGCTCACCAAGTACCGGGCACATCTCGATTGGATGGAGCAGGCATCGCTCCCCTCCGCCGAGTCGCGAGACCTCGTCCACGCCATAGCCAGCCAACTGTGAGGACGTTCGACATGTCAGAGATCAACTGGGAAGAGCCCTACTGCGGTGAGGGAAACAACTGCTTCAGGCTCGGCACGGACTCGGACGGAAACGGATTCATCACCGTTCTCGGTCAGGAGGACCAATACGTCACCGACAGCCGTGAGGCGCTCCAGCAAATGATCCGCGACATCAAAGCCGGCAAGGCCGACCACTTGCTGTGACACAGCAGCAGGGCCTGGCACCGGTCACGGCGCCAGGCCCTGCTGCGTTCAGGTCGGGTCAGGAAGAGCTGCCGCGCGGGAAGGAGACCTCCACGCGGCGGTTCTTCTTCCGGCCCTCTTCCGTGCCGTTGTCGGCGATCGGGTACTGCTCGCCGTAGCCGCGGATCTCGAAGGTGATGCTCGAACCGAGTTCCTTGGACAACACCGTGTTCACCGATTCGGCGCGCTGCTTGGACAGCACATCGCCGTGCTCGGAGGAACCGAGGTCGTCGGTGAACCCGAAGATCCTTACCTTCGTGGCCTTCTGCTTCTTGATCTCGTCAGCGATGGCCGAGATACGGGAATTGGCCGCGCCGCTCAGCTTGGCGCTGTCCTTACCGAAGAGCACCTCGGCCTGGAGGGCGAACTTGACGGTGGAGTTCGTGTCCTCACGCCGCTCCTCGCCCCCCATGTCCTCCACCACGGACTTGATGTTGAGGACCTTCTCGGGCGCGAGAGTGCCGCCCTCGGGCATCTTCAGGTCAGGGTCGTTGGTATCCACCTTCACTGGCGGAGCCACCGACTCCTCGGTCCCGGGCGGCGTGCTCGGGGATTCGTCCGCCCTCGCGAGACCCGCCGTGGCCAGGTTCGCTCCAGCGAGGACGACAGCTGCGGCGACGGCTGTCAGCGCCAGCCGGGAGACAGGGCGCTTCCGGTGAGTAACTGTCATGTCGGCACTCACCCGGAGATCTTGATGGCGACAGAGTCGAAGGTCGGGATCGACAGGTTCACCTGGTCGGTCCCCTCCGGCGGGGCCGGGAACTGCATGAAGACGGGGACGGACTTGCCGGCCTCGACCTTCGAGATCCCGGTCGAGCAGAGGCAACGGCCCTCGGTGTCACGAAGCACGTAGTAGCGCTTCTTGCCCAGCTGGTCCACGAGCGTTCCACCGCTGACCGCGTCACCGCTGCCGAGCAGGATCTCCTTCTCGTTGCCGCGCCACGACGGCACCCCGTAGAAGTTCTCGGAACCGGTGTTCTTCATCTGACCGGTCACGGTGACGAATCCACCGGAGTCGCGGACCACGGAAGTGACGGTGTACTCCATCGAATCCGCGCCCTTGAGGACGGCAAGCTTCGCGTTCGGGTCCGTCTGCTCGCCCGCGGCCGTGTCCTCCTGCTTGCCGTCAGTGCTGCCGGACTTCTCGGAGGACGGAGTCTTCGCCGTCGTCCCGCCGCCGTCGTCCCCACCACAGCCGGCCACGGCGAGGGCCAAAGCAGCTGCCATCACGACGGCCGCGGCTCCCCTTCGGGCCTTCGTAGTACGCCGAATGCTCATGGATACCGTTCCTCGTTTCCTTATTCGCTGTCAGTCGATCAGATGCACGGCGAAGAGCGCTTTGCCCAGCTCCGCCCATGGCTGCGGATCGGTGGGATCGATATCGATACCGTCCCGGCCGCAGTCAAAAGTGAGCATCGGGAGATCCGGCTTGTCGCCCTCGTCACCCTTGTCGCCCTTGTCGCCCTTGTCGCCCCCGTCGTCATCGGCGCCCGGATCGGTGCTCGGTGCGTCCTTGGCCTTCCAGGTGCACCGGAACTCGATCACGGCTGTGGCATCGGCGGTGGCGTGCTTCGTGGCCGTGCCTGGGATCACCGAGGACCCGACTGTGTAACGGGTCTTGACCTCGGCGGTCACCTTGTCCTGCAGATAGCCGTAGTCCCATGAACAGCCACCGTGCCCCGGGAAGCCACCGACGACGTCCGAGTCGTTTGCGGCGGCCAGACGCTGGGCCTGGACACAGGGCACCGGGCCGTACCGGTAGTCACGCAGGAATTCATCGAGCCCATTGGGGCTCTGCAGGGCGGCGAGGAAGGGCGGCCCCAGCCCGTCACGGGCGTCCTGGGCCGCCGCGAGTGCGGCAGCGTCCGCGGCACCTTGGGCGCCGTTGCGAGTGGCGGAGGCCTGACCGACAGCAAAGAAAGCGAACGCGACGAAGAGCAGGCCCGCCACCATCACGATGTAGATGGGGAAGGCCTGCCCTCGGTCGGCGTGGTTGCGGCTCAGGATCAGCCGGCCTTGACCTTGTCGACCTGCTCGCTGATCTTCTTCTTGATGTCCCCGCCGATACCCGAGGCCGCGATGCCACCGATGATCGCCACGACCACCAGGATGATGCCCAGGTACTCGAAAGCCGTCTGACCCTTCGAGCGCGAGGGGTCCGTCATCCGCCGAACGACGGTGTCGCGCCATCCGCTGACGGCGATCTGGGTGTCGACTGCGGCCTTCAGAATGGTGTCGTTCGGCATGATGTACCCCTCCGGTATCGGCCGACCGTTGGTAGGCCGACGCGTAAGTCTCTGTGGTGTCGCTTCCGTTACCGGCTTCCTCCTGGCCGGTGCCGTTGGCGACATGAGAAACATACGGCGGCACACCCTGCCCACCAGAGGGCCCCAGGGCCCATTCGCGGGCCCAAAGCGCCAGTTGGGCCCTCCCGGCCCAGCATTGGGCCCCACGTGCCGTACCCACGACCATGCGTCGGATCCCCCGATCGGCCATGACTACCTGTCCCCTCTCGTACCGGCCCCGGAGGGCGGCGCGGTACCGAGCCAGCGGGCGATCGCCTCGCTGCGGCTGCCGCTGTGCAGTTTGGTGAAGATCCGGTTGATGTGGTTCTTGACGGTCTTCTCGCTGATGAAGCAGGTGGCGGCGATCTGCTGGTTACTCATTCCGGATGCAATCAGCTCCATGACCTCCACCTCCCTCGAACTCAGCCCGAACTGCTGCCTATTGACGGCGCCGGAGGACCCGGCCACGGAAGACTGTCCCACATTCGGTTGCAGTTGCGAAAGACCTGGCGATTGCTGAGCGGGGCGCGGCGCCATCCCTCTGGGATCGGGGACCGGCAAATGGGGTGGCGGCCGATGCTGCTGGACGAGTGGCGGATGGCCGTCGTACGCCCCGCCCGCGTACGGGACACCCGTGGTCAGGGCGGCGCCCAGCCCCTCGGGCAGGATCTGCCCGGGCTGCCCTGATCCCTGACGCATATGGGCGAGCAGGGCGTTTGCGGCCGTAGCCGTGAAATGGGCGCGCCCGCTCTTCGTGTCGCGAACCGCCTGCACCAGCTGGTCCGCCGTGAACTCGCCGTGCACCAGGTATCCACCCGCTCCCAGGCGGAGGGCCTCGTGGACGATCTCGCTCTCGCGGCTGTAGGTCAGCATCATCACGGGTGCAACCTGCACCAGGTGCGGAAGCGCCGAGATGCCGTCCACGCCGGGCATCCGGACGTCGAGCAGGACTACGTCGGGACGGTGCCGGACAGCGACTTCGTAGGCTTCACGGCCGTCGGAGGCCTCAGCGACCACCTCGATGTCCTGACGGCCGGAGAGCAGTACGCCCAGGCCGGCCCGGACCACGGGGTTGTCATCGGCCACGACGACGCGCAGCGGGGTGGACGCGACGGGTTCGGGGGCTGCCGGGAACGAGGGCATCACCTCGGGTGCCGCGTTCTGCTGGGGAACCGGGAACCCGGAGGAGCTGTGCTCCGAATTGAGCGGGGTTGCGTGCGACGACGTGTGCTGGGAGGCGTGGTTCTGGGCTGCCCAGTTCTGTCCTGACGCGCGTGAGATGTCATCCGGCATTTCTGCGACCTCCTCTCAGAGGGTGGGGGGACGTGGTGGAGCAGGTCAGGTGAGTTGCGGTACGGATGTGCCCGGGTCGGCGCCCAGAGCGGCCAGCGGCAGTTCCAGACGTACTTCGGTGCCCTTCGCCGCCTTCCCCTTGCCGATGCGGATGCGGGCTCCGATCGAAGCGGCGCGCTCGACCATGCCGACGAGTCCGAAGTGGCCGGCGCGTTTGAGATCGTCGAGCGTGGTGCCGGCGGGCAGGCCCCGTCCGTCGTCGTACACGGTGACGCGCAGGACGTCTCCCTTCACACCGGCCAGCACGACCAGGTAGGTGGGGTGAGCGTGCCGGTGGGCGTTCTCCATCGCTTCCGTGGCGATGGTGAGCAGCTGACGGCCGACGACCTGCGGCACCGGCGGGACCGGTAGCTCGCTGAGCATGCGGAAGGTCGCGGTGAGGCCGTGCCTGCGGGTGAAGTCATCGGTCCGGGCGCGGAGTTCGCTGACCACATCCACTCCGGCGTCGAGACCTGAGTCACGGCGCAGGTCGGAGAGGAGTTCGCGTGATTCGGCCGCGGCCCGGCGGGCGGACCGGGCCACCAGTTCGGCCTGGTGTCTGACGGTGAGGGGGTCCATCCGGTCGGACGAGGTGGCCAGGCCCTCGGCCGCGAGGGCCAGACCGTGCAGGGTCTTGGCGACCGAGTCGTGCATCTCGCGGGCAAGTCGGGTGCGTTCGCCCTCCACGGCCTCGTTCACGGCAAGCCGTGCCCGCGTGTCGGTCAGGGCCTGGCTCGCCGTGCCGAACCGCAGCAGCAGATTGCGCAGGGTGACGCCGACCGCACCGGCGATCACACAGAAGCCGGGCAGCAGCAGGACGCTGCCGTCGGACACCCCCAGCTTCATGTCCGATCCGTAGACCAGGAAGATGATCACGACCTGGATGACCGCGAAGGCGGCGGAGCCGCGCCAGCCGTACACCAGGCCCGCCAGCAGCGGTGTGCATACCGTCACATAGGCGAGCGTGGATTCGGGCCCGGCGGTGATCAGGAGCAGCGCGCCGAAGAACGCGTCGATGCCCAGCATCCACGGGTGGCGCAGGAGGAGCGGTCCGAAGCGTTCCCAGTCACGGAAGAGCGCGTACGAGCCCATGAAGGTGACCAGGATCGCCGAACCGATCAACCACGTCGCGAGCCCGGGCGCCGTCCGGTCGATGGCGAACGGGGTCGCTACCGCGATCATGGCGAGACGGAAGCCGAATACCTGACGGCACATCGCCTGGAGCGCGTTCACCTGAAGCGTGAACGCGGGCTGTGACGCGGGGTCGGCTATGGCCTGCCGTACGTCCTCCCCCACGCCCGACTGGGGTGTACCCAGCTGGAATGCCATGCGACGTCACCTCCCCCTGTTCCGCACGTTGTCCGTCACTGTCAGCTGCCGCCCAGGAAACCGAAGTCGACGTTCGTCCCGTAGACGAAGCCGACCGTCAGCAGAATGAGCGTGCCGGGCAGCAGGAACGACGTGACGGCGAACGTCGCCTTCGGGACCGCCTTGGCCGCCTTGCGGCGGGCCGCCTGCGCGTCCGTGCGGCGCATGTCGTTGGCGATGGCGATCAGCGTGTCGACGATGGGTGCGCCCAGCTCCTCACCCTGCTGGAGGGCGGTGACGAACATCGCGACCTGTTCCGAGTCGTTGCGCCTGCGCAGTTCCTCGAAGGCCTTACGGCGGCTGACGCCCATGTCCATCTGCCGCAGGGTGATGCGGAGTTCGTCGGCCCAGGGGCCTTCGTACTTGTCGGCGACACGTTCCAGGGCCTGCCGGAACCCGAGTCCGGCCGAGACGACGACTGCGAGGACGTCGAGGAAGTCCGGAAGCGTCCGCTCGATGTGCTCCTTGCGGGCCCTGACCGCGGACCAGATTCCGGCCTCGACCCAGAACAGGCCGAAGAGAATCATGACCAGGGAGATGACGACCTGGCCGCGGATGATCATCGAGAAGGCGCCGGCGAGGCCGAGCACGCCGTAGACCGCCCGGCGGGCCGCGTAGCGGTCGATGGTGAGACCGCCCGGGTTGCCCGCCATGTCGATCTGACGGCGCTTCTTGTTGACGGCCTTGGGACCCATCATCCTGAGGACCATCGGTGCCCAGCGCATGCCCATGCGGTCGATGCCGGACCCGACCGCGCTGGTGCGGGTGGACCCGACCTCCAGCGCGACGGCGAGGTCACCCGGCAGTTTGGCGTCGGCCCGGTACATGCGGATGCCCTGGAACGCGCCGGCCACGGCGAGGCCGACCACCAATGCGAGTATCAGTTCCACAGTGCTTCCTCCTCTCAGACGTCGATGCGGGACAGGCGGCGGATCACCATGAATCCGATCGCGTACAGGCCGATGGAGATGATCACTGCCGCCTGGCCGACGAAGGCTCCGGTCATCCGGTCGAGCGCGCCCGGCATGATCGTGTTCAGCAGCATCAGCGCACCGACGCCGAAGATCGGAACCGCGTAGGCGGTGACGGTGACCTGCGAGAGCTGCGTGGTGACCTCACGCCGGGTCTCCTTGCGCTCCTCCAGCGTCTCCGTGAGGTTGCGCAGGGAGCTGACGACCGTACCGCCCGCCCTGTTGGACAGCACGAGTGTGGTGACCAGGACGACCAGCTCGCGTGAGGGCAGCCGTTCCGTCAGCTCGCTGAGGGCGTCGTCGAGGGACTCGCCGACGGCCAGACGGCGCGAGACACGGGCCAGTTCCTCGCCCGCGGGCGCCTCCAGTTCGTCGGCGGCCATGGACAGCGCGGTGCGCAGCGCCAGTCCCGCCTGGGTGGCGTTGGCAAGGATGCGGGAGAGCTCGGGCAACTGGTTGATGAAGCGCTCGGTGCGCTTGGCCCGCTGCCAGTTCAGGAAGGCGTTGGTGCCCCAGAGACCGATGAGGGCGGCGACCGGACCGAAGAAGCTGGCGAGCAGGGCGGAGGCGATCATCCACAGGGCCGCGGTGGCTGCCAGCGCGTAGACGAGGAACTCGCCCGGGGTGATCTCCAGGCCCGTCACTACGAGTTTCAGTTCGATCTTGCGGCCCAGGCTCGTGGCGCGCAGCCTGCGGTCGACGCCCTGGAAGCGGCGGTGACGGCCGGTGACAGGTATCTGACCGGTGTGCGACAGGCGGTCGACCAGTGCTTCGCGGTCGGCCCTCCCCGCGGAATACGTGTGCAGGCCCATGACGCCGAGCACACCGCACAGCAGCGTGACGACGATCGTGAGCAGAGGGAGATTGTCCATGACGCGGTACCTACTTGGCCTCTCGGGTGGCGAGCTGTTCTTCGGACGTAGCGACCCCGAAGGCCTGCGGAATGGGCTGGCTGGCCATGTAGAGGCGCTCGGCGATCTTGCGCGGGAGCGGGAGGTACTGGAACTGGCCGTAGATCCGACCGTCGGCGGCCATCGGCTGGGGGATGAAGCGGGCCACGCTGACGATGCGGTAGTTGTCGCGGCCGTGCGAGTCGAGGATCGCGATCTCGGTGATCTTTCGTCCACCGTCGGCATGCCGGGTGAGCTGGACGATCACGTCGACGGCGCTGTTGATCTGGTCATGCAGCGCCTCGAACGGGATCTTGATCTCCGACATCGAGGCCAGCGTCTGCAGACGCATCAGTGCGTCCTCGGCGTTGTTGGCGTGAACGGTGGCGAGCGAGCCGTCGTGACCGGTGGACATCGCCTGGAGCATGTCGAGCGACTCGCCGCCACGGACCTCACCGACGACGATGCGGTCGGGGCGCATACGCAGGGAGTTGCGGACCAGGTCGCGGATGCTGATCTGGCCCTTGCCCTCGACGTTCGCCGGCCGGGACTCCAGCCGGATGACGTGGTTCTGCTGGAGCTGGAGCTCGGCGGAGTCCTCGATGGTGACGATGCGCTCGTTGTCGGGGATGAGCCCGGAGAGTGCGTTGAGCAGCGTCGTCTTGCCGGTGCCGGTGGCGCCGGAGACGATGATGTTGAGCTTGGCCTGGACGAGCCCCGAGAGCAGGATCAGCATCTGCTCGTCGAGCGAGCCGAAGCCGATCATCTCCTGGAGGGTGAAGGCCCTCGGGAACCGCCGGATGGTGAGCGTCGCGCCGGTCAGCGAGAGCGGCGGAATGATCACGTTGACACGCTCCCCGCTGGGGAGTCGTGCGTCGACCATCGGATTCGACTCGTCCACGCGGCGGTTGACGGTGGAGACGATGCGCTCGATGGTCTGCATGAGCTGGTCGTGCGAGCCGAAGCGCATCGGGAGCTGCTCGACCTTGCCGCTGCGCTCGACGAAGATCTGGTCCGGTCCGTTCACCATGATCTCGGTGATGGACGCGTCTTCGAGCAGCGGTTCGAGGATGCCGAGGCCAAGGGCCTCGTCGACGACCCGGCGGATCAGCTGCGAGCGTTCGACGGTCGAGAGGACCGGTCCCTCGCGGCTGATGATGTGACCGAGTACGCGCTCCAGGCGGGCCCGCCGGTCGGCGGTGGCCAGCGAGGACATCTCCGCGAGGTCGATCTCCTCGAGCAGCTTGGCCCGGTAGGTGGCGACCATATGGCCGTCCTCCCGCCCCCCGCCGTGCTCCTCGGGGGCGGTGATGCGTGCCCGCAAGCTCATGTGTGTTGCTCCTCGGTCTGGCTTGCTCGTGTTGCGGTGGGGGTGTCCTGCGGAACGGATCAGTCGCGGGGCATCGTGGAGCTGCGTTCGGCCGTGCCCAGCCAGCCGTCGTCCAGGCCGGGGACGATGGACGGGATCTTGATGCGCGCCTTGTACGTCACCTGACCGGGGCCCCAACTGGGCGTGAGCTCGGTGTCGTTCCGCAGCCAGTCGCTGATCGCGGCCTGGCCGGCGTCCTCCGGGGTGCGCTCCGGCCGGTCGTGGCTGGCCGTACGGGCCGCCACCCGGGCCGCGGTGCCCGCCTGGTTGATGGCGTACCCGGCCACTCCGAGCTGGATCGCGAAGAGGCCCACCAGCAGGAGCAGCGGGACGAATCCCAGGTACTCGATGGCGACCTGGCCGCGTTCGCGTCGCGTCCTGTGTGTGGTCCTGGTCATGGTCATCCCTCCCTCACCGAGGCGGCGTTGCCCTCGACCGTCATCGGGAAGTCGAGCACGCCGGGTACGAGCACCGGCACCCTCAGCTTCACCTCGGCCTTGTACAGTCCGCGGTCCAGTCGGCAGTGGGTCTTGGACGCGCCCTGCCAGGCCTGGGGGAGGTCTTCCCTGGCCGCCCGCTTGCAGGCCCACTGCTGGTACACCTGCGCGGCCGTGCCGGCCCTGGCACCCTCGTCGGCGGCGTTGCTCGCCAAGCTGTAGGTGTAGCCGATCAGGGTGCACTGCCAGAGAGCCACCAGCAGCAGGATGATCAGAGGGGTGACGCCGAGAAACTCGATCGCGGTCTGTCCGCGGTCGCGGTCACGCCCCCTGCCTATCCGGGTGTCCGCCATCTCTGTGGTTGCCATGGATCAACCTGCCCCCTCAGTCGGTCTTGCCACGGCCCGTGGAATCGCCGCGCCTGCGCGTGCGGCCGATCGAGCCTCGATCGTTTCGGTACTTTCCGCCGCTCTTGTCCGAGCTCTCGGCGGCACGGACGATGCCGAGTTCTCCCGCCAGAGCCCAGAGTGCCTGCTTCACGATGCTCTTCGGGTCGAGTTCATGCATCCGCCCGGCATCGACGACACTTTGAAGTTCCTTGAAATTCGCGGGAATTGCCGTGCCGGCGATGCGGGTGCCGGTGATCTTCTGGATCAGCGGCGGCTGGATCTCGGTGTTGCGGTTGAAGCGGTTGACGACTGTCGTCGTCTCCTCCGCCTTGCGGATCTGCAGCCGGTCCCACATCCGTACGATGCGCTTCGCGCCACGTACCGCGATCACGTCCGGCGTCGTGACCAGCAGCGCGATGTCCGCCATTTCGATGGCCGCGGCGTTGGCGCCGTTCATCTGGCCGCCGCAGTCGATGAGCACGACCTCGTACCGCGAGCGCAGCGCGCTGACGATCTGCCGGGCGGACCGGTCGCTGACCTCCTCGCCGCGTTCACCGTCACCGGGCGCCAGCAGCAGCGCGATTCCGGTGCTGTGGCTGAACACGGCGTCGGACAGGACGCGCGGCGAGATGTCGGTGATCGCCGCCAGGTCCACGATCGAGCGCCGGAACTGAACGTCGAGATACGAGGCGACGTCCCCGGACTGGAGGTCCATGTCGACCAGCGCGACGGTCCGGCCGGAGGCCTGCGCCGCCAGGGCGAGCTGCACGGTGGTCACCGTCGCACCGACCCCGCCCTTGGCGCCGCTGACCGTCACGACGGTGCCGCCGGGCCCGGTGAAGACGTCGCCGCCGGCGCCGAGGTGCCGGCGTACTCCGACGGACCACTGGGCGGCCGACTGGACCCGGTTGACCAGTTCCTCGTAGCTCAGCGGCAGCGTGACCAGGCCACGTGCGCCGGAGTCCATCGCCGCGGAGAACAGGCCGGGGCTCGCGTCGACGGTGATGAGCACGACCCCGATGGCGGGGAAGCGCAGGGATACCTCCCGGATCAGCTCCAGGGCCGGCACCGGACCGATCCGCTCGTGGACCAGCACGACCTCGGGCAGCTCGTCGAGGGACTCGCCCGCGAGGCGCGCGAGCGTGTCGATGAGCTGGGTCGAGTCGCCGACCGGAGCGGCCGGCTCCGCGTCGGGGAGCTGGCTGAGCAGGGTGGTGACGGATCTGGCCGCGTCGGCGTCACCGACGGCCGGGAGGATCCTCGTGGTCATCCAATCCTCACTTGTCCTTGTCGAGCGTGTAGGTGCGGTCGCCCGGACGGATACTGCTGTCGCTGCCGGTGGCGATGAGCGCGAGGCGTACGTGCTCCGCGAACGACTCCGCGTACGCGATGCGCTGGGTGTCGAGTGTGTTGAGGGCGAAGGTGATCGGAACGGCCTCGGTGGCCTGGCTGCCCTTGCCGTCGCTGCTCGGGTCCAGGGCGGTCAGCTTGCCGACGTCCAGCACCTTGGCGTTGGAGACGATGACCTTCGACTGTGCCGGTTCGCCCTCGCGCTCGCCCGCGAACGTGGCGTAGACGTTGACCGTGGCACCGGAGGTGATCTTCCCCGCGACGCCGGTCGCGGCGTCGATCATGATCGCGATCTCCTGCTCACCGGGCTGCAGGGCGGGACGCGACTCCATCATGTCGGACTGGAGGAGCGAGCCCTCCTTGAGCGTGGTGAGGGCGATCTTGCCGTTGACCTCGGAGAGGTCGGTCACCGCGTTGGAGGAGAGCCACCGCTTCGGCATCGAGACCTTCTCGAACTTGCCCGGGGTCAAGTTGGTGAAGGGTGCGACGTCGCTCTTCAGCTTGTAGGCCGAGACCTCGGGTCCGACCTTCGAGTTCACGTCGCTGATCACCGAGAGCACTCCGGCGAAGGCGCCGAAGGCGCACAGGACCGAGAGGAGCAGGAGTATCACGCCGCGGCGCTGGCGGGAGTTCATGGGCCGGACAACCTCGTTCGGGTCGGATGCGTGGGGCAGCGGACAGAAGAATGCGCGGGGGCTGTGGGAACGGTTCGGGCTGTTGTCTGGAGGGCGGGCTGAGCCGGGTGTGCGGCACGGACGGTGTCCGGACCGCGAGGGCGTCCGCGGAGGAGGAATCCGCGGATGCTACGACCGTGGCGGTGCAGGCGCTCCATGGTTCAGGACACCGGACGACGGCATTCGGTTCTCGGTAGCGGGAAGCGGTGAGGAACAGAATCCGCAACGATCACCGATCAGCTCCATTCCGCACCAGTGACAGGTCTCTCGCCTTACTGAGGAAACGAGTTGGTACAGGACGGAGATATCCGGAAGGAAAGCCGCGAATTCGATCAACTTCCCGGTTCCCCACCATCGGGAGGAATCGGCGGGCAGCGTCGCGTCCTGAATCGCCTGCACCTTCCAGGCGGGCGCCAGGGTCTGCTGCACCCACTCGGACTGCAATTGCCCCTTGGCGACCAGCAGATGAGTACCGAACTCCGGCCCGGCCAGCGGCTCCGCGTTCGGACCGACCTTGACGAGCTGGGGGTTCGGTCCCGCGAGTACGGCGAACTGGGAGCCGGGCACCCAGGACTTGGCGTGCGTCTTCAGGCTGACGGGGACGCGGTCGAGCTTGGTCACCGAGTTCAGCAGGGCGCCCGCATGGATGTAATGGGACAGAAGCCGCGCGGAGGAGGCAACCACTCCGGGGCTGAAGTCGCAGATGGACAGCTGTCGCAACTGCCTGACCAGCACGGCGACTCCCAGTGGCGGCAGATCCACCTTGAGCAGCGCGATGCGATCGCTCTCCAGCACGGACCGGACGGCGTGAAGTCGCCGCTCGTGCGCGAGGGCGATGCCCGCCGGATAGACGGCGATCACATACCCGTGCTGCTCCAGCATCAGGTGCATGTCGCCGATCGCCAGGTCCATCGCCTGGGCGTCGGGCGCCTGCAGCAGGGCTGCTGTCGGCGTCTGCTGATCGGTCGGCGGTAGGACCAGATCAGCGCTGGTCACTGCTATTGCGGTCGGCACGCTGTTCCCCGTTCGGCTCCGGCCGGCGTCGCCATGACGTCGGCCGCAATCGCTCCTGCTCCGTGCTTCTGCCTCAGCTTCTGCTCCAGCACTTTAACCGCGTCCTACACGGCAGAGAACACCCAGCGGAACCCGGTACGGCAACACCCTTGCATCAGCCACCCAACACTCACGTACGAAATCGGACCAAACCGAAAGTTGTTAACTTCTGTACCACTGCGGAGGGTTACTGTCAGGCATTCCCATTTCCGGTCCGTTGCAATTCATTTGCCCACGTCAATGTGGATTTTGACATGTTCGCGCCACGTCGATGTGGCCGAAATTCGTCACTGTCCGGCCATGTTGCCCACGTCACCCGTGAGGGGGGCGCTCGCATCGGGCCGCCGGTTGCCATCCGCGCGCGGGCGGCATGTGCGTGTGCCGTGCGGGGCGTGTGCAGATAACGCGCGGGCGAAGCACGGGCTGTTCGCGCACCGCCCGCACGCCGTACGAGCAGCTCGGGCCCGCACCGCCGGCCCCGGCGCGGCGGGCCGTCCGCGCCGGGGCCGGCGGTGC
>NZ_JAFMPZ010000198.1 GCF_017353455.1 Streptomyces laculatispora
CGGACGCGTCGGCCTCGGTGTCCTCGTGCAGCCACAGCGCCAGCATGTAGAGCTCGGGAATGGACAGCAGCCTCGGCTGGTAGTGCGTGCTTGCCGCCTCCGCCTGGCGCAGGGCGAGTTCGGTCGAGGCGATGTAGGGGCCCTCGAAGAAGTGCGAGAAGGTCCAGCCGTCAGGGGTGAGCATGGTGTCCGCCGCGGCGACCGCCCGCTCCGCTCCGCGGATCTGGAAGCGCCAGGCGGCGAGCCGGGTGGTGGGCGTGAGCCCGCCCGGTCCGATGCGGTCCAGCAGATGGACGGGGAGCGGGTGCTCGGGGCTCAGCGGTCCCTGGGCGGACCGCAGGGCAGGGGTGCGGGCCTCGCGGACCGCGGTGGGTGAACCGAGCGCCGCGAGTACGCTTCTCAGCGCGGGCGCGGGAGCCGGAGGAACATGCAGCGGCATAGTGGGTCGCCTCTCACTTCGGAGACACGGTGGAGCGTGGGCGGGTGCAGACGGCGCTGTCGGCGTGTGGGGCCAGAGGAGGCCGGTGACTGAGCCGGTGCGTCAACTCTCTGCCTCGTCCGCGGAGTTTATACGACAGGTGTTCACGCGGTGATTCCACTAGCCGCCACGACTATTGCCGGCAAGACGGTATCCGGACTTTATTATGCGGAGATTATGCTGATTCGGTGCGAGCGGCGCAGCCGTCGCCTCGGGTTTTTCCTGTGACGCGGTAGGCCGAAACGTGTCGGTGCATTCCTCGCGTGCCGAAGGTGGAAACTGTGCACTGCTTCATGCCGAGTGAATGTGCCCGGGGCTGCGGTCATCAGATTAGCGGGTGCGCACCGTCCGCGGGGCGTTATGGATCACCTCGTCTGGGCATTATCGATCGTGACGCGAGCGGCCTGGGCCGCGGGCTGCCCACTCGAGGAGGGACACTTCGATGGGGGAGAAGGTCGTGGCGGGCGCCTTTGACCTGTCCGATCGGCAGAGGTACCGGCGGAAGCTCCACCAGTGCCTGGAGGGGCTGGTGAGGCTCCTGGCGGAGCGGAGATTCGACCGGCCGCGCAACCTCATGGGCATGGAGATCGAGCTGAATCTGGCGGGCTCCGACGGCATGCCGAAGATGTTGAATGGACAGGTGCTGGAGCGCATCGCAAGCCGGGATTTCCAGACAGAACTCGGGATGTTCAATCTGGAAGTGAACATTGTTCCCCATCATCTGGACGGCCGCGTTCTCGATCAGCTGGCCGAAGAGCTGCGGACCGGCCTCGGATATGCCGACCGGAAGGCCGGCGAGGTGGATGCCGGGATCATGATGATCGGAATACTGCCCACGGTCGGCAGCGCGGACATGGTCCCCGCGAACCTCTCCGACGTGGACCGCTACGCGCTGCTGAACGACCAAATGGTGGCGGCGCGCGGCGAGGATTTCTCCCTTGATATCGAAGGTGTGGAGCGTTTGGTCTGCACCTCCGGGTCGATCACGCCGGAGGCGGCCTGCACCTCGGTCCAGCTGCATCTGCAGGTGACCCCGGAACGGTTCGCGGATGTGTGGAACGCCGCCCAGGCCGTTGCCGCGGTCCAGGTGGCCCTGGGAGCCAATTCGCCCTTCTTGTTCGGCCGCGAGCTGTGGCGGGAGTCGCGTCCGCCGCTCTTCCAGCAGGCCACGGACACCAGGCCGCCCGAACTGCAGAACCAAGGGGTGCGTCCCAGGACCTGGTTCGGGGAGCGGTGGATCGGTTCGGCGTACGAACTCTTCGAGGAGAACGTGCGCTACTTCCCCCCGCTCCTGCCCATCTGCGACGAGGAGGACCCGCTGCGGGTCCTCGACGAGGGCGGGGTGCCCCGGCTCCAGGAACTCGTCCTGCACAACGGCACGGTCTACCGCTGGAACCGGCCGGTGTACGGGTTGTCGGACGGCGTCCCCCACCTCCGGGTGGAGAACCGGGTGCTGCCCGCAGGGCCGACCGTCGCCGACGTGATCGCCAACGCCGCGCTCTACTACGGGCTCGTGCGGGCCCTTGCCGAGGAGTCCCGTCCGGTGTGGACCAGAATGCCGTTCGCCGCCGCGGCCGAGAACTTCGACACCGCCTGCCGCCGGGGCATCGACGCCGAACTGCTCTGGCCCCGGCCCGGCCGCTCCGGCGGGCTGACCAGGGTGCCGGCCGTCAAGCTCGTACGGGACGAACTGCTGCCGCTGGCCGCCGCCGGGCTCGACGCGTGGAACATCGAGCCCGCCGACCGCGACCGCTACCTCGGGATCATCGAGGAGCGCTGCAAGCGGCGGACGAACGGGGCGTCCTGGCAGGCGGACGCCTATCACCGGGCGCGGGACGCCGGACTCGGGAGGGACGCGGCGCTCGCCGCCATGACCCGCCGGTACGGCGAACTGATGCAGGGCGGCGAGCCCGTGCACAGCTGGCCGGTGGGCGTCCCCGGAACGTGAGCGTCGGCGGGGCCGGGCCCGGTCCGGGATGCCCCCGCCGGCCCCACACGCTCCCACAGGAAGCACAGGCTCGCACACGGCGCGCCCGCTCCGGCGCGCGGCGCGGGCGACAGGGGCTTTCGTTCGGATCAGGCCGGATCGGGCACCGGGGCACGCGAGCCCGGCCTGATCCGGACGAGAGGCCCTACTCCTGGGCGGCGCGGCCGCTCTGTCCGGCGGTCATGACGGCCTGCAGGATCACCGCCTGGATCTCGGCCGGGTCGTTGACCTGGTAGCCGCCGCCACCGGTCACCTTGGCTATCTCGTTCACCTCTTCGCGGTCGGCGTCGGGGCCGACCGCGATGGCGAGCAGCGGAACCGGGCGCTCCGGGTCGGCGATCCGCCTGAGTTCGGCGATCAGGGCGCTGCGCGAAATGGAACGGTCGTCCTCGTTCGAGCCGTCGGTGAGGATCACCACGGCGTTGAACTTGCCCTTCACATAGGTACGCTGCGCCTCCTTGTAGGCGGCCAGTGCGGTGTCGTACAGCCCGGTCGCACCGTCCGGCACGGGCTGCAGGGCCGAGAACGCGGCGGCGAGCTTCTCGCGGTGGGTACCGCCGCCCTTCGCCCGCTCCCCGAGCCGGCTGGTCGCCATCAGCCGCCGGTAGTCCTTGTCGCCGTCGAGCCTGGTGGCGAACTCCCAGAGGCCGATCTCGTCGTTCGGGGTGAACTGATTGAGAGCCTCGATCAGGGACGCCTTGGTGACGTCCATCCGGGACTGGTTGCGGCCCGGCACGATCGTGGCCATCGAACCCGAGGCGTCGACGACCGTGGTGAGCCGCGCGCTCTGCACGGTGATCGTCCACATGCCGAGCGTCTTCTGAAGCGTGTCGTCGGACGGTGCGGTGGCGGGTGAGGTGGCGTACGGCTGTGGCGACTTGCCGCCCGCCGACGCGACGAGCTGCTCGCCCGCCGTGCCGTCGGTGGTCCGGAAGCCGTGCTCCTCCAGCGTGTGCTGGGCGCCCTCCTCGGACAGCAGCGTCATGAACCGCAGCGCCGCCCGGCTCTCGCCGGTACTCAGTTTGTCCTCGTTGACCAGGGTGAACGGGTAGTCGAGCAGCGGGGTGCCGTCCGTGGGGTAGAAGAGGTCCAGCTTTCCGGCCCCGGTCGACTCGGCGTTGTGGGCGAACGCGGCCTGTTCGGAGAGCAGCACCGCCTGGTTGCGGGCGGGACCGTCCTCCTCGGAGCCCGAGCCGTCCCCGGCCAGTGTCCCGAGCACCTGGCCGTCGCCGTCGGACATCCGCTGGGCGAGGAGTTTGGCGGTGGCCGCGACCCTGGTGTCGCTGTCCCCGCCCTCCTTGTCGGAGGACGCGCCGATGCTGGTGAGCGCCAGCAGGCCGGTGGCGCTGCGCGCCGGGTCGGCCGAGCCGAGCCGCACTTTGCCGGCTTCCGTCGCCGATGCCGTCAACTCGGCCCAGGTGTACTTCTTCTTCGGCCAGCCGAGGGTCTTGGCGGCGGAGGGCACCATGGCCAGGGTCACGGGTGAGGAGGCCACCGAGTCGCCCGGTGTGAGCGGCACGGCGTCGCCGGTCCCCTTCGCGCGGCTCAGCCAGAGATCGGAATCCGGCAGCCACATCTGGTAGTCCGGCGTGCGGGTGCCGTCGGCGAGCGCATCGGCGACCTTGTACGAGTCACGGGCCACCACCTTCACGTCGACGCAGCGGCCGTCGGATCTCAGATCGTCCTCGCGCGTCTTGTCGGCGATGGCACGCACGGCGGGAGCGATGTCGGGGGAGGCCACCATGGACAGATGCACCGCGGAGTCCTCGCAGGACTTCGAGAACGACAGCAAGCCGCCCTGGGCCGCTACCGCGGTTCCCGCCGCCACGGCGAGAACGAGCGTGGTGGCGATGGCTACGGTGCGACGGCGGCTCGATGGACGGTCCCCGCTTCCGTCCGTCGTGTCGTCGTCGGGCAAGCTGTGACGTCCCATGTCGGTGGTGCCCCTCCTTGAGGATGAACAAGGAAAAGGGGGACCACACCATCGGCAATGGTGCTCGTCCCCCGGCCTGTCGCGCATGATCTTCGTACCTGTATTCGAGACCCTAGCGGGGCGGGGAGTGGTACGGGACGTGAATGCACAACTCAGGGCAGGTGTACAGGTGGAGGCGGGGCGCGTGGCTGATTCTTATCCTCAGAAGGCCGTGTCACGACGGATCTTGCGGTCCGAGACGGTGTTGGTGCTGGCTCTCTCGCTGGGGGCCAGCGGGGTGTCTGCCCTGATCAGTTTTGTCGGATCACTGACGAAACCGGGGGGTTTGAAGGAACAGGCGGCGATGCTCAACAGCTCGTACGCGCCGGGGCGTCCCTGGCTGGATCTCGCCTGGCAACTCTTCGGCATCGCGACGGCGCTCGTGCCCGTCGCCCTGGTGGCCCATCTCCTGATCCGGGAGGGGACGGGCCTGCGGGCGATCGGTTTCGACCGGACCAGGCCGGGGCCGGACCTGGGGCGCGGCGCGCTGGTGGCGGCGGGCATCGGCAGCGCCGGGCTGGCCTTCTACCTGGTGGTCCGGGCCGTCGGATTCAACCTCACGGTCGTCCCCGAGTCGCTGCCGGACGTGTGGTGGAAGTTCCCGGTCCTGATCCTGTCGGCGATCCAGAACTCCGTGGTGGAGGAAGTGATCGTCGTCGGTTATCTGCTGCGTCGGCTGGGGCAGTTGGGGTGGACCCCGATGGCTGCCCTGGTGGCCAGTTCGGTGCTGCGCGGTTCGTACCACCTGTACCAGGGGATCGGCGGATTCATCGGGAACATGGTGATGGGGGTCGTCTTCGTGCTGCTGTACCGCCGCTGGCAGCGGGTGGGGCCGCTGGTCGCGGCCCATGCCCTGCTCGACATCGGGGCGTTCGTCGGATACGCGCTGCTCGCCGGGAAGGTGGGCTGGCTGCCCACCCCGTGAGGGGCCGCGGGGCCGGGATGCCGGGAGGGGGTGTGCGGGGTGATCCGCACACCCCCTCCCGGCGTTCGCGGCCGCCTCCTCACAGAGCGACGAGCAGTTCCCCGTCCAGGACCGTCACCGCGCGCCCGGTCAGCAGGGTCCGGTCGCCCCGCAGTGAGGTACGGACCAGCCCGGACCGGGCGGACGCCTGCAGGCCGGTCAGATCGTCCCGGCCGAGCCGGGCCGACCAGAACGGCGCCAGGGCCGTGTGCGCGCTCCCCGTCACGGGGTCCTCGTCGATGCCCACGGCGGGGAAGAAGCCGCGGGAGACGAAGTCGTAGCCGCAGCCGGGACCGGTGGCCGCGGCCGTGGCGATGACGCCGCGACGCGAATGGGCGGTCAGCGCCGCGAAATCCGGGGCCAGCCCTCGTACGGCCGCCTCGTCGGTCAGTTCCACGAGCAGATCGCCGGTGTGCGGGCCCGTGTCGTGCACGGACACGGGCTCCGCGCCCAGCGCGGCGGCCAGCCCCTGCGGCGTGGCCTCCGGGGTCAGCGGCGCGGTGGGGAAGTCGAGGGTGACTGAGCCGTCCGGCTGTGCGGTCGAGGTGAGGATGCCGCACCGTGCGGCGAACCGCACCGCGCCGCTCGCGGTCGCGGTGGTGTGCAGGATGTGGGCGGTGGCGAGGGTGGCGTGGCCGCACATGTCGACCTCGGTGGCCGGGGTGAACCAGCGCAGCGCCCAGTCGGCGGCGCCGCCCGGCGGCAGGGGGTGCGCGAACGCGGTTTCCGACAGGTTCAGCTCCGCCGCGATCTGCTGGAGCCGGCTGTCGTCGGGGAAGCCGTCCGGGCCGAACAGCAGGACGCCTGCGGGATTGCCGGTGAAGGGGCGGTCGGTGAACGCGTCGACGATTCGAATCCTCATGTCCCGACCGTAGGCGCGCCGCGAAGCCGCAGGCCAAGGCCAATTCAGGATCGGTGGACCGCGCATCTGACCTGTCTCAGCGAAGATTCCGTGATTCTCGGCGAAGCTGCACGGGTGCTCGTGAGGCTCACTGAAGGTTGAGCACCTGCTCGGCCCTCGGGCTGGGTGTCGTGGACGTCCGTGCCGAGGAGGACATGGATCAGCGGGCACGGGAGGCCTGCGAGGCCCTGGGCTGGGAGTTCGAGTGGGCCGGACGTTCTGATCCGGTGCTCATGGCCAACGTTCGGTGGCGTCACGGTATCGCCGGGCACGCTCCGGCCGACCAGTGGCGGTGGCTGAGCGTGTCCTGGAGGTGTTCAGTGAGCCGAGAAGCTTATGGGAGGGGCCGCACTGGTCAGCGACCGGATCCAGGTTCTGCCGGTGCTGTTCCATCTGCTGTGGTCGGGGAAGTTGAAGGCGGACCTGTCGGCAGACTTGTTGGGGGCCGGGACCGGGACCGGGAGCCTGGTCTGGGCGGAAGAGCGGAGGCAGTAATGGGTCTGCTGAGGCGTCCGCCGGCTCTGGCGGTTGGCGGATGCCCCCGAAGAAGAAGGCCTGGGGTCTTTCGTTTGGATCAGGCTGGATCAGGGAGCGGGGTCCGGTGCGTGCAGATGCAAGGCGGAGGAGGGAGTCGATGCGGAGCATTGGCGACCGACGACAACACGGCAGGTGCGCGTGCCGGA
>NZ_JAFMPZ010000199.1 GCF_017353455.1 Streptomyces laculatispora
ACTCCCCGCCGGCCCCACCCCGGGCCGACTCCGGGTGCCTCTCGTGTCCGTGACCGGCCCGGCCGGACGGGCGCGTGGGGCCCGGGGTAACGGGACCCCCGGCCGACCGGACCGGAGTCGGGAGAAACGTAACAGGGCTGCAATGTTTTGCGTAAGAGCTTGCAGGAAGAAATCTGCAGCATTTCGCGGGTGTGAGCGGGATGTGAGCAGCTCATGTCCAAAGGGTTGACCGGAACCTGACGGGCTCGTACGGTCTCACCGCGGCAAGGTTTGCATTCTTGCAGCAAGAACATTCAGGAGCCTTGAGGGCAGGGCGCGTTGCCGTATGAGGCTGCACCGTCACCCGCGTTTCCCCCACCGCAGGAGGAAAGACATGGCACGCAGACCCCTGTCCGCGGCTCTCGCCCTGATAGCGGGCGCCGCCGCACTCGTGGTCCCCGCCACGAGCGCCGAGGCCGCCACGCCGGGCACCAAGGACGTCACCGCCGTTCTCTTCGAGTGGAAGTTCGACTCCGTCGCCAAGGCGTGCACGGACTCCCTCGGCCCGGCCGGATACGGCTACGTACAGGTCTCACCGCCCCAGGAGCACATCCAGGGCGGGCAGTGGTGGACCTCGTACCAGCCGGTCAGCTACAAGATTGCCGGACGGCTCGGTGACCGCAGCTCGTTCGCCGACATGGTCAGCACCTGCCACAGCGCGGGCGTCAAGGTCGTCGCGGACTCCGTCATCAACCACATGTCGGCGGGCTCGGGCACCGGCACCGGCGGCTCCTCGTACACGAAGTACAACTACCCCGGTCTGTACTCCGCGCCCGACATGGACGACTGCACCGCGCAGATCAGCAACTACCAGGACCGCTACAACGTCCAGCACTGCGAACTCGTCGGCCTGGCCGACCTGGACACTGGTGAGGAGTACGTCCGCGGCAGGATCGCCGGATACCTCAACGACCTGCTCTCGCTCGGCGTCGACGGCTTCCGTATCGACGGGGCCAAGCACATCCCCGCCGGCGACCTCGCCAACATCAAGTCCCGGCTGAGCAATTCCAATGCCTACTGGAAGCAGGAGGCGATCTACGGAGCCGGCGAGGCCGTCTCGCCCGACGAGTACGCCGGCACCGGGGACGTCCAGGAGTTCCGGTACGCCCGCAGCCTCAAGCAGGTCTTCAACAACGAGAACCTCGCCAACCTGAAGAACTTCGGCGAGGGCTGGGGCTTCATGTCCTCCTCGAAGGCCGCGGTCTTCGTCGACAACCACGACACCGAGCGGGGCGGCGACACGCTGAACTACAAGGACGGCGCGAACTACACGCTCGCCAGCGTGTTCATGCTCGCCTGGCCCTACGGCTCGCCCGACGTCCACTCCGGCTACGAGTGGTCCGACAAGGACGCCGGTCCGCCGGGCGGCGGCACGGTCAACGCCTGCTACAGCGACGGCTGGAAGTGCCAGCACGCCTGGCGCGAGATCGCCTCCATGGTCGGCTTCCGCAACACCGCCCGCGGCGAGGGCGTCTCCAACTGGTGGGACAACGGCGGCGACCAGATCGCGTTCGGCCGGGGCTCCAAGGCGTACGTCGCGATCAACCACGAGGGCTCCGCGCTGAGCCGCACCTTCCAGACCTCGCTGCCCGCCGGTGACTACTGCGACATCCAGTCCGGCAACGGCGTCACCGTCAACGGCTCCGGCCAGTTCACCGCCACGCTCGGCGCCCACACGGCCCTCGCCCTCCAGACCGGCGCCCGCACCTGCTCCGGCGGCGGCACCGGTCCGACCGATCCCGGTACGGGCACCTCCGGCGCCTCCTTCGGCGTCAACGCCACCACCCAGCTCGGCCAGAACATCTACGTCACCGGCAACCAGTCCGCCCTCGGCAACTGGAACCCCGCCGCCGCGCTGAAGCTCGACCCGGCCATGTACCCGGTCTGGAAGCTCGATGTGAGCCTGCCCGCCGGTACGTCGTTCGAGTACAAGTACGTCCGCAAGGACGCGAGCGGCAATGTCACCTGGGAGAGCGGTGCCAACCGCACGGCCACCGTGCCGTCCTCCGGCAGGGCCGCGCTGACCGGTGACGTCTGGCGGAGCTGACCTCCCCGCCCCGCCCGCCGGACGGGCCGCACCGGCCCGTCCTGCCCCGCATCCGCACCCCTTCGAGGAGAACCCGAGTGATACGTCCGTCCCCGCGCGTGCCCGCGCGAAGAGCGGCGCCCGCCGCCGCCGTCGTCGCGGCCGCCCTGTGCGCGGCCCTCGTGCCCGCGCTGCCCGCCGCCGCGGCCAGGCCGCCCGCCGCGCCGTCGGACGCCAAGCTGGCCGCACAGCCCGCCCGCCACGATCTGACCCGTGAGCAGTTCTACTTCGTGATGCCCGACCGGTTCGCCAACGGCGACACCGGCAACGACCGGGGCGGGCTCACCGGCTCCCGGCTGGAGACCGGTTACGACCCCACCGACAAGGGGTTCTACCAGGGCGGCGACCTCAAGGGGCTGACCAGCAGGCTCGACTACATCAAGGGGCTCGGCACCACCGCCATCTGGCTCGCGCCGATCTTCAGGAACCGGCCCGTCCAGGGCACCGGCAAGGACGCCTCGGCGGGCTACCACGGCTACTGGATCACCGACTTCACCCAGGTCGACCCGCACTTCGGCACCAACGCCGACCTGACGAAGCTGATCGACAAGGCCCACGGCAAGGGCATGAAGGTCTTCTTCGACGTCATCACCAACCACACCGCCGACACCGTCGACTACGCCGAGAAGACCTACGGCTACAAGCCCAAGGGCGCCTACCCGTACCTCGACCGGAACGGCCGCCCCTTCGACGACAGCGCGGGCATGGCGAAGACGGATGCCGACTCCTTCCCGTACAAGCCGGTCACCACCGGCGGCAAGACGCCGTCCTGGCTCAACGACCCGACGATGTACCACAACCGCGGTGACTCGACCTATGCAGGCGAGTCCACCACGTACGGCGACTTCTCCGGGCTCGACGACCTGTGGACCGAGCGGCCCGAGGTCGTCTCCGGCATGGAGAGCATCTACGAGAAGTGGGTCCGCGACTTCGACATCGACGGCTTCCGCGTCGACACCGTCAAACACGTCGACCTGGACTTCTGGACCCAGTGGGCGACCGCCCTCGACACGTACGCCGCCAAGCACGGGCGCGACGACTTCTTCATGTTCGGCGAGGTCTACTCCGCCGACACCGCGATCACCTCGCCCTACGTCACCCAGGGGCGCCTCGACGCGACCCTCGACTTCCCCTTCCAGGAGGCGGCCCGCCAGTACGCCTCACAGGGCGCCCCGGCCGCCAAGCTCGCCGCCGTCCTCGGCGACGACTACCGGTACACCACCGACAAGGCCAACGCCTACGAGCAGGTGACCTTCCTCGGCAACCACGACATGGGCCGCATCGGCACCTTCCTGAAGCAGGACAACCCGAAGGCCGATGACGCGGAGCTGGTGAAGCGGGCCCGGCTGGCCAACGAGGTGATGTTCCTCAGCCGCGGCAACCCCGTCGTCTACTACGGCGACGAACAGGGCTTCACCGGCGCCGGCGGTGACAAGGACGCCCGCCAGACGATGTTCGCCTCCAAGACCGCCGACTACCTCGACGACGACGAGCTGGGCACCGGCCGTACGCACGCCTCCGACGCGTACGACACCCAGCACCCCATCTACCGATCCATCGCCGCTCTCTCCGAGCTGACCAGGAAGAACCCGGCGCTGCGGGACGGCGTCCAGACCGAGCGGTACGCCGAGGGCTCCGTCTACGCCTTCTCCCGTACGGACCCCGAGCGCGGCGACGAGTACGTCGTCGCCACCAACAACGGTGCCGGCGCGAAGACCGTCGAGCTGCCCACCGAGTCCGCCCGGATGGACTTCCGTACGCTGTACGGCGGTTCCGGCACGGTCCGCAGTGGCGCGGACAAGAAGGTCACCGTCACCGTGCCGGCCCTGTCCAGCATCGTGCTCCGCGCCGGGAAGGCGCTGGGCGCCCCCGCCGCCAGGCCGGCGATCTCCCTGAAGGCACCGGCCGCCGGAGCCACCGGCACCGTCGAGCTCTCCGCCGACGTGGACGGCGGTTCCCTGAACCGGGTCGTCTTCGCCGCCCAGCAGGGCAACGGGAAGTGGACCACGCTCGGGTCCGCCGACCACGCCCCGTACAAGGTCACCCAGACCATCGGCGACACCACCGCCGCCGGAACGCCCCTGCGCTACAAGGCCGTTGTGGTCGACCGTGCCGGGCGCACCGCGAGCGCGCTCGCCTCGTCCACTGCCGGACAGGCACCCGCCCCGGCGAAGCCCGTCGCCGTCGAACGCGACTACGCCGTCGTCCACTACAAGCGCGCCGACGGCGACTACGACGGCTGGCAGGCCCGGTCCGGCGAGAGCGCCGCGGACTTCACCGGGCGGGACGCCTACGGCGCCTTCGCCTGGATCAAGGTGCCCGAGGGCGCCTCCTCGGTCCCGTACACCGTCGAGAAGAGCGGCACCGCTGACGGGCCGGAGCGCGCCGTCGAGCTCGCGAGGACCGGACAGGTCTGGATCGAGCAGGGCGAGGACGGCCAGGCCGAAACCGCCCCCGAAGGTGCCTACCCGCCGCAGGACACCGGCAAGGCCGTCCTGCACTACTACCGGGCCGACGGGGACTACGACGGCTGGGGGCTGCACACCTGGACCGGCGCCAAGGAGCCCACCGACTGGGCCAGGCCGCTCCAGCCGGTGAAGAAGGACGCATCGGGTCTCACGTTCGAGGTCCCGCTCACCGACGGGGCCACCTCGCTCAGCTACATCCTGCACCGGGGCGACGAGAAGGACCTGCCCAGCGACCAGTCCCTCGACATCGCGAGCCACGGGCACGAGGTGTGGATGCTCGGCGGCACACCCGGCTACCTCCTCCCGCAGACCGGCGGCGTCCCCGCCCCCGACCTCACCAAGGCCGAGGCGCAGTGGATCGACTCCGCCACCGTCGTCTGGAAGGTGAAGGCCACCGAGGCCACCAGTCAGCAGCTCGTCTACGCGAAGAACGGCGGGATCTCCGTCACCGACGGCGCCCTCTCCGACGAGGGCCAGTGGCTGCGGCTCAGCCCGTCCGCGCTGACCGACGCGCAGAAGGCGAAGTACCCGCACCTCAAGGACTACCCGGCGTTCACCGTGGACGCCCGCGACCGGGACCGGGTCCGTGACGCCCTGCGCGGCCAGCTGCTCGCCACCCAGCGCGCGGCCAACGGCGCCCTGCTCGCCGCCACCGGGGTGCAGAGCGCCGGCGTGCTCGACGACCTCTACGGGAAGCCGGCGAGCAGCGCCTCGCTCGGCCCGGTCTTCCGGGGCGGCAGCCCCACGCTGTCCGTCTGGGCGCCCACCGCCCGCACGGTCTCGCTCGAACTCGGCGACAGGACCGTCCCGATGCGGCGCGACGACCGCACCGGCGTCTGGTCGGTCACCGGGAAGCGGGACTGGAACGGCAAGCCCTACCGGTACGTGGTGAAGGTCTGGGCGCCCACCGTCCAGAAAATCGTCACCAACAAGGTCACCGACCCCTACTCCACCGCGCTGACCACCGACTCCGCCCGGAGCCTCGTGGTCGACCTCGACGACCGCAGGCTCGCGCCCAAGGGCTGGGACGGGCTGCGCAAGCCCGCCGCGGTGCCGCTGCGCGACGCCCAGATCCAGGAGCTCCACATCCGCGACTTCTCGATCGCGGACCCCACGTCCAGGCACCCCGGCGAATACCTCGCCTTCACCGACACCCGCTCCGACGGGATGAAGCACCTCAAGCAGCTCGCCGGCTCCGGCACCAGCTATGTCCACCTGCTGCCCGCCTTCGACATCGGCACCGTCCCCGAGAAGAAGAAGGACCAGCAGAAGCCGGCCTGCGACCTGTCCGTCTACGCCCCCGACTCCGCACAGCAGCAGGCCTGTGTGGCGAAGGCCGCCGCGAAGGACGCGTTCAACTGGGGCTACGACCCGCTGCACTACACCGTCCCGGAAGGCAGTTACGCCTCCGACCCGGACGGCACCCGGCGCACGGTCGAATTCCGGCAGATGGTGCAGGGGCTGAACGGCGCCGGTCTGCGGACCGTCATGGACGTCGTCTACAACCACACCGTCGCCTCCGGCCAGGACGACAAGTCCGTCCTCGACCGGATCGTGCCCGGCTACTACCAGCGGCTGCTGGAGGACGGCACCGTCGCCACCTCCACCTGCTGCGCCAACACCGCACCCGAGAACACCATGATGGGCAAGCTCGTCGTCGACTCGATCGTCACCTGGGCCAGGGAGTACAAGGTCGACGGCTTCCGCTTCGACCTGATGGGACACCACCCCAAGGCCAACATCCTGGCCGTCCGCAAGGCCCTCGACGCCCTGACCGTCGCCAAGGACGGCGTCGACGGCAGGAAGATCATCCTGTACGGGGAGGGCTGGAACTTCGGTGAGATCGCCGACGACGCCCGCTTCGTCCAGGCCACCCAGAAGAACATGGCCGGCACCGGCGTCGCCACCTTCTCCGACCGGGCCCGCGACGCCGTGCGCGGCGGCTCCCCGTTCGACGAGGACCCCGGCGTGCAGGGCTTCGCCACCGGCCTCTACACCGACCCCAACACCTCCGCGAACAACGGCACGAAGGCCGAGCAGAAGGCCCGGCTGCTCCACTACCAGGACCTGATCAAGGTCGGGCTCACCGGCAGCCTCGCCGGCTACACCTTCACCGACACCTCCGGCCACACGGTCAAGGGCTCGGACGTCGACTACAACGGAGCCCCGGCCGGATACGCCGCGGCCCCCGGTGACGCCCTCGCCTACGCCGACGCCCACGACAACGAGACGCTGTACGACGCCCTCGCCTTCAAGCTCCCGGCCGGCACCCCGGCAGCCGAGCGGGCCAGGATGCAGGTCCTGGCCATGGCGACGGCCACGCTCTCGCAGGGCCCCTCGCTCTCCCAGGCCGGCACCGACCTGCTGCGCTCCAAGTCCCTGGACCGCAACTCCTTCGACAGCGGCGACTGGTTCAACGCCCTGCACTGGGACTGCCGCGCGGGCAACGGCTTCGGCCGCGGACTGCCGCCCGCCGCCGACAACGAGGCCAAGTGGCCCTATGCCAAACCGCTGTTGGCCAATGCCGCGATCAGCCCCGGCTGCGCACAGATCAACGGCGCCTCGGCCGCGTACCGGGACCTGCTCACCATCCGCGCCACCGAGAAGGACTTCGGCCTCTCCACCGCCGGGCAGGTGCAGTCCACGCTCTCCTTCCCGCTCTCCGGCAAGGACGAGACTCCCGGGGTGATCACCATGCGGCTCGGGAAGCTGGTGGTCGTCCTCAACGCCGCCCCCGGCGCCACCACCCAGAAGGTCGCCGCCCTGGCGGGCAGGAACTACGCCCTGCACCCCGTTCAGGCGGCGGGCGCGGATCTTACCGTCAAGAAGGCGACGTACGAGCGGAGTTCGGGAAGTTTCACTGTTCCGGGGCGTACGGTGGCGGTGTTCTCGCCGCGCTGACCGCAACAGGTCTACCGTGAGGCCAGCCGCCGGGGAGAGCCGCAACAGCACACTCCCGGGCGCGCCCTCCCACTCCACCCGGCCGGGCCCCGGCCCCGATCCCGTACGCACCGGCAGCCGCCTCGTCGGCCCGCCGGTGCCGTACCGGGCGCGGGGGCCGGGACCCGGCCTCTCCACCTGTTCAGCGACGGTGACGATGGTGAGCTACATCCCCGAGGAGACCACGAGCTTCGTCGGACGGAAGACGGAGCTTGGCCGGATCGAACGCGCCCTCGCCACCCGTCGGCTGACCACACTCACCGGCGCAGGCGGGGTCGGCAAGACCCGGCTGGCGGTCCGCGCGGCCGGCCGCGCGGAACCCGGATACCGCGACGGCGCCTGGTGGGCCGACCTCGCCCCGCTCCACGACGACGGACTGCTCCTCGCCACCGTCTCCGACGCGGTCGGGCTCAGCGACCACACCCTGCGGATGCCCATGGACGTGCTGTGCGAGTGGCTCGCCGACAAACAGCTGCTGCTCGTCCTGGACTCCTGCGAACATCTGCGCCCCGCCTGCGCCCACCTCCTCGGCGAGATCCTCACCACCTCACCCGAACTCACGGTGCTCGCCACCAGCAGGCAGCCCCTCGGCATCAAGGGCGAGCAGCTCGTCGAGGTGGAGCCGCTGCCCGTCGACGGCTCCGCCGACGCCCTCACCCTGTTCCGGGACCGGGCCGCCGCGGCCGCCCCGGGCACCGTGTTCGACGCATCGGGCACCGCCGCGGCGGCCGCCGAGATCTGCCGCCGGCTGGAAGGCATCCCGCTCGCCATCGAACTCGCGGCGGCGGGCACCGGCCGGCACACCGTCGAGCAGATCGCGCTGCGGATCGGCTCCCGCCTCGATCTGCTCGCCGACGCGTCGATCCGGCCGCAGCGCCACCGCACCCTGCGCACCACCATCGGCTGGAGCCACGAACTGTGCACCCCGCTGGAACGGCTGCTCTGGGCCCGGCTGACCGTGCTGCGCGCCGACTTCGACGAGGCCACGGCCCGCGAGGTCTGCGCCGGGGGACCACTCACCGGGGACGGGGTCCGCACGGCACTGCGCGGGCTGGTGGCCAAATCGGTCGTCGTGCGCGACGGCGTGCGCCACCGGATGCTGGACACCATCCGGGAGTACGGCCGGATGTGGCTGGCCGAACTCGGCGAGGAACGGGCCGCCGCCGACCAGCACGCCGCCTGCTTCCTGCAACTGGCCCGCAGCGCCCACGCGGGCTGGACCGGCGACGACCAGATCAGCTGGTACCACCGCATCGCCGACACGCACGCCGACCTGTGCGCGGCCCTCGACCACCTGCTCGTCCACGACACCGCCGCGGCCCAGGAGATGGCCGGCCGCATCGGCTTCTTCTGGTGCTGCTGCGGCCACCTGCCGCAGACCCGCGGCTACGCACAGCGCGCCCTGGACGTCGGCCCGGCACAGGGCCCGCACCGCACCCGGGCCCTGTGGGTGCTCGGCATCTGCGTGATGCTCCAGGGCGACTACCCGGCCGCCGAGCGGATCGGTGAGGAATGCGTACGGGCGGCGGCCGACGACGGTTGCGACGAAGGCATCCTCGCCGCCGCGTACCTGCGCGGCCTCACCCATCTGATGGTCGGCCGGCCGGAGCTGAGCCTGCGCGAGGCGGACCGGGTGCTGCGCTGCACCGAGGCGGGCACCCCGCTCGAATCGGCCTACCGGCTGCGCTGCCACCTGATCACCGTCTTCGCCCTCACCGGCCTCGGCCGGCTGGACGAGGCGGCCGAAGCGGCAGTCGTCCTGCGCGCGGCCTGCGAGGCCATGGACGAGTGCTGGACCCGCAGCTACGCCGACTACCAACTCGCCCTGATCGCCCTGCTCCAGGGCCACGCCGAGGCGGCCGCCGCGCACGCCCGGTCCATGCTCGCCGGCAAGCACCGGCTCCGCGACAGCTTCGGCATCGCCCTCGGCCTGGACATCCTGGCCGCCGCGGTCGCCGCCCAGGGCGAGGGCGCCCACGCCGCCCGGGTGTACGGCACCGGACAGCTCTACTGGCGGATGGTCGGCCACCCGCAGCGCGGCACCCCGGAGCTGGGCCCGCTGCGCGAGGCCTGCGAACGCCAGGCCCGCGAGGCCGTCGGCGACGCCGCCTACCAGCGGGCCTTCGACCAGGGCCGGGCGGACAGCGCGGAAGCGGGCCTGGCGCTCGCGCTCCACGGCGAACCGCTCACCTAGGGTCTTTCGTTTGGATCAGGCTGGATCAGGGAGCGGGGTCCGGTGCGTGCGGTTGCGAGGCGGAGGAGGGAGTCGATGCGGAGCATTGGCGACCGGCGACAACACGGCAGGTGCGCGTGCCGGAACCCGCGAGCCCGGCGTGATCCAAACGAGAGGCCCTGGCGGGCCCGGCTTGTGCACCCTCACCGGTCAGGGGAAGAGTGGGGCGGTCACCACCCGCGCCCTGCCCAGGAGAACGCCATGCCGCAGATCACCGTCGACTACTCCTCCCAGCTCGACGAGAGCTTCGACTTCCACGGCTTCGCGGGGGCGCTGCACCCGCTGATCGCCGAGACGGTCACCACCAAGATCGCCGCCTGCAAGACGCGCTTCCGCGAGGTCGCGGGGACGGTGGTGGCGGACGCCCCCGACGGCAACGCGATCGTGCACATCGAGATCGCGCTGCTGGCCGGCCGCACCCCGGAGATCAAGGCGCAGCTCACCGAATCGGTCCTGGAACTGCTGGCAGGCCACATCCGGCCGACCGACGGGCTGACCCTGCACCTCTCGGCCGAGACCCGCGACCTCGACCCCTCCTACCGCAAGAGCTGAACCTACGGCAGCCGCTGCGCGGGCACGGCCGGCACGGCGGGTGCCAGTGCGGAGAGCCGCACCAGCAGGTCTGCGAACGGCCCGTCCGCCGGCTCCTGCGCGAGGGCCCGCAGCACGATGCCCGCCATCTCCTCGTTGTACGCGGCGCTCACGGCGGTCAGCGCCGCGAAGTCGTGCACGAGCTGCAACTCCAGCTCCGCGCGCGGGATGTGCCGCCCGTCCAGCCAGATCAGGGCCGTCGACTCGGCGAGCGACACCCAGGACCGTACGACCAACTCCAGCCGGGCCGGGGGTTCCTCGACTCCCAGGTGGGCCAGGATCTGCTCGCAGGCCGCCTGCCGCACCCCGTCGATCATCGCGTTCGCCGTGGACGACCCCACGGCCGGGCCGCCCCGCATCAGCGCGGCGAACCCCGGACCGTGCTCGTCGACGAAGTCGAAGAACCGCCCCATCACCCGCAACAGCCGTGCGCCCAGGGGGCCTTCGCGCGGCTCCAGGAACCGGGTCGCCAGCTCGTCGGCGGCCCGCCGCAGTGCCGCCTCGTACAGGCTCTGCTTGCCCGGGAAGTAGTGGTAGACCAGTGGCCGCGAGATCCCGGCGGCGGCGGCGATCTCGTCGATCGACACCTCGTCCGGGGAGCGGTGACCGAACAACTCCAGCGCGACACCGATCAGCTGCTGTCTGCGCTCCTCGACGCCCATCCTGCGCCGCACCCCGGTCGTCATGAGGAACAGCGTACCGACCGGCGCGAGCGGGACACGGCTCCCGGGTCCCCTCCCGGCCGCCTACAGATCCAGCACCAGCCGCTCGCCCCGGCACCGCGACACGCAGATCAGCATCGAGTCCCGCCGCTCCGGGTCCGTCAGGAGATCGTCACGGTGGTCGACCTCGCCCGCCAGGACGCGCTGTTGGCACGTACCGCAGAAGCCCTGCTCGCAGGAGTACGCGACGTGCGGCAGCTCCGCGCGCACAGCGGCCAGCGCCGACTGGCCCGCCGCCACCCGGACCGTGCGGCCCGAGCGGCGCAGCTCCACCTCGAAGGCCGCGGAGCCGGTGGCGTCCGGGGCCGCCGCGGAGAAGCGCTCCACGTGCAGGGTGCAGCCGGGCGGCAGCGCCGCGGCGACCGCCTCCATCAGGGGCTCCGGACCGCAGCAGTGGACCGCCGTGCCCGCCGCCGCGCCGGCCAGTGCCGCGGCGACATCCGGGTGGCCCGCCTCGTCCTGCGGTACGACGGTGACCCGGTCGCCGTCCGCGTCCAGCTCCTCGATCTCCTCCAGGAAGGGCATCGTCGCCCGGCTGCGGCCTCCGTACAGCAGCCGCCAGTCGGCTCCGGAGGCGGCGAGCGCGCGCAGCATCGGCAGGACCGGGGTGATGCCGATGCCGCCCGCGACGAGGACGTACGCGGGAGCGTCCGCCAGCGGGAAGCGGTTGCGCGGGCCGCGGATCTCGGCCTCCTCGCCCTCGCGGAGCCGGTTGTGCACCTCCGAGGAGCCGCCCCGGCCGTCCTCGGCGAGCCGGATCGCGACGGTGTACGTGTCCGGGTCGGCCGGGTCGCCGCACAGGGAGTACTGGCGGATCAGCCCGGACGGCAGCACCAGGTCCAGATGCGCGCCGGGCTGCCAGCGCGGCAGGCCGGAACCCTTCAGGCGGAGCAGCACGACGCCGTCCGCGGGAGTGGACCGCTCGGTGATCAGCAGCCGCCGTCCGGTGGTCGAACGGCGCTGCGAGTGGCCGGACACGGGCTCCTCCAGCGCCGGCAGCGGCCAGAGCGGGGACTTCTCGATGCGCCGGCGCATCG
>NZ_JAFMPZ010000558.1 GCF_017353455.1 Streptomyces laculatispora
CCCCAGCGCCCCTCGGTACATCCGTGCCCGGCCGTGCGTCCGTGTCCGGCGTTCCATCCCCGTACCCCCTGCGTCGTCGTGTCCCACGTGTGCATGTGACGTGCGAGCGGGGGCCGGGGAGCCCGCGAGGATGTTGCGGATGGATCTCGATGCGGCAACGGTGGGCGGGAGTTCAGCGGAACATCAGGGTCAGGACACGATGTCCTTACGGCTGAACCCGCGAAAGGCGAAGGCGAACAGGATCAGCGCATACGTCACCGAGACCGCCGCGCCCTTCACCATGCCGCCCCATTCCAGGCCGGGCTGGAGCGCGTCCGCCCAGGCGAACTGCCAGTGAGCGGGCAGGAATTCGCGCCAGGAGCCGAGCGCGGTGACTGCGTCCAGCACATTGCCGACGATGGTCAGCCCGACCGCGCCGCCGACCGCGCCCAGCGGGGCGTCCGTCCTGGTCGACAGCCAGAACGCCAGCCCGGCGGTGACGAGTTGGGAGACGAAGATGAACGCGACGACGAGCGCGAGCCGCGGCACGGTGTCCCCGGTCGCGAGCGCGCCGCCGGTGGGCAGTTCGAGCGGACCCCAGCCGTACGCGGCGGCTCCCGCGGCCAGCGCGACGAGCGGCAGCAGCACCATCGCGGCCAGGCTGAAACCGAGCGCCACGACGAGCTTGCTCCACAGCAGCCGCGCCCGGGGCACGGGCGCCGCCAGCAGATAGCGCAGCGAGGACCAACTGGCCTCGGAGGCCACGGTGTCGCCGCAGAACAGCGCCACCGGGACCACGAGCAGGAATCCGGCCGAGACGAACAGACAGGTCGCGGCGAAGTTCGCGGCGGACGCGGTCGCGGTGTCCATCAGAGTGAGCCGGCCACCGCCGCCGGGCCCGCCGTCCGGGGTGCCGCCGATCGCGAACGCGATGATCAGGATGAACGGCAGCGCGCCCAGCACCCCGCCCATGAGCAGGGTGCGCCGCCTGCGCAGCTGCCGTGCGGCCTCCACCCGCAGTGGGAGGGTGCGCCGGGCGCGGTATCCGGGGGCTTCCGGGGCCTCGGTGACTTCGGCTGCGGTACTCATGCGGAGCCTCCGGAGATCAGGGTGAGGAACGCGTCCTCCAGGCGGCGGTGCGGCCCGGCACCGGTCACCGGCACGTCCAGCCGGACCAGTTCGGCGATCAGCTGTGCGGACGTCGCCCCGTCGAGCCGGACCAGGAGCCCGTGCCCGTCGTCCGTGCGGACGGCGGAGCCGATGCCCGGGAGCGCGGCGGTCTTCTCCACGAGGGGTTCGGAGAGCTCCTCCGCCGTGGTGACGAGCAGCATGTCGCCCGAGCCGGTGATCTCGGCGACCGGGCCCGCCTGGACGAGCCTGCCCCGGTCCATGACCACCAGGTGGGTACAGGACTGTTCGACCTCGGACAGGAGGTGGCTGGAGACGATGACGGTCCGGCCGCCGGCCGCGTACCGGATCATCACGTCGCGCATCTCGCGGATCTGCGGCGGGTCGAGGCCGTTGGTCGGTTCGTCGAGGATGAGGAGGTCCGGCATTCCCAGCATGGCCTGGGCGATGGCGAGCCGCTGCCGCATGCCCTGCGAGTAGGTGCGGACCGCTCGGGCCAGTGCGTCGCCGAGCCCGGCGATCTTCAGGGCCTCCTCGATGTACGAGTCCGCGGCGGGCCGCCCGGTGGCCTGCCAGTACAGCTCCAGGTTGGCGCGGCCGGACAGGTGCGGCAGGAATCCGGCGCCCTCGACGAAGGACCCGACGCGTGACAGCACGGGCGCCCCGGGCCGGATGGCCCGCCCGAAGACCCGGATCTCTCCGCCGTCGGGTGTGATGAGCCCCATCAGCATGCGCAGCGTGGTGGTCTTCCCCGCGCCGTTGGGGCCCAGCAGCCCGAGCACCTGGCCCTTCTCGACCCGGAAGGACAGCTCCCGGACGGCGTACCGGTCGGCGGACTTCGCGTACTTCTTCGACAGGCCGGTGATCTGGAGCGGTACGTCGGTGAGTGCGGGGTCCGGGGCGGGGGTGGCGGTCCGGCGCCGCATGGTGAGCAGCAGGGCGGCGGCGATCACGACGGCGGCGGCCGGGAGCCCCCAGGTCCACCAGGGCAGGGCGGCCGAGGCGGTCGTGAGGCCGGGTGCGGTGGGGATGGCGAGCGGGCCGTCGAGGGAGACGGTGTACGTGGTCGGCGCGGCCGGGGACGCGTAGCCGAGGTCGGTGGCGGCCAGCACGAGCCGGAGCCGGTGTCCGGAGCCGAGTTCGTGGTCGACCGCGGGCAGCGTCAGCTCCAGGGGCTTGCCCTGCTGGTCGGGGGTGATCCGGTAGGGGGCGACGAGCTGGGAGGGCAGCACCTGCTGCTTGCCGTCCGGCGACACGTCGTACACCTTGCCGAACAGCACCGCGTCGCCCTTGCCCGCCTTCACGTTCACGCGCACGGTCGGCGAGCCGGTGATGCGCCGCGCGGTCTTCAGCGGGGCGGATTCGAAGCGGGCGTTCTGCCCGGGGAAGTCGACGGAGAGCCCGACGCCGAGGGTGGACAGCTGGGCGAGACCGCCACCGGTGCCGGGAACGGCGGAGATGGCGGGCGGGCCGGCCCCGGCGGGGTTGTTGAACGTCTGCGTCCCGCCTCGCAGCCCGACCGGTACTCCCCCGCTGTTCAGCCCGGGGTAGGTGTCGCCGCTCGCGCCGCGGGTGAGGGCGGCCCCGTCGGTGGAGTCGATGCCTCCGGTCCGGGTGACGCGGAAGGCGGGGCCGGTGTCGGCGTCCTTGTCGCCCTTCAGGTAGCGGTCGAACCAGTGGGTGACCCGCTGCCGCACCCGGTGGGACTCCTTGTCGCCGCCGTCGTGGCCGCCTGCGACCCAGTCGACGGAGACGGGCGCGCCGTTCGCCTTGACGGCCCTGGCCATGGCGTCGGCCTGCCCGAGCGGGAAGAGGGAGTCGGTCTGCCCCTGCATGATCAGCGCGGGCACCCTGATGCGGTCGGCCACGGCGCTCGGCGACCGCTCGGTGAGCAGCGCACGGGCGGCGGCGTCCGGTTTCCCGTTGACGGCGACCCTCTCGTACATCGCGCAGAGCTGCTTCTCGAAGTTCTCGCAGCCGCCGCCGGTGGTGACGAAGAGCCCGGCCCAGAGCTTCTTGAACACCCCGCCGGGGAACAGCGCGTCGGCGAGGTTCCAGTACGTCATCTCCGGGGCGATGGCGTCGACGCGCCGGTCGTACCCGGCGGCCAGGAGCGAGACCGCTCCGCCGTAGGAGGCGCCCGTGACCCCGACCCTCGGGTCGCCCGCGGCGTCGAGCTGTACCTCGGGCCGGTCCGCCAGCCAGTCGATCAGCCGGGAGACGTCCTTCACCTCGGCGCCGGGTGCGTTGAGCGAGGTCTTCCCGCCGGACCGGCCGAAGCCGCGGGCGGACCAGGTCAGCACCGCGTACCCGTCCGCCGCCAACTGCTGGGCCTGCGCCCGGTTGTCGGCCTTGCTGCCGCCGAAACCGTGCCCGATCAGCACCGCGGGCCGGCTCTGCGAGCCGCCGGTGGTGAAGTACGAGGTGTCGATGGACACCCCGTCGATGCGCATCATCCGGTCCTGACGGTGCACGGCCGGTGCGCTGTCGTCGGCCGCGGCGGTCCAGGTGCCCGCCCCGGCCAGCACGACGAGTGCGGCGATGCCTGCGGCCCACCGGCCGCGGCTGCGGGGCAGCAGGCGCCGCCACCGGGGCGTACGCGCGTGAGGGGTCTCCATGTGTTGAGCCTAAGCGGGCCGCCACCCCGTCCACGCAGCCGCCAGGGGGAGGTACCCGGCCTCCTCAGGGCGTACGGCGCTGCGCGGGCGTACTCCGCCCGCGGTATGCCCGCCGCACGGCCCGGCCCACCGCACCGGCCCGACCCCCGCGCACCGGCGCGGACGTCCGGCACGTCCGCAACGTCCGGGTCATCACGTCGCGCCGTCGCGGTGGCCGTTCTCCGCGCGGGCTACGCCGTGGGCAGCTTGCCGCTCTTGGTGTGCACCTCGTCGAGGAACTCGACGTCCTTCGAGTTCATCCGGTACACGTTGATCCGGACCTTGTGGCCCTCGGGGATGCTGAAAGCGCAGGACTTGAACGTGCTCGTCTGGCAGGTGCCCTTCTTCTTCTCCGCGGTGACGTCGTAGACCTCGGTCCAGATGTAGTGGTTGTCCGCGCGCAGGTCGTCGACATCCACCCGCTCGGCGTCCTTCGCCGAGTCGCGCGGCTCGAACACGACCCCGGCCACCTTCTTGCCCCCCGCGTAGAAGTAGTCGACCGTATTGGGCTTGGCCGCGGCGCCGGACGTGCCGGCACCTGCGGTGAGGGTGAGCCCCAGAGCCGTCACCACCGTGGCGCCCATGCGAACGAGGATGCGCTTGTTCATGTGGTTCCTCCGTGCCGCTGTGAGCCGGTGCGGCGCACCGGCAGTGATCTTCCTACCAGGGGGCCGGAACGAGCGGTCAAGGCGTTTTCGCAGGATCTCCGTCCCATGACCTCGGCGTGGAGAAGCCACCCTCGGGCCCCCTCGAAGACCTCACGGTCCGGTCAGGACCGAAGGCTTCACGGCCCGGTCAGCAGACCGCTCGTGTCGACCCGAGGACGGTCGGTGCGACGGGGGCGGGGTACGGCGACTCCTTCGGCAGGAGGCGTGCCGCCGCGTCATTGCGGCCCGACCGGACCAGCTCGTGGATCTCCCGGGCCAGCGGGGTGACATCGCGGACGGACACCGTCCACTCGTCCGCGTAACGCCGCGCCGCCTCCCCCGCGAGCCCGAGCTGGAGGGAGCGGTACGGCAGCCGGTTCAGGTGCAGATCACGCTCGGGGTCCCACTGGACGCGCGCCGGGGCACGGCGCAGGGTGCGCTGCCAGGTGGCTTGGTCGGGGTGCACGCCCCGTTCGTAGTGCGAGAGTTCGGCGTTCGCGAGTGCCCAGTCGAAGCCCTCGCGGGTGATCTCGACCGCCAGGACGGTCTCCTGACCCTCCAAGCCGCGTTCACACACCCTTTTGCTCGTGTGGTTGCGGGCCCGCGTCGCGGGCTGGTCAGCGCTGAGCGTCGCTGCCGTTGCGGTGCTCAGGGCGGCGGGTCCACAGAGATACATCACTGCTCGTCGCGACGGCGATGGTTTCCCCGGAGGGAGAGAAGCCGAAGGCTCGAAGTTCCGAGTATGTGGAGTGGAAGATGTGCCACCACTGCTCTCCGTGGGGACCGGAGTGGGGGAGTCCGCCGTCGGCAGAGAGCAGGACACGGTCGCTCGGCCAGGCCGGGGTGACGACCTCCAGAGTCCAGCCGTCCGCGGTGGTGGTGTGCAGTCCTCCGCCGAAAAGCCCCGCAATGCGCACGCGTATACAACTGAGCGGCCCCAGCCCGGGACAGGAAAGGTCGGCAACCGCGTCGGGGGTGCTGTCCTCTGGGTCGGGGTCGCGATCCCTGGCGATCTTCTCCCCGGTGACGGCATCGAAGAGTCCGTGACCGTCGTGAGAGACGACCATCACCAGGTCATGGCCGCCCTCAGGGTGCGCCGCGAAACCGATCCCGAGAAGTCCGCCGACAGGGACGCCGTACTCGCACTCGAAGACGGGCCGCCAGGGTTCGGGCGCCGACATCACAGGAGCGGCGAGGAGCCGTTCGCGCAGGGCCTGTTGGTACGCGGAGAGCTTCGGCTCAAGATCTTGCCGCTCGACCGGGGCGGCCTTCTTCGTCGGTTTCGTCACGCCTTCATGATCCGTGTTTCGGTCGGCCTACCCAACGGAGTTGATGCAGACCAGTCTTCAGACACGCTTCTTGTCGGCTGTGAACGTTGCTTGATGACCCATGTCAAGCCGTGTCCATAGCCTTTAGAACTCCTGACGAAATGATCTTCGAGGTAGTCGGATCACTCCGGAACCGTTGAACCGGCGGTGCGAGGTGGCCAGGCCGAAGCCGTGGCAGGTCACCCTCGGATGCGCGCTCATCTACTGGCGGCGACTGGGCACCCTGGCGACCGATGGCGTGGGCTAGTTAGCCGCTGCTAGCCGGTTAAGAACTTCCTCGGCGGTGAAGCTCCAGCCGACCAGGCGTGGCCCGCTCCAGTTGATGCCGATCACGAGTCCATCCCGGTCGGCATCGGGCAGTACGCCATCGCACCAGGTATCCAAGGGCATGGACTCAACGCGGAGCCCACGCCCCCAGATCTTCGCCGCCCTCTGGGCACGGGCCGAGGTCGACCAGAAGGGAAGACTTCGCGTGCCGTCCACAGTGAGGTGCGTGGGGCTTCCGTCGTCATCCCGGACAAGCCAGACCGAGACCGCGAGCGCGCCGTGCTTGCGCAACTTCTCTGCGCGGCCGCGGTCCAGACGTGCCCGTTCGACCCCGTACCGGCGGTGGCTGGTGCGCGGTGGGTGCTGCCGCACTGGTCGGCGAGGTCCGGTCAAGGATGCTCGTCCGCCCCTTCGAGGGCGAGTACCGGTTTGCGGGGGCGGTGCTCGGGGTGGCTGTCCTCCGGGCGCGGCTGCGGAACAGAAGTGGACGGCGCGTCAGCGGTCGGTGCGGCTACCGGATCGGCCCGCCGGAACGTGCGGCTCAGCCCCCGTCCGAGGAACCCGTAGAACCGGTCGGGAAGGAACACGGCGTCGGCGACGACCATGGCGCCGGAGAAGAGCGGCAGGCCCATGAGCACGGCGATGCCCACATGCATGCCAATGAGCAGGGGCAGCACGACGTACTTGACCCGGCTGAACAGTACGAACGGGAAGGCCACCTGAAGCAGGACGGTCAGGTAGCTGGCGACGGCGATCAGCATCGGAAGCCGGTCCACCAGGACGGAGAGCGTCGGCCACGGCCGGAACAGGTCGAGGTTGAGTACGTAGTGGATCGCGGTTCCGTTGCCCCAGAGGCTGCCCTGGACCTTGTACAGCCCGGCGGATCCGTACAGCAGGCAGACCTGGGCCGCGATGACGAACAGGGCGCAGTTGTGCAGCACCGTCGCCAACTGCCGCCGCGCGAGGTCGAGATCGCGCAACAGGCCCGGTGCGGAGCGCCGCGTCAGGGCGGTAACCGCCTTCGGCGTTCCCCGCTTCCCGGCCCGGCGGGCGTCGAGGGACCAACGGCGTCCGCAGGCGGTGAAACAGAGGTAAAGGGCCATGAGGAGGATGAGGTTGTCCCCACCGTCCGTCATGAAGATCGAACGCGCGTGGAAGGACGCCACGACGACCGCGAAGACCACGGACACGACCCGGGTACGCCATCCCAGCAGGAAAAGTGCGGACGTCACCACGGCGAGGAGGTAGCAGACCTCGAAGTACGGCCGGCTGTCGGACAGTGTGAGGATGCTGGACCAGCCGGTCTGGTTGAAGAGTTCACCGGCCAGCGCGGGTGTCCAGGGGGAGCCGGGCCCCCAGATCTCGTCCCGGTGCGGGAACTCCCGCAACAGGAAGGCGAGGTAGAGGAACCCGTACCCGATGCGCAGTGCCGCGGTCGCGTGGAGCGAGCGGGGCTGCTCGGTCACGGCGGTGCGCAGGGCGTTCATTGTGCGCAGGACACTCGCCTGCCCACGTACCCGCCGGCCGGCGTCGACCGGTGGCGGAGAAGAAGGGTACGGATCCGGTGTACGCGGAGCCTGCAGTCCCTGTTCAGCCGGCATACGGGGCCACCTTCCACGTCGCCTTCCACCAGGGCAGGTACCGGGTGTTGTCCGGCGCGGGGGCGGCAGCGGGCCGAGAACCTGCTCCCCCTGCGGACGTCGGTACGGGGCGCACGGTGACCCGTAGCTGGATGTCCTCGAACGAGCCGTGCCGGTGCGCGGCGACGCGCTGGGCCGAGATGTTGCTCAGGTACTGCTGCATCATCCAGGCACGGCGCGAGTGGGGCTGGTCGTCCCCGCCGTGCAGTTCGAGGTACGAGGACCACGCCCGGCGCAGCATGTTCTGCTCCGTATGGCTCGGAAAGACACTGTGCCGGACGGCGGATTCATCCACGGCGGACAGGTCGAACCAGTCGCTGACCTGCTGGGTGCCGTCTGCGGACGTCCGCATGGTCCGTGCCGAGATCCGGTAGTTGACCGATTCGGGGTTGGGTGCGAAGAGACGCCAGTTCTGCTCGAACAAGGGGTAGACCCAGGCATTGATCTGCTTGTTGTAGCGCTGCGAGACGCTGTTGGCCGGGGCCACGTGCAGAAATACGACAAGGACGTGGGTCAGCGAGACCGCCAGAAGAAATAGCGTGGCGACGGCGGTAATCGTCTTCAGGATTCTGGTGCGCCGTGGAGTCTCCGTGATCGTCTCCGGTGCGCCGGTTTCTTCTCTCGCGATCTGCGGATCCTCTCCGCCCTTGTCACCTTTCGCGCCCGGCGTTGTTCCGTAGCAGGAATCTTTGATGCTCATGGGGTTCCGTATTTCATGGTCTTAGGGACTCATGGTTTTCGCGTCTTCGGGGGCTGGTGAGCACGGTCGCCCGGCGCGCAGAAGGATGTACTGCGCGCCGGGCGGCTTGCGATTCAACTAGACCTTGGCGGCCTTGCATTCCTGGTACGAGGAGCACTTCTTGTCGTGCTTCTTCGTGTGTTCTTCGGTGTGCTTCTTGTTGTGCGTCTTTTCGTGCTTGGCGGGGTGGTGCTTGACCGGCTTCGGGTGCTTCGCCGGGTGCTTCTTGCACGTGCAGGGCTTGGTGTGGTGGTGGGGCTTCGGGTGCCCGGCAGGCTTGGCGTGGTGGTGCCCGGTGGGCTTGGCGTGGTGGTGCGGCTTCGGGTGCCCGGTGGGCTTCCCCGGGTGGCCGCCGTTACCGCCGCCGGTCGTGTTCCCCGCGGTGTTCCCGGAGGTGTTCCCCGCCGTGTTCCCGGAGGTGATCCCCCCCGTGTTCCCGGCGATGTTCCCCGAGGTGTTGCCCACCGTGGTGCTGCCCGTGCCGCCGGTGGTCCCGGCGATCAGGCCCCCTCCGGTGGTACCGCCGGTCAGGACCCCTCCGAGGACGCCACCCAAGGCCCCGGTCGTGGTGCCCGTGGTGGTGCCGGTCGTGGTGCCGGTCGTGGTGCCCGTGGTGGTGCCGGTCGTGGTTCCGCCCGTGGTGCCGTTGGCGCACGTCGAGCGGGTGATCCGGTTGGTATCCAGGGTCACGGAGCCGTTGCGGGCCAGCGCCCGGCCGTCGATCGACGCCCCGGTGTTGGCTCCGATCGATGTCAACGCCAGGATGTTGCCGACGAAGGTGGTGTCGGTCCCGAGCGTCGCGGAACTGCCGATCTGCCAGAACACGTTGCACGGCGCCGCGCCGTTGACCAGCAGCACACGGCTGGCCGAGGCCGTCGTCAGCGTCGAGCCGACCTGGAAGATCCACACCGCGTTGGGATCGCCCTGCGCGTCCAGCCTGAGCGTGCCGGTGAGGCCGATCGAGCTGGAGGCCTTGTAGACACCTGGAGTCAAGGTCAGACCGCCGAGGTCACCGGCGATGCTGGAGTCGGGGGCCTGTCCTGCGGCGTTGTTGTACGCCGTGGTCAGGTCCGTCTGGGCCTGGAGCGCGGGTGCGTCCGCCGAGTGGGTGGCTCCGTTCACGATCCCGGGCGGGAAGCCGCTGACGGCGGTTCCCGGGCTCACACCGAGGTCTCCGGTGATCACGGACGGACCGGTGTTGGTGACCGACTGGCCGGCCAGCACCGCGTAGCTGTCCGCCGTTCCCAGAGGGACGGGGCTCCCGACCGCAAGGGCCTGCACTGGGGTGAGGGCCATGGCCGCAGCTGCCGCAACACCGGCCGCCGTGAGCCAGGTGGTAATGGCACGCCATGGAAACGCGCCACTGATGTTCGGTTTCATCGAGGGGGCCTACTCCTGTAGGGAATGGTGCAGTCTCTTTCTCGACCCTCAACTGTTCGATGAGCGCTGGACATTTGAGGGTGCATTTCTGCGTCACCGGAAGAGGGGCACGTGAGGGCGTGGAAATGCCCGAGGCGTACTGTCGTCACAGCTACGGACATCAGCGGAATTCGCGTACGCCCTCAAGAGAAGCCGCTACCTCAGGCGCCGCAGGAACGGACCCTACCGGTTCGTGTTTTGCGACACGGGTGCGGAGCAGGACTACCGGAGCTGCCCTCGGGGCGGGAGCCGGCGCCACTTCCCTGCGTAAGCCTGTGAGCAGAAAGGGAAGAATCCTTTCACCTTGATCATCCGACCACCGCCGAACGGGCACTTCGAAGCGTCGGCGAAAGGCAGACTTCCGGGCGCGGCGAAGATGGTGCGAACCGTATCGTCAGGGCTTCGGTGGAGTCGGATAACCCTCTATTCATGGCGGTCCGTCAGGTAACAGCGGCGAGGCCCGGAACGTGACAGGCGCGGCGTCCGAGATCACGGAGCTCTCTGGCCTCACCGTTTCACTTGGGTACGGTTGGACCGTGTGGGGTGTGGTGCGGGACCGGCGGCTCAACGCTCTCGCGGCGCTGATGGTGGCGGTCAACGCGGTCGGGCTGCTGCTGAGCCTGGTGGCGGGTGACCCGCGGCTGATGCTGCTCAAGGACAGCGGGGTGAGCAGCACCATCGGCCTGGTGGTCCTGGTGTCCGCGCTGCGGGGGCGGCCGATGATGTCGGCGGGGCTGCGGCCGTGGCTGACCCGGGGCGAGGCGGCCAAGACCGCTGCCTGGCAGCGGCTTTCGGGGACGGGCGCGTTCCGGCGGGCCGAGGCGCGGTTCTCGGTGGTGTGGGGTGTGGCGCTGCTCGGTGAGTGCGTGGTGCGCGCCGTGGGGGCGTACACCGTGCCGGTCGAGACGATGGTGTGGGCCGGCCAGGTGGTCCTGGTGGCCGCGATGGTGGTGGCGTTCGCCGTCTCGGGGAGGATCGCGGTCGTCCCCATGGAGCGGATGATCGAGGAAGCGGCCGGCGCGGAGCGCTGACCGGTCAGAAACCACTGCAGGGCCGCCCCGGGGGAGCGGCCCTGCAGTTCTGTCCGGGTCCGGACCGATGTTCCGGGGCCGGACCAGGAATACGGTCCCGGCCGGATCGGCCAGATCGGCCGGATCTGCCGGATCTGCCGGATCTGCCGGATCTGCCGGATCAGTGGTTGCTGGGGAAGCCCAGGTCCACGCCGGCCGGGGCGTCGGCCGGGTCCGGCCAGCGGGTGGTGGTGACCTTGCCGCGGGTGTAGAAGTGCACTCCGTCGTTGCCGTAGATGTGGTGGTCACCGAAGAGCGAGTCCTTCCAGCCGCCGAAGGAGTGGTAGCCCACCGGCACCGGGATCGGGACGTTGATGCCGACCATGCCGGCCTCGATCTCCAGCTGGAAGCGGCGGGCGGCGCCGCCGTCGCGGGTGAAGATCGCGGTGCCGTTGCCGTACGGCGAGGCGTTCATCAGCGCGACGCCCTCCTCGTACGTGTCGACGCGCAGCACGCACAGGACCGGGCCGAAGATCTCGTCCTTGTACGCGTCCGAGTCGGTCGAGACGTTGTCGAGGAGGGAGAGGCCGATCCAGTGGCCGTCCTCGAAGCCCTCGACCGTGTAACCGGTGCCGTCGAGGACGACGTCGGCGCCCTGGGCCGCGGCGCCGGTGACGTAGGAGGCCACCTTGTCGCGGTGGACGGCGGTGATCAGCGGGCCCATCTCGGACGCCGGGTCGTTGCCGGGGCCGATCTTGATCTTCTCGGCGCGGTCCTTGATCCGGGCGACGAGGCCGTCGGCGATGGAGCCGACCGCGACGACCGCGGAGATCGCCATGCAGCGCTCACCGGCGGAGCCGTACGCGGCCGAGACGGCGGCGTCGGCCGCGGCGTCGAGGTCCGCGTCCGGCAGGACCAGCATGTGGTTCTTCGCACCGCCGAGCGCCTGGACGCGCTTGCCGGTGGCGGAGGCCGTGGCGTGGATGTAGCGGGCGATCGGGGTGGACCCGACGAACGAGACGACGGAGACGTCCGGGTGGTTGAGCAGACCGTCGACGGCGACCTTGTCACCGTGCAGGACGTTCAGGACACCGTCCGGCAGACCGGCCTCGGAGGCCAGCTCAGCCAGCAGGTTGGCGGTCGACGGGTCCTTCTCGCTGGGCTTGAGCACGAACGTGTTGCCGCAGGCGATGGCGAGCGGGAACATCCACATCGGCACCATGGCCGGGAAGTTGAACGGCGTGATGCCGGCGACGACACCGATCGACTGACGGATCGAGGAGACGTCCACGCGGCTGGACACCTGGGTCGACAGCTCGCCCTTGAGCTGGGTGGTGATGCCGCAGGCCAGCTCGACGATCTCCAGACCGCGGGCCACCTCGCCCAGCGCGTCGGAGTGCACCTTGCCGTGCTCGGCGGTGATCAGCGCGGCGATCTCGTCCCGGCGGGCGTCCAGCAGCGCGCGGTAGCGGAACAGGATCGCGGTGCGGGCGGACAGCGACGACGTGCCCCACGTCGCGTACGCGTCCTTCGCTGCGGCCACCGCGGCGTCGACCTCGTCCGGGGAGGCAAGCGCGACCTGGGTGGTGACCGCGCCGGTGGCCGGGTCGGTGACCGGGCCGTAGTTGCCCGACGCGCCCTCGACGGTCTTGCCACCGATCCAGTGGTTGACGGTCTTCATGCTGTGACTCCTTCAGAGGTGGCTGCGTCGGTCGGTGACGTGACGTTCGTACTCTTCCCGGGCTCTTGCCGCCGACGGGCGAGTGGCCGTTTCGGCTACGGGAACATCCCACCACGCCTGTGCCGGAGGGGGCCCCGACACTGTGTCTGCCGTTTCGGTCTCGACGTAGACACAAGTGGGACGGTCCTGGTCGCGCGCCAGGGCGAGGGCTTCCCGCAGCTCACGGACGGTCCCGGCACGCAGCACCCGCATACCGAGGGAGGCGGCGTTCGCCGCGAGATCGACGGGGAGCGGCGGGCCGGTGAAGCCGCCGTCCGCCGACCGGTGGCGGTAGGCCGTACCGAAGCGTTCGCCGCCCACGGACTCGGAGAGACCGCCGATCGACGCGTACCCGTGGTTCTGCAGGACGACCAGTTTGACGGGCAGGTTCTCCTGAACGGCGGTGACGATCTCGGTGGGATTCATGAGGTACGTGCCGTCGCCGACGAGCGCCCAGACCGGGCTGCCCGGGGCGGCCAGCTGGACGCCGATCGCTGCGGGGATCTCGTATCCCATGCAGGAGTAGCCGTACTCGACGTGGTACTGCCGCGGTGACCGGGCCCGCCAGAGTTTGTGCAGGTCACCGGGGAGCGAACCGGCCGCGTTGATCAGGATGTCGTCGTCGGTGACCAGCTCGTCGAGGAGACCGAGGACCTGGGCCTGGGTGGGGCGGGCGTCCGGGTCGGGCGCGGCGTAGGCCGCGTCGACGCGCTGCTCCCAGCGGGCCTTGGCGTCGGTGTACCCGCTCTCGTACCCGGCGTCGGTCCGGTGGTCGCTCAGGGCGGGCGCGGCGGTGAGGGCTTCGAGCGAGGCGCGGGCGTCGGCCACGAGCGGGAGTGCGCCGAGCTTGTGCGCGTCGAAGCCGGTGATGTTGAGGTTGAGGAACCGGACGTCCGGGTTCGCGAAGAGGGTGGCGGACGCAGTGGTGAAGTCGGAGTAGCGGGTGCCGACCCCGATCACCAGGTCGGCGGTACGCGCCAGGGCGTCGGCGGTCGCGGTGCCGGTGTGGCCGATGCCGCCGACGTCGGCGGGGTGGTCGTGGCGCAGGGAGCCCTTGCCCGCCTGGGTGGTGGCGACAGGGATTCTGGTGGCGGTGGCGAACGCGGCCAGGGCCTCCTCGGCCGCGCTGTGGTGGACCCCGCCGCCTGCCACGATCAGCGGCCGGCGGGCGGCCCGTACCGCCCGCACCGCCCGGTCGAGCTCATCCGGGTCGGGGGCCGGCCGGCGTACGTGCCAGACGCGTGTCGCGAAGAACTCCTCCGGCCAGTCGTACGCCTCGGCCTGGACGTCCTGCGGCAGCGCGAGCGTGACCGCACCGGTCTCCGCCGGGTCGGTGAGGACCCGCATGGCCCTCAGCGCCGCCGGGATCAGGGCCTCGGGGCGGTTGATCCGGTCGAAGTAGCGGGAGACGGGGCGCAGGCAGTCGTTGACCGAGATGTCGCCCTGGGAGGGGACCTCCAGCTGCTGGAGCACGGGGTCGGCGGGGCGGGTCGCGAAGGTGTCGCCGGGCAGCAGCAGCACCGGCAGGTGGTTGATGGTGGCGAGGGCCGCGCCGGTGACGAGATTGGTGGCCCCCGGGCCGATGGAGGTGGTGACGGCGTGCGCGGAGAGCCGGCCGGACTGGCGGGCGTATCCGACGGCGGCGTGCACCATGGCCTGCTCGTTGCGGCCCTGGAGGTAGGGCATGGCGGCCCCGGCCTCCAGGAGCGCCTGGCCGACGCCCGCGACATTGCCGTGGCCGAAGATCCCCCAGGTGGCGCTGATCAGCCGGTGGCGGCTGCCGTCGCGTTCGGTGTACTGCACGGCGAGGAAGTCCACCAGTGCCTGGGCGGTGGTGAGACGGCGCGTACTCACGTGTGATCCTCCGGTCCGTAGAACGGGAGCCTGGGGTCCATGGGCTGGGACGGCCAGGTGTCGCGGATCCAGCCGTGGTCGGGGTGGTCGCGGATCAGCCACTGCCGTTCCTCCCCCGGGCCCGCCATCACGTTCAGGTAGTACAGGGTGCGGCCGGGCGCGGCGATGGACGGGCCGTGCCACCCGTCCGGGATGAGGACCGCGTCGCCGCTGCGGACCTCGGCCAGGACGTCCGTACCGCCGGGACGGGACGGGGACACCCGGTGGTAGCCGAGGCCGTCGTCCGCGACCTCGAAGTAGTAGATCTCTTCAAGGACGGACTCCTCGCCGGGGTGG
>NZ_JAFMPZ010000200.1 GCF_017353455.1 Streptomyces laculatispora
GCTTAACTGAACGGTATTGGGTTTAGGTGTGTCGGCCCTGTGGTGTGGGCCGGTGGGTTCCCGGGGTCAGGCGCCGGGCAATGGGCCGACGGAGCCGATGTACTCCTGGGCCTCCGCGTCCGGAAGCCGTACGGACTGCGCCCAGTAGTAGATCAGCAGGCTGAACGCGGCGACGACCGCCATGTCCCACCACAGGGGAAGGGCACCGGTCGCGCCGCAGGAGACCGTCGAGGCGGGCCCCGTGCTGCAGTAGCCGCCCTGCCAGGAGATCAGGCCCAGGCCCAGGAGATACACCGGCAGCCACTGCGCGGAGCGCCAGTCCGGGTGCGGGAGTCTCGGGTTGACGCGGGACAGTGCCGAGGCCCCCAGCAGCAGATAGCCGAGCACGATAGCGAGGCCGAGCCGCCACAGGGTGTCCCACCCGGCCCAGTAGATGATCAGGTTGGACACGATGAAGGCGACGGGGGCCCAGAACATGCCGCCGCGCAGACGGTACGGACGGTACCGGTCCGGGTCCTGTTTGCGCAGAGATCCGAGGGCGAGCGGAGCGCCCGCGTACATCAGCACGCTGGCGGAGGTGACAAAGCCGATCAGTTTCTGCCAGGTGGGGAACGGCAGAAAGATGATCAGCCCGACGGCGAAGGCGAAGAGCAGGCCGAACCAGGGCACTCCGCGTGCGGTGGTGCGTTCGAAGACCGCGGGCACATAGCCGTTGCGGGAGAGGCCGTAGGAGACCCGGGAGGCGGCGGCGGTATAGATCAGGCCCGTGCCGGTGGGCGAGACGACCGCGTCGATGTAGATCAGGGCGGCGAGCCAGCCGAGTCCGGCCGACAGGGCCAGACCCGCGAACGGGCCCGCTTTGTCGGTGAAGGCCAGATCGGACCAGCCGTGGGCGAAGGCGCTCTGCGGCAGGGCCGCGATGAAGGCCGTCTGGAGCGCCAGATAGATGAGGGCACCGATGAGGATCGAGCCGATGACCGCTCGCGGAATGTCCCGTGCCGGGTTGCGGCTCTCCCCGGCCAGTTGGTCGGCCTGTTCGAAGCCGAGCAGGGCGAAGATGATGCCGCCGCTGCTGACGGCGGAGAGGACTCCCTGGGCGCCGAAGGGGGCGAAGCCCTGGTGGCCGAAGTTGCCGCCGTCGAAGGTGGTCGCCGTCAGGACGACGACGGTGACGACCGGGACGGCGACCTTCCACCAGGTGGCCACGGTGTTGGTGCGGGCGAGCCAGCGGACGCCGAAGAAGTTGATGACGACGAAGAAGGCCATGAAGGCGACGGCCAGACCGTAACCGGCGGCGGTGAGGCGGTTCTCTTCCGTCTGGATCCAGTCGGCGTGGACGCTGAGGTAGTTCAGCGACGCCATCACCTCGATCGGCGCCGTGGCGACCGCCTGGAGCCAGGAGAACCAGCCGAAGGACGCCCCGGCGACCCCGCCGAAGGCGTAGTGCGGAAAGCGCGCCGTGCCGCCCGCGACCGGGTACATGGCGCCCAGTTCCGCGTGGACGAACGCCAGGACGGTGATCGCGAGGGCCCCGATGCCCCAGGAGACGAGGGAGGCCGTCCCTGCGGCCTGCGCCGCGAACAGGGCGCCGAACAGCCAGCCGGAGCCGATGATGGATCCGACGGAGGTCCAGATGAGGCCGATCAGTCCGATGTCCCGTCGTAGGCCCGGGTTGCCGAACATCTCTACGGGTGGTCTCGACATCTGCGGACGCCCTCGCTCCGGTGGGGGACGCGGCGGGGAGCATGCCTGACGCGTCTGCGGCTTGCCCTTCCCTTGTCCCGGCGGTGCCCGGGCCACTACGGCACGGCGGGAATGCACCCCGAATGGAGCGCACCCACGAGGCCCAAGCCGCACGCGCGGGGGCCGGTCGGCGGACTCCCGCCGGAGGGCGAGGACGATCTCCTCGATGCCGAACATCAGCAGCACCTGGGCCTGCGATCCGGAGCGGGAGGCCCCTGGGTGGCCAATGCCGTTCGTAGGGTCGCGTACAGCGGTCCCCACTCGCGTCGGGCGAAGGCGGCCACGATGGTCAACGACGGGTCTCCAGCCGTTTCCGGTTGAGCCATTTCGGCAGGCCCGGGGCCTCCAGGAAGCCTTCGGCGCGGGCGCTCGCGATCCCGATGCGCAGCAGATCGGCGTTCTTCTCGAAGAGGAGGAAGCGCGGTTCCCAGGCGGGGCGGTACTTGGCGTTGGCGCGGTAGAGCGATTCGATCTGCCACCAGCGGGAGCAGAAGGTCAGCAGCGAGCGCCACAGCCGCAGGACCGGCCCGGCGCCGAGCCGGGATCCGCGCTCGAAGACGGAGCGGAACATCGCGAAGTTCAGCGAGATCTGATGGAGCCGCAGATCCGGTGCGCGCTGGATCAGCTCCAGGATCATGAATTCGAACAGACCGTTGTCGGAGTTCCGGTCGCGCCGCATGAGATCCAGCGAGAGCCCTTCGGCGCCCCAGGGGACGAAGCTCAGCAGGGCGCGCGGCCGTCCGTCGGCGTCGTGGCACTCCAGCATCACACAGCGGCCGTCGCCCGGGTCGCCGAGCCGGCCCAGCGCCATGGAGAAGCCGCGCTCGGTCGCCCCGTCGCGCCAGTCGTCGGCCAGGCCGACCAGCTGGGCCATCTCCTGAGGCGGGACGTCTTCGTGGCGTCTGACGCGTACGGAGTATCCGGCGCGCCGGACGCGGTGGTGGGCTTGGCGGACGTTGCGCATGGCGCGGCCGTCGAGGGTGAACTCGTGGGTGTCGACGACGGCTTCGTCGCCCAGCTCCAGGGCGTTCAGATCGTGCCGGGTGTAGACGGTGCCGCCCGCCTCGCTCGCTCCGATCACCGCCGGGGTCCAGCCGTGTTCGCGGGCCTGGGTCAGCCAGCGGTCGATCGCTCCCGGCCAGGCCTCGGGGTCGCCGATCGGGTCGCCGGAGGCGAGCGAGACGCCGCCGGTGACCCGGTAGGTGACGGCGGACTTGCCCGTCGGCGACCAGATGACGCTCTTGTCGCGGCGCAGCGCGAAGTAGCCGAGGGAGTCGCGGGCGCCTTGCTTCTCCAGCAGGGCACGCAGCCGTTCCTCGTCATCCTCGGTGAGCGGGTCGACGGCGCGGCGCGATCTGAACGCCGCGTGCAGCACCAGCAGGATCAGTGCCGTGCTCATCAGATTGATGAGCACATTGGCCCAGCCGGGAGTGATGATGCCCTCGAAGTGGATGTCCTCGGCGCTGAGCGAGAACATGCGCAGGACGCCGTAGTGCCAGCGGTCCAGGAAGCCGGAGCGCCCGGGGTCCGGGTCGGTGTTGGTCACGGAGACCATGGCGGCGGCGAGCAGCGAGCCCACGGCCAGCCCGGTCACGCCGACCGTCGCCGCCAGTCTCGGATTGGAGCGGTCGCCCTTCGCGTAGAACTCGCGCCGCCCGGTGAGCAGGGCGGCGACGAAGAGCGCGGTCGCCAGGAACGCGATCCAGTTCTGCGCGTGCTGCTGGTAGACCGGCAGGCTCAGACGCAGGGCGGTCAGTGCCAGCGTCAGACCGCTCAGCACGAGATTGAGCATCCACGCGATCCGTTTGCGCCGCCGCATGGTGACCGCCAGGAACAACGACAGGGCGCCGGAGAAGAAGCCGGCGGTCAGCAGGTAGGGCGTGACGTACTGGTCCTCGTGCCGCCGGATGTCGTTCCCGAGGGTCACCCACACCGCGGCGAGGAAGTTGAGGAAGGCGACGACGCGCAGATACCAGACCGCGAAGGCGTAAGAGCGCCGTGGCCATGTGGTGGGATCGCCACCCGCCTGCGGACTTGGTCGGACACGCCCCATGGGGGCAAGCCTAGAAGGCGCGGGCGGCGAAGGCGCTCACCGGCGGCGCGGTGAACGAGTGAGCTTGCCGTCCGGGCGGACGCGCCGGACGGGGCTCGAGCGCATCGGAGTCCGGCGCCGACCGGGCGCCCCGTGCGGTGTGCCGGTCGATCCGGTCGTCCCGCCGGACGAGGCTCCTGCCGATGTGGCCGCGTGACGCAGGGAGGACCTTCGGATCATGAATACCGGGTCACACCAAGTTGTCAGCAGCGCCGGCGACGCCGACATGTCCACCTCCGACGTCGCGCGGCATCAGGACCCGGCCGGACCCGAAGATCTCTGTTCCGGCAGTCGGCCCATCGGCCGGCTGCCGTATGCTCCGGACTCGTGAGCCGCGGCCTCAGGGTGCACTGTGGAAGACATGGACCTCGGACAACGCCTTGCCGCTGTGAGGCAGCCATGGCAACGGAACCACGCGCTGCTCGCGATACCCGTGGTCCTCATCGTGGTGATCATGGTCGTCGACATCCTGGCCCCCAGCGACGTTCACCTGGGACCGTTGCTGGTGATCGCGCCCGCGCTCACCGCGTCTTTCGCCGGCCCCCGGACGACCGCGCTGATCGGCGTGCTGGCCATCGCCGCCCAGGCATACATCGGGCTGCATTTCGGGGCGCTGTTCTCCCGGACCGTGGTGGTGCAGTTGATCGCCCTCGCCGTGCTCTCGTGTCTGATCGTGGTCTTCTGCGCCGTGCGCGAGCGAAAAGGCAGAGAGCTGGCCCAGGTGCGGTCGGTGTCCGAGGCCGCCCAGCACGTCCTGCTCTGGCCGCTCCCGGACCGGATCGGCCCCCTGCAGACGGCGTGCCTGTACCTGGCAGCGGAGGACGAGGCTCAGATCGGCGGCGACCTGTACGCGGCCACCCGCACCGAGAACGGGGCCCGCGTGATAATCGGCGACGTGCGGGGCAAGGGACTGGCCGCCGTCGGCGAGGCCGCCCTGCTGCTCGGCGCCTTCCGCGAGTCCGCCCACCAGCAGACCACCCTGCCCGCCCTGGCCGCCGCCCTGGAACGCAGCGCCCGCCGCTACCTGCCCGACTTCGCGCCGCAGGACGAAGCCGGAGAATCCTTCGTCACCGCCCTGCTCCTGGACATCCCGGACCAGGGCCACCTCGCGCGGATGACCAGCTGCGGGCACCCGGCTCCCCTGCTGCTCGGCCCTGGCCACACCGTCACCCTCCCTGACCTGCACCCCGCTCCCCCGCTCGGCGTCGGAGCGGGAGGGGCAACGCCGGACGACTACACCCTCGACGAGGTGCCGTTCGAGCCAGGCAGCACCCTTCTCCTCTACACCGACGGCGTCATCGAGGCCCGCGACCGCGCCGGCGGCTTCTACCCCTTCGCGCGACGCGCCGCCCAGTGGACCGACAGCACTCCCGAGGTCCTGCTCCACCACATCCGGCGCGACCTCCTCGCCCACGTCGGCGGGCGCCTGGGCGACGACGCCGCTCTCATCGCCCTCCACCGCGCGCCCACGCGCTGACCACGCAAGAACCATCCCCCGCTGACCGACCGCCGTGAGACCAAACGGGCCAGGGGCCGCCGCGGAAAGTCCCGGTGTGAGACCGGCCTGCCGGACGTGATGCGGTCAGGCCTCCGGGTACTTCGCACGTGCCGGCCGCTACGAGACCCAGGGCGGCTCAGGCCTGCGATGTGGTCAGGAAAAGTTCAGGCGGGGGCTGACAGCGTGCGGTTCCATGACAAACGACATGTACGCGTCCGGTACGCGCTCCAGGCAGCGGCAGATGCTGAACAAGGTTCCGGAGGTGACGCTCTACTTCTGGGTGATCAAGGTGTTGTGCACCACCGTCGGCGAGACCGCGGCGGACCTGCTCAATGACAACCTGGGCATGGGGCTGACCAACACCTCCTACCTCATGGGGGCCCTGCTGGTGGTGTCCCTGGTCTTCCAGTTCAGGGCGCGGGCGTATGTGCCCGGCGTGTACTGGCTGTCCGTGGTTCTGATCAGCGTGGTCGGCACGCTGATCAGTGACAATCTCACGGACAATCTGGCTGTTCCGCTGGAGACGACCACGGCGGTCTTCGGCCTGGCCCTCGCCGGCACGTTCATCGTCTGGTACGCCAGTGAGCGGACTCTGTCGATCCACTCGATCCTCAGCACGCGCCGTGAGGCGTTCTACTGGCTGGCGATCCTGTTCACGTTCGCGCTCGGTACGGCGGCGGGGGACCTGGCGGCGGAGAAGCTGAATCTGGGCTACTGGCTCTCCGCGGTGGTGTTCGCGGCGCTGATCGCGGCCGTGGCCGTCGCGCACCGGACGCTGGACTTCGACGCGGTGTGGTCGTTCTGGATCGCGTACGTCCTGACTCGGCCGCTGGGTGCTTCGCTGGGTGACTATCTGTCGCAGCCAGTGGCGGACGGCGGTCTGGGGCTGGGCACGGTCGGGACCAGCATGCTGTTTCTCCTGGTCATCCTCGGCCTCGTCGTCTTCCTCACCCGTACCCGACGCGACGTGACGCAGGAGGCTGCCGTCAGCCCGCAGGAAGGGTGACCTCGAAGCGGGCACCGGGCGCTTCGGTATCGAGTGCGATGTCCCCGCCGGCAGCGCGGGCCAGGCGACGGGCCAGGGCCAGGCCCAGGCCCGCGCCGTCGTGTCCGTCCTGGGGGTGGGCGCGGCGGCCGGGTTCGAAGAGCGAGGCGGCGAACGTCTCGGGTACGCCCGGGCCGTCATCGTCGACGTACACCGTGACTGCGCCTTCGCGTCGGGTACAGCCGAGGGTGATCGACCGGGCGGCATAGCGGCGGGCATTGTCCAGCAGCGGTACCAGAATGCGTTCGGCGACCTCCTGAGAGACACCGATGTCGATGTGCGAGCCCGTACCACCGGCGAGGGGACGGTCTGTCACGACGGTCACCTCGGGGGCTCCGGCGGGGGCATGGGAGGCGCTGAGCCAGGCGAGGTGGTGGCCGAGTTCCGGGAAGCTGCAGCGGCCTGGTGTCTGCGCGTTGCGGGTCCTGGCCTCGGAGAGCAGTGAGTCGCAGATCTGCTGCATCCTGGCAGCGGCCCTGGCGATGCCCTCCAGTGAATCCGCCGATTCCTGCTCGCTGCGCGGCCGGGAGGTGAGCCAGTCCGTCTCCGCGGTGATCCTGGACAGCGGGGTGCGCAGCTCGTGGGAGAGTTCGGCTGCCTGCTGCTGTTCGTGGCGCAGCACCGCGGCCAGGCGGTCCAGGAGCGCGTCGAGACTGCCGGCGAACGCGGCGAGTTCCGTGGGTCTGCCCTCGGAGCCGAAGCGTTCCGGTGCGCCCGCCGCGCTCCACCGCGTTGCTTGGTCGCTCATCGCGGCGACGGGACGGAGAGCACGCCGCACCGCGAGACGAGTCAGCAGGTAGAACGTCGCCAGCAGCAGTACAGCCAGGGCTATGGATCCGACCAGTGCGGTCTCGGCGGTGTTGCGGTACGGATCGAGGCTCAGAGCGCTCACCACGGTGCCGGCCTGCGTGGACGCGTGGCCCTGAGCGGCGGGAGTGTGGAGAGGGAAGGCGTACAGCCGCCAGGGCCCAGGGCTCTGGGCGTCGGCGAACGCCTTTCGGCTGCCCGCCAGGTGCTGTGCCTGGGCGTCGAGGGCGGCCGGTGCACCCGGGGGCTCCTCGATCACCCTGTCGCCCCGGAAGATCCAGACCCCGGCGTCCAGGGCCCCGTCCTCGGTGGGCTCACGAACGACGAGCCGGCCGTCGGAGCGTACGTCCACAGTGGCCGCCACCGCCTCCGCCCGCGTGCGCAGGACATCGTCCGCCTGCGCGTGCAGTCGCTGGTCCAGAGCCAGATTGAACACGGTGGTCAGGACCCCGATCCACAGCGCGCTGGTGGCGAGGGCCATCAGAGCGAGGCGTCCGCGCAGCGTGCGGGGGCCCCGGAGTGCCGGGTACATGCGAGTGGCCTTCATCCGAAGCGGTAGCCGACACCGCGGGCCGTGCTGATGGTGCTCGGGCTGTCCGCCTCGCGCAGCTTGCGCCGCAGCCGGGCCAGATACTGGTCCAGGGTGTTGTCGCTGACCTGGGCGCCCTCCGGCCAGGCGGCCCGGACCAGGGTGCGACGCCGTACCACCGCTCCGGGATCGGCCAGGAGACGTGCCAACAGCCGGAACTCGGTGGGCGTGAGCGCGACGGGCCGCTCCCGCACGGTGAATTCGTGGCGTACCGGGTCCAGCAGCACCGTACCGGCAAGGTCGCTGAGTGTCTGGGTGTGGCCGGCGCGGTGCAGCACCGCGCGTACGCGGGCGGCCAGTTCGCTCAGGTGGAAAGGCTTGACGAGATAGTCGTCGCCTCCGGAGGCGAAACCCGAAAGCCGGTCGGTGAGGTTACCGTGCGCGGTCAGGAAGATCACGGGCACGGCGATGCCCGCCCCGCGCATTGCCTGGCACACGTCGCGTCCATCGGAGTCCGGAAGTCCGATGTCGAGGACGACCGCGTGGACGGTTTCGTCGGCTGCCTTGAGCGCCGAGGCGCCGTCGGTGGCGGTCACGACGTCGAAGTTCTCGTCGCGCAGTCCCCGGGCCAGGACATCGCGTAGTCCGTGGTCGTCCTCGACGACGAGAATGCGGGCAGCGGTCATCGGCCCAGTATGGCCGGGTTCGCACGTCGGTTCCGGTGGGAGGCGGGGCGGCGGACGGCGGTGTTCAGGTTGTGTTCAGGTGACGGGACTGCTCGCGAAGGTCAGCAGCGGCGAGAACGAGGCGGTGGTGAGCTTCGCCGCACTTCACCGAGTGACCCTGACACCGCTGCTCAGGCACGGGTTCCGGCGGCTCGATCTCGACGGCTGAAACATGACACCGAGAGCTGCGGCTCATATCTGGTCGTACTCAAGAGCTGCTCCGAGTGAATTCTTCGATCCAGATCACCGTGGTGAAATTCACGTCCAGTGAGACGGTCGTGGCGTTATGCGGTTTGTGGTGCCGGCTCCCTGCGCCTGGCCGGATCGTTGGTCCACGCCATCCGGGGGATCTCGGGTGGTCGGGGCGGCGGCCGAAGCGTTCGGGGTGGCGGGCGTATGCCTCAGCGAGGGTGACAGCCCGCTGGTCGCGGACCTCCTCGTTGGTCCCGAAGTGGACGCCGGCCGGCGTGTGCCTGCCGGTGCCCGAATGCCGGTGCTCATGGTTGCGGTACGCGATGAAAGCGTGCACCTTCCGGGTCGGCAGGAGGTCCCGACCTCGTGGCCACCCGCCCGAGTCGTGGCGCAATCCATGGCGCCGGGCGAATGCGGCCGCCTGTGCCTACGCGGCTTGTGTCCTTGAAGGGGCATCTGGTCCGGCGGTGGAAGACTCTAGACGCATTAGCCATCTTCTTCGCATATCGACCGACGAGGAGCCAGCAGTGGAGAGTGATCCCTTCTCCGCGCAGGTCACCATCAGCCTGAGCGTCAACGGGAACGAACAGCATTTCCACGGCGACGCGCGGACGACCGTGCTCGACCTGCTGCGCGAGGTGTTCGGGCTCACCGGAACCAAGAAGGGGTGCAACCGCGGCGAGTGCGGTGCCTGCACCCTCCTGGTCGACGGCGCGCGGGTCAACGCCTGCATGATGCTGGCCGCCAGTGCTGACGGACGAGTCGTCACCACCATCGAGGGACTCGCCACAGGCGACGAACTCCACCCCGTGCAGCAGGCTTTCATCGATCACGACGCCTTCCAGTGCGGATTCTGCACCGCGGGGCAGATCATGTCCGCGGTGGGTTGCATCCGGGAGGGCCGCACCACGTCCGACGAAGAGATCCGGGAGTGGATGAGTGGCAACATCTGCCGCTGTTCTGCCTACCCGCAGATCGCCGCCGCGGTGGCGGCAGCGGCGAAGGAGACGGTCTGACATGCGGTCCTTCTCGTACGGTCGCGCCCGCTCTCTCGAAGAGGCCCTGACGCTCGCCCAGCGAACGGATGTGACTCTGCTTGCCGGCGGTACCGAACTGCTCAACTGGGCCCGGATCGGTATTCACCGGCCGGAACGCGTCCTCGACATCAGCCGGGTCCCGGGCCTCACCGGTATCACCGCGCTGGAATCCGGCGGGTTGCGCATCGGCGCGCTGACGAGCCTCAATGCGGTCGCTCTGCACGCGGAGGTCCGGGAACGCTATCCCGTGCTCTCCCAGGCCATTGTGCAGTCCGCCTCGGCGCAGCTGCGGAACCTCGCGACCATCGGCGGAAATCCCGTGCAGCGTACCCGGTGCGCCTACTTTCGTTCCGATGTCCCGGTGCCGTGCAACAAAAGAGAGCCCGGCTCCGGATGCGCGGCGCTGAACGGTATCAACACCCGCCACGCGATCTTCGGCTGGACCGAGCAGTGCGTAGCCACGCATCCTTCCGATCCCGCGGTCGCGCTCAGCTGTCTGGACGCTGTCTACGTCACCGAGCACGTCGAGGGTGGACGGCGCCTGCCGGCAAAGGACTTCCACGTTCTGCCCGCCGAGGACCCCTGCGCGCACAACGTACTGCGGCACGGTGAGGTGATCACGGCGATCGAGGTGGGGCCGTCCGCGCCCCGGTCCGCCTACGTGAAGGTCAGGGAGCGCCAGAGCTACGAGTTCGCGCTGACTTCCGCCGCCGCGGTGGCGGAAGTCCGGGACGAAGTGATCACCCGGGCGCGCATCGCTCTGGGCGGAGTAGCGATGCGGCCCTGGCGCCTGGAGCGGGCGGAGGTATCGCTGGTGGGTCTGACCGTAGGTTCCGCCCAGGTCAAAGTCGCCATCACGAGTGCCTTCGATGACGCCCGGGCCCTGTCGTCCAACGCGTTCAAGATTCCGCTGTCGCGCAACACGGCACTGCGCGCCTTCCAATTGGCGGCGAGAGTCTGATGAATTCGAGCACGTCCGTTCCCCGCCTCGACGGTCCCGCGAAGGTCACCGGCGCGGCCCGGTACACGGCTGACCACAACGAGCCGGATCAGCTGCACGGCGTCCTTGTCGGCGCACCCGTACCGGCGGGCCACGTCCTCGGCATCGACAGTGCCGACGCGCTGCGGCAGCCCGGCGTCCGTCATGTACTGAGCGCCGCGGACATGCCGACCGCGCACGCGGATCTGGCTGCCGCGAGCAGCCCGCCGCTCGCCTCGCTCTTCCTGCCCATGCAGGGTCCCGAGATCCATTACAGCGGGCAGCCGGTCGCGATCGTACTGGCGGAAACCCTCGAAGCAGCCGAGGGCGCGGCCTCCCTCGTGCAGGTGCGGTGCCGCACCGATGAGTTCACGGTTCCCGACAGCGCACCCGCCACCACCCCCTCACCCAAGAGCGGCTACAACGCGATCGGCAAGGTGCGATTCCGCAAGGGTGACGCCGAGGCCGCCGTCGCCGCCTCTCCGGTCCAGGCCGGCGGTGAATACCTTCAGCCGGCCCGCCACGCCAACCCGATGGAGCCGTCGGCCGTTCTGGCCGTCTGGAACGACGACCGGCTGACCGTCCACGACGCCGCACAGCACGTCTACGCGGTGCGGTCGAACCTGGCCGCCGCCTTCGGTATCGATCCCGGCAAGGTCCGCGTGCACTGCCGTCACACCGGGGGCGGCTTCGGCGCCAAGGCGTACGTCTGGCAGCACGAGATTCTCGCCGCCATGGCGGCCAAGGTCGTCGGACGACCGGTGAAACTCGTGCTGACCCGCTCGGAGATGTACACGATCGTCGGCTACCAGGCACGCATGCGACAGAACGTCAGACTCGGCGCGGCAGAAGACGGCCGCCTCACCGGCGTGGTCCACGAGGTCGACAACACCACCGCGGTGACGGACGACTACATCGAGTTCGGCAGCGCACCCTCCGGATCGCTCTACGCGACCCCCGCCATCCTGCTCGGTCAGAAGGTGCGCCGGGGAAACGTGAATCTGCCGACTTTCATGCGCTCACCCATCGACGGCCCCGGCACCTGGGCTCTGGGCTCGGCGATGGACGAGCTGGCGCGGGCACTGGACATGGATCCACTCGATCTGCGCCTGATCAACCATGCCGATGCCGATCCGTCGGACGGCCGTCCGTGGTCGTCGAAGAAGCTCAAGGAAGCCTACGCGGAGGGAGCGAGGCGATTCGGCTGGCGCAAGCGCGGGCGCGGCGGAACCCGTGACGGGGACTGGCTGCTCGGCTGGGGCATGGCCGACAGCACACAAGGCCAGTTCCGGTTCCCGTCAGAGGCACGGGTACGCCTCGCCGCGGATGCCACCGCGCGGCTCGAAGCGGGATACACCGACATCGGAGCGGGGTCCGCCACCATCTTCCCGCAGATCGCCGCGTCCGTCCTCGGCCTGCCACCCACGGCGGTGCGTGCGGCCTCGGGAGACAGCGATCTGCCGTTCGCGGGCCCGACGTTCGGTTCCGGGACCACGATCGGGATGGGTGCGGCCGTCCAGGACGCCGCCCAGAAGATCATCAAGCAGCTCGCCGACCTGGCGGGCTGGCCGGCCGGGGACGTGCGCGCGGAGGACGGGCACCTGATCCACGGCACGCGCTCCCGCTCGCTCCTGGACGTCATGAGGGACGCCCGAGTGGACGAACTGATCGGCGACGGCGCTTTTGGCCTGCCGGGCGGGGCGCCCGCCGATGCCGGTGATGCCGAACGGGCGACGCGCACCTTCGGCGCCGTGTTCGTAGAGGTGGGTGTCGACCCGGATCTGGGACTGCTGAGGCTGCGGCGAGCGACCGGGGTCTACAGCGTAGGCCGCGTCATCAACCCGCGAACCGCCCGGTCCCAGATGATCGGCGGCATCGTCTGGGGGTGGGGCATGGCGGCCATGGAAGCCAGCCTGTACGAGCCGAACCTGGGCCGGTGGCTCTCCACCGACCTCGCCGGCGTACCTCTGCCCGTCAACGCCGACATCCCGCCCGCCATCGACATCGCTTTCATCGATGAGTTCGACGAGTACGCCGGCCCTCTCGGGGCCAAGGGCATCGGCGAGCTGGGAGCCACAGGTGTCGCCGCCGCTGTCGCCAACGCCGTCTATGACGCCATCGGGAAACGCGTCCGCGACCTGCCCATCACACCGGAGAAGCTGATCGATCTGACGATGTAGGGCGTGAGGACCGGGGAGGGCAGCGTCCGGGCCAGGTTCTGTCCGGCGGATCACCCGGGCCGCACGGCCCCGCACGCCTCGCGTCGCCCGCGGGGAAGGTCGCTCCGGGCAATGGCGGAGATCCGCCGCCGCCCTGTCCACCGGCCGAGGAGCGAGAACAGATGTCCGTGGCCGTGCAGATCGGCGCCCCCTGAGAGCTGGCCCCCGCGCCAGCCGGTCCGCCTTGCCGCCGTCGTTCAGACCGCCGGCTCCGGCCATCGAGTCGTCCACGGTCCAGTCCCAGCCGACCTTGACCCATGTCTCGAGCGTCCCCTCGCCGAGCATGCCGTGTCCCCGTACTCCCGAAGGACGACATCGCAGAACAGGCACTGAACCGCGCGGCCGTGGGCAGTGGTCATACCGGCTGTCCGCGGCCGCGCTGCCGGCTCAGCGGACGTTCACCGTCACCACGTCAGAGGAGTGCAAGCGCACGGGATTCTGGTCGTGAGTGCTGGTCAAGCCGTACAGCACGGCACGGAATTTCAGCTTGCCGCGGCGCGCGGACGTGCCATGTGCGGTGACCCGGGCATCGCCCTTGACCGCAGCGCTGCAGTTCTCCTGATGCCACCCCTCGCCGAAGCCGTTCTCCTCCAGGCACAGCTGATGCAGGTAGCCGGCGCTGTCGTCGCCGCCGTGCGCCTCGACCGTGATGGTCTTGCCGACATGGGCCGTGTGCGGCGCCGTGATGTCCACAGCGCCCTTGGCGAACGCCGGCGCTGCGGCCAGAGCCACTGAGGCCAGACCCAGCGCACCGATCACAGCCACCCGGCCGCCCCGCGCCTTCATCCCGGTCTTCTTCGTCCTGGTCATGGGCTTTCCTCCCGCAGATCCCCCACATGGTGAGACCCACCCCTTCGCGAAGGCGCCCGGTGCGCCTCGCTGATCACCCACACGAGCCGGCCACTCCGCCCGGTTGCACTTCACCCGGCGGTGTTACGAATCGATGACAAAACCCGCTGACCATACCCAATCCCACCAACAGCCACCAAATTACTTCTCGCAAGCGGCAGCTTGCCGGCCTACGCGGTCCGATATCGCAATCAGGCACTCAACTTGATCTTTAACCGGGGCCCGACGAGTCCTCGTCCTTGATCACCCGGCCCGGTAACTGCCGTAGCGCAGGCGGCCTTCGGCTGACCATGTGATCCGGCCACCAAGCTCGGCTACGAGCACCTGCGCCGCCACGACCTCCGGCACACCGGACTGACCTGGTCGCCGACTCAGGCGTCCAGGTCCATGTCCTGCGCCGGATTGCCGGCCACGGTTCACTGACCACCGCCCCGCACTACCTGCACCCGGAGTACGCGAGATCACGGCAGCCGGAGCAGCGCTCTCCGTACACCTCAGTGCGCTCCGCGCGCCGCCTTCGCTGCCGAGCCCGATCACCCCACCCGCTGACACCGGTCAAGGACACCGGTCCCCAACCGGTCCCCAGAAACGATCAAGGGCCGGTATCGAATTTCTCCGATACCGGCCCTGATCTGCGACTCTTTCGAGTCGGGACGACAGGATTTGAACCTGCGACCCCTTGACCCCCAGGAGTAAGAGTCAAGGGTATTTTCTGGATATAGCAGACTTAATCCGGGTGCAGACAGTGCACACAAAGGTCCGTCGTGCGCTGTCGCGCACACCGTGTGGTCCCCAACTGGTCCCCAACTCCATCACCACCACCCAACTCGCCATGGCCCAACTGCCGAAACACCTGCGGCGGGGCCGGCAGACCTTGATCCGCACCGACTCCGCCGGAGGCACCCACGCCTTCCTCGACTGGCTCACAAGGCCGGGCCGGTGGCTGTCGTATTCCGTCGGAATGACCATCACCGAAGCCATCCACCAGGCCGTGCTGAAAATCCCGAAGCGGGCATGGACACCGGCTTATGACGCGGGCGGCACCGAGCGGCCCGGCGCCTGGGTCGCGGAGATCACCGACATGCCCGACCTGGCCACCTGGCCGAAGGGCATGCGGCTGATCGTCCGCAAGGAACGGCCGCACCCCGGCGCCCAGTTGCGCTTCACCGACCTCGACGGACTGCGGCTCACCTGCTTCGCGACAAAACCAAAGGCGACCGGCTCGCCGATCTCGAACTGCGTCACCGCAGGCGGGCCCGCTGCGAGGACCGCATCCGCAACGCCCGCGACACCGGCCTGCGCAACCTGCCCCTGCACGACACCGCGCAGAACCAGATCTGGCTGGAGATCATCTCCATCGCGCTCGACCTCCTCGCCTGGATGCCGATGCTCGCCCTGACCGGTGAAGCCCGCCGCTGGGAACCCAAACGACTTCGCCTGCGACTGTTCTCCGCCGCCGCGCGACTCGTGAACACCGGCCGCCGCCGCTGGCTCCGCTTCACCGCTCGATGGCCCTGGACCGACGTCATCACCCAGGCAATCGATCGACTCCAGGCCCTGCCGAACCCCGGCTGACCAGCCACACCGACCGTCCCAACAACCCGCACTGCCCCCGGAGAGTGGAACCCGGCGCCCACCCGACGCGACAACCGGGCCCTCGCCCTGCCTCACCACCGGAAAACCGTCATCCCGCAAAAGCAGAGCCTCCGTCAGCGAACCGACGAGGACTCATGAACGATCGAGGTTAGTGTTCCAGTACAGTCGCTGGAACAAGCGCCGCCAGCGGCCCCGAGGCTGCATGAAATCTGTACGGGGCCCCAGACGATCACAGAGCAGAACCGCCACTGGGGGATACGTCATGACGGACCGCGAGGTGGCACTCGCCACGCTTCACCATCACCTCTCCCGCGCCCAACGCTACCCCGCGCTCATCTTCAGCGATGCCACGCTCGAGGCTACCCGAGCTCTAATGCGCGTAGCCGACCCCGAGAAGGATCTCGATGCCGCCCACACCATGGGCTGGTATCACTGGCAGCGCTCCCTTGCCCTTCCAGCAGGACGGGATGAGGAAGACCAGATAGCAGCAGTTGGCCACTTAGTGCGCTTCTACCAGGCGCGCCCCGAGTTAGCTTCCGCAGCCCTAGAGCGTGTGGTGCATCAGGCGGGCCCCATCAGCCTTGTGACTACCGGACTACTGCTTGTCATGGACCGCTACGCCGATAAGCTTTTGGCCACCTTCAGCGAGTCCCGTCAGGAACAGTTGCTCGACATGGCCATCGTCCAATTCCGCGCGATGCTCGCGGCGATGCCCAAGCATTTTCCCACCCGGCCCTCAAACCTGAACGGTCTAGGGCTTGCGCTTGGTTTCCTTTTTGAGGACACCAAGGAGCTGAGCATGGCACAGGAAGCGGTCGAGGTTCTGCGAGAAGCGGTCTGTACCGCCTCGATAGATCACCCCGAACGCGCCATTTCGCTGGGTGGCCTGGCGGCCGCTCTTGCGCACTTGTACGGGTGTACCCAGGAGGTGGAGTTGCTTGAAGAGGCTGCGCGGATGGCGCGGGAGGCATCAGCGATCACGCCTTTTGGCCACCCCTACCGTCCGCAGGCCCTCTCCACTCAGGGGTATGTACTCCACCTCTGGTGTGCACGAACAAACGAGTTGAGTACCGCTCAGGAGGCGGTCGAGGCTCTGCGGGAGTCCCTCGCCACCACACCCCGTGATCACCCAGAGCGCTGTTATCGGCTCAGTAACTTGGGGGCAGTCCTCCTACGCGTATCCACTCACACCCGAGAGAGAGCTACGGCCGAGGAAGCAGCTCGAGTCCTGCGGGAGGCAGTAGCCAGGACACCTGGCGACCATCCCCTGCGCTCTGCCCGACTGGGCATTCTGGGCGAAGCCCTGCTACGTGTCTCCGAGTACACAGGACGGGCAGAGTGAGCCGAAGCGGCAGCCGACTGGAGCGCTCTGTTCAGATCAGACCAGATGCGGAAGCGATCGTGGTTCGGGTACGGAGTTGGCGGGTGAGTGCGTCGCCGAGGATGGGGCTGAGGGGGCCGTCGTGGTCGATGCCGAGTTGGGCAGCCAGATCTGTGGCGTGGAGACGTGCGGCGGCTTCCAGTAGCTGGGCGTAGGTGTCGGTTGCGCTGCGGACGCGGTACCTGACAGTCAGGGCGAGGACGGCGGCGAGTGGGGCGGCGGGCCACCACCATGCGGTCAGCGGGGCATACAGCAGGGCCCAGCCGCCCAGGGTGGTGGCGCGGGTGAGGGCCTGTTCAGCGGAGGCGATCTCTGTACGGGTGTTCTCGGGCAGTGTCAGCCACAGATGCGGCCACAGGAGGGCCAGTTCCAAGTGATGGTCACGGTTCAGACGTACGGTGACCGCGTGGATGCGGTCACCGCTCCAGGTGGGCCGGGCCGGCTCCTCCGCGGCGATGTGGTGCATCGCACTGTGCGCTACCCGTCGCGGAGCGGGATTGGCCCGGCGCCCATCGAGTGCCAGGGCACGTGCATCGGCATCCAGCTGCTGCTGGTAGCAGCGTGCGGCCGTGGTCCAGCGGGTGAGCCGCCGGGCAACACGCATGTCTGCCCACTGCCGCAACGGCCTTGGCCAGACGTGCCAGTTAGCAGCAAGGATGGTGCGCTGGAGCAGTGTTCCCAGGCTCTGGGCCGCTAGCCCGGATATCGCTGCAGCAGCGATGACCGCGCTGAGCAGCACGGCTTGGCCGCCGAAGGTGGTCGCGGCGGAGGTCTGTGCCCAGTGGGTGATCTGGCTGGTGAGGCGACGGGCGTCTAGGGCGTGGGCCTGGCCGAGAGTGATGGCGGCCGTGACGATGGCCAGGAAGAGCGCTCCGGGCAAGACCAGCAAGGTCAGCCACCGCTCAGCGAGCTTCTGCCCAAGAGCGCCCAGGAACCCGCCCACGCTACAGCCGTTCTCTGCGCAGAGGCCGGCCGCTGATCCGGCAGGGCAATGTGCCAGGGCCGTCGGGCCAGTCGAAGCGTGAACACTGGCTTGTCGGGCAGAGCAGCACCGACTCGTCCGGCATGGAGGGGGTGACCCCATGCGGGGTCACCCCTCGAGTACGCCCGTAGACGCCTGCGGCGTCACCTGCGGCCAACAGGGCCTGGTGGAGCGCGTCCAGCGTTGGGGTGATCTCCTCTCCATCACACAGCGCTGACATCAGGCGATCTAGCGGGGCCGCGCCGTCAAGTCCGTACATCAGGGCCGAGCGGATGCTGTCCAACTGGGTGCATACATAGGCGATGTCGTCGCGCGACTCTATGCTTCGCCTGTCGGGCCGATCAGTCACACGCTCCCCGTTCCTCATCAATGCCGTGCTGGCGTATACGGAGCGCAGAGCACGGCACGGGCTTCTCGCTTGGACGCGACCATACTGTTCGAACTCGGTGTCACAAAGCAATGGCGCTTCTACTGTGGTGGGTGAGTGGTAGTGCCGTTACGGGGAGAGGGACCATTGAACGAACGCGACGCGATGCTGGAAGCGGTCAGGGCTCGGCTGGGGCGCGTGGCTGCCACACGGGGCTGGACCGCGGTACTGGAGCCGTCCGCGCTCGACGAAGCACAACGTCTGGCCCGGTGCGTCGCCACACCCATGGCCGATCTGGAGGCCGAGCACGCCCTGGGGTGGCTGTTCTTCTATCGTGCCCAGGCTCTAACACCTGATTCCGACTGGGAGGATGCGCTTGCCTTCTTCAGCGGATGTTTCATCGCTGGGATAGAACCCCTGCCACAGTCGCTACTGTCTACCCTCGCCGACCGGGCTGGCCCCGGTGCGACGAATCTACTCCGGATTGCGTCCCAAACCAATGACCCCGAGCTTGTGAAGTGGGCGGTGGAACTGTGGAGGCGGATTCTACACAATATCCCTGATGGCCACCCGAATCACAGTGCCGCTTTGAACAACCTCGGTAACGGCCTGGAGATGCTCGGCAAACATACCCGGAGTCCAGAGGACCTGGACGAGGCCGTAGAAGTGGCCCGGACCACCGTCCGCATCACTGCCGGCGATCACCCCGACCGGGGTGTCTCTTTGACTCTCCTCGCCAACGTGCTGCTGGGCCGGTTCTCGGTCTCGGAGAGCCCAGCAGACCTGGACGAGTGTATTGAGACGGCCCGGGCCGCCATCCGGACCTTGTCCGACGACCGCCGTGTCAGTCCCTTGACCAACCTTAGTAACGCCCTGATGCACCGATTCCAGCGCTGGGGCGTGCCGGGAGACCTGGACGAGGCGGTCGAGGTGGCCCGCGTCGCCCTACGCGCTGCCAGTGACGACCACCCCGACCACGTTATCCTCCTGACCAATCTCTCCAGGGCCCTGAGGCACCGGTTTGAAAGTTCGGGGAGCATAGCGGACCTCGACGAGGGCGTGGAGCTAGACCAGGCGTGCGTGGAAGCGATGCCGGACCGGCACCCCGGCCGTGCGACGGCCCTGTCTCGCCTCGGCGCCACCCTGGCTATGCGGTTCGAAATCACCCAAGGTCTCGGTGATCTAGACATGGCGTTGGAGGCGCAACGCGCGGCCGTTCGAGCCACCCCCGAAGTTCATCCCCGGCGCGCAGACCAACTGGGCAGGCTCAGCGACCTTCTTCAGCGTCGGCTCAGCCGTTCCAAGAACCCGCAAGACTTGGACGCGGCAGTGGACGCAGCCCGGGCTGCCGTAGCGAGCGCCCCCGGCAATCACCCAGAGCACACGGCCTTCCTAACGGTCCTCGGCAGTGCCCTTTTGGCTCGCTACTACATCACCCGGGAACCTGGTGATGTAGATGAGGCGACAGACCTCCTCAGAACCGCGCTTCGGACTGTCCCCGAAGACCACTATGCGCGGACTGCTCTCCTGAGCACCTTCAGCAAATTGCTTATGACCCGCTCCCTTCACTCAGGGGATGTCAGCAAGTTGGAAGTGGCCGTGAAGGTATCTCGTTCCGCGCTCTGGGCTGTCCCGCAAGGTGATCCCCGTCGCGGCCAAGCCCTGGTCAACTTGGCCGAACTTCTGGTGGGTTGGTACAAGTGTGGCGGGGACCTAAGTGCTTTGACCGAGGCGCAGTCCATGATGGAGCAGGCCGTCGACGTAGCTACAGCCGCACCGTCGTTGCGTGTGCACGCGGCGCACGCGGCAGCCAGCCTCCTGGCCTCCTCGGACCCCGGTCGTGCCGCCGATCTGTTGGAACGGGCAGTGTTACTCCTGCCGCAGATGGCCCCGCGGCGGCTACCACGCGCTGACCAGCAGTATGCTCTCGCCCGCGACGCCGCTAGCCTAGCCGCCGACGCGGCTGCTCTGGCGCTCACTGACACCACAGGCGATGCGCAGGGGCGGGCCGTGCGGGCTCTGCGCCTGGCGGAGGCCGGGCGAGCGTCGCTGCTATCCCAGGCGTTGGAGACCCGCAGTGACATGACGGCTCTGCGTAGCGCGCATCCTGATCTGGCCGAGCACCTAACCGAGCTCCGCGAGCGGTTTGACCGGGAGAGCCCTGCAGGGGCGGTCATAGGGAACGCCGACGGGGTCGCAATCACAAATCACACGCGCCACCGGTTGGCGACGGACCTGGACGAGCTGCTGAGGCGTATCCGGTCCTGTGAGGGCTTCGCCGGTTTCGGTCTGCCACCGAGTCCCGAAGCGCTCCTAGCCGAAGCCGAACACGGCCCCGTTGTGACCTTCAATGTCAGCCCGTTGCGCAGCGATGCGCTCTTGCTCACCCGCTCCGGTATCTCCTCTTGTTCGCTGCCCGAGCTAAGTAAAGACGCGGTACAAGACCGGATCAACGTCTTCTACCGGGCGCTGTCTGAGGCAACCTCGCCCGACGCTGACCGAATCGCAGCGCAGCGGACTCTGCGAGAGACCCTAGAATGGCTCTGGGAAGCCGCCGTCGAGCCGGTGCTCTCCGCCCTAGAAGATATGGGTGAGGCACTTCTCCCGGGCCAGGACGATTCATCACTGCCGCGAGTGTGGTGGGTACCGGGCGGACTCCTCGGGCTGCTGCCGCTGCATGCTGCAGGTTTCCACACCGACCTTGGACCGGAGCGGCACCGCCGCACCGTCCTGGACCGGATGATCTCGTCCTACACCCCCACCGTACGGGCCTTGCACTATGCTCGTAGCCGCCAGCCTCGGACCGCCGGCCAGTCCCTAATCGTCGCCATGCCGACCACTCCCGGTCATAACCCACTGCCGCACGCAGCGGAGGAGGCCCGTCGGATCCAGGCCCGCCTCTGCCGCCCTGTCCAGCTCACCGAGCCTGCCGTTGCCCCGGACGGCGCTCAGCTCCCCGTGGGCGTCGGCTCACCGACAGCGGCCGCTGTCCTTGCCCGTCTTCCGCAGTGCGCTATTGCCCACTTCGCCTGCCACGGCGTCAGCGACCGCACCGACCCTTCCCAGAGCCGACTGCTCCTACACGACCATGCGACGACACCATTGACTGTCTCCGCGCTTACTCAAGTCGACCTCGCCTACGCGCAGCTCGCATACCTGTCCGCATGCAGCACTGCTGATCCCGGCAGGCTCGATCTGATCGACGAGTCCATCCACCTCACCAGCGCCTTTCAACTCGCTGGATTCCCCCACGTGGTCGGGACCCTGTGGCCGATCGACGACCGGCTCGCCGCCGAGATCGCCGAGTCCTTCTACACCCGTCTAACCCCGGTCTCGCCCGGAAATCCCGATCCCACTCAGTCCGCAGCCGCGCTGCATTTCACCATCCGCGCCGTACGCGACCGTTATCCGGCCACCCCCTCCCTGTGGGCGGCCTACCTACATGCCGGTGCGTGATCAACTGAACCGCCCCGGGTGAAGTGGAGGCTCGATTTCATGTAAGGATTGAGTCATGGCACGACCTTCCCGTTACCCGCTTGAGCTCCGCCGTCGTGCGGTGCGCATGGTCGCTGAGGTGCGCGACGACCATCCGAACGAGACGGCCGCCTTGCAGGTGGTCGTGGACAAGCTCGGCATCGGTTCGCGCGAGACGCTGCGGAACTGGGTGAAGCAGCAGGAGATCGACGCGGGGACACGTCCGGGGACGACTTCGGAGGAGTCGGCCCAGCTCAAGGCGCTGAAGAAGGAGAACGCCGAGCTGAAGCGGGCGAACGAGATCCTGAAGGCGGCGGCGAGTTTCTTCGCGGCCGAGCTCGACCGGCCACACACGCGCTCGTAACGTTCATCGACGAGCACCGGGACCGCTTCGGCGGCGTCGAGCCGATCTGCAGGACGCTCACCGAGCACGACTGCAAGATCGCCCCTTCCACCTACTACGCCCACAAGAAACGCCTCGAAACTCCCTCCGCCCGCTCCGTACGCGACGAAGAACTCAAAGAGCGCATCCAGCAGGTCTACGCGTCCAACTACCGCGTCTACGGAGCCCGGAAGATCTGGCGCGAACTGAACCGGCAGGGACACACGGTGGCCCGCTGCACCGTCGAGCGCCTGATGCGCGAGCTCGGCATCGCCGGAGCGGTGCGCGGCAAGCGCGTCATCACCACGATCCCCGGCGGCCAGGCCGAGCGGGCCCCGGACCTGGTCGACCGCGACTTCGTCGCCGCCGCCCCGAACCGTTGCTGGGTAGCCGACTTCACCCACGTGAAGACCTTCGCCGGCGTCGTCTACGTCGCGTTCGTCGTGGACACCTTCTCGCGCCGGATCGTGGGCTGGTCGGCCGCCACGGTGAAGGAGACGGTGTTCGTGCTGGACGCCCTGGAGATGGCAATCTGGCAGCGCGACCGTGACCAGCACCCCGTCCAGCCGGGCAAGTTGATCCATCACTCGGACGCCGGGTCGCAACCCGGACTCAATCGGTTGTCGCAACACCGGCTTCTTGAGTCAAGAGTAGGTGTTCGTTGAGGGCTTCAGCGGGTGTCTTCCATCCGAGGGTTTTGCGGGGGCGGCTGTTGAGGGCGAGTGCAACGGCTGCGAGGTCGTCTGTCTGCCATCGGGACAGGTCCGTGCCCTTCGGAAAGTACTGCCGCAGCAACCCATTCGTATTCTCGTTCGTGCCGCGTTGCCACGGGCTGTGCGGGTCCGCGAAGTAGATCTCGAGGCCGGTGTCGACGCGGAGCCGGGCATGCTGTGCCAGTTCTTTGCCGCGGTCCCAGGTCAACGAGCGACGCAGCTGCTCGGGCAGCGTGGTGATCGTGGAGGCGATCGCGTCCCTGACGGCCTCGGCACCCAGACCGGCGAGCGCCGGCCCGTTCTTCACTCTCGGCTCGGTGTCAAAGCGCTCGGCGCCCAGAGCTCACGGCGACGCGGATGACCCGTTCGCGGGGCTGGTCTTCTGCCGACCCGACGGCCGCCCGCTCGGGCCGCACCTGGTGCTCGACCGACTCCACCGACTGTCCGAGGAAGCCGGCGTCCCCCGGGTCACGATCCACGACCTACGGCATCTCGCCGCCACCATCACCATCTCCGCTGGCGTTCCGCTCACCGTGGTCTCCAAGACGCTGCGGCACTCCACCCTGTCGACCACCGCGAACCTCTACAGCCACCTCACCCAACAGGCCGCGCACCAGGCCGTCGACACCATCGATCACGTCCTCAGCGGCGCCCAGCAGCCGGCGGTCCGTACGGACCGGCCCGCGCGGCTGCGACCACCGCGCGACCACATCCACCGCCACCGCGAAGCCCTCCACAAACTCCGCTCCCCCGCACCACCCGCCACCAGCACCCAGGCGAACCAGCCCCGGCCCAGGCATGCGACCACACTGCGACCACCACGCCCCGGGACGCACGAAAAGGCCGCCCTCTCATGAATGAGAGAACGGCCTCCGACCTGCGTTTCCGCATGGTCGGGACGACAGGATTTGAACCTGCGACCCCTTGACCCCCAGTATTTTCTGGATATAGAGGACTTAATCCGGGCGCGAGTTGTGCGTGTAGGCATGCATCGTGCACCACCGCGCGTAGCGTGTGGTCCCCAACTGGTCCCCACGCGCCCCCTTTTCATTGTCCGGCCGACGCCTCGCGCGAGCACCTCAAGCTCCTTCGAGATCGCACCCCCCCGACCACCTACGGGGTCATCAGGGTGGCCCCGGGGCCGGGTCATAGGGTTGAGGACCTCCGCTGCCGTTCCCACGTAACAGCCAAGAGTGCGCTCGCTCGGTCACGTAGCGGTCCACGCCAGCCGCGATCTCGGCCTTTGCTTCGACCCTAAGCGGGCGTCCCAGAGCACCCGTTCCCCTCTCCTTCCTCGAACGATGCGGTGCCAGTAGAACCAGCTACTGTGGCGGCGCACCGGATTACTCGGGGAGGGTGACGGGGATGGCAGCCAGCAATAGGTACGGCGCCCTGTGCGCCGCCGAGTTGTGCGCGACCTATGTGCCGCCGGGTGCCGGCATTCTGGTCCGTGGCGAAATCGGCTGGCTGACCTATTGCCCCGACGACGACCCTGCCCTTGGGCCCCGCAGATTCTCGGCCAACCCCGATGAGCGTGACCGTGAGCCGATGATCGCCTTCCTTCTTGCTCGCCTTGACGAGGAGGAGGCCACTGCCGGAGCCGCAGGTATCACCCATTGGCGGCATTGGCCGGCCCGTAGTCAGAGGGTCGTCGACGACCACGACGAGCTGGTTGTCGCCTGTCCGCTGCGGGATGTTGCCGATCAGATCGCCACTTGGGGGCCAATGTCAGCCGTGGCGAACATCGAAGCCCGCCGTATGGTGCTGGATCTGTACGAACAAGCCGCACTGGGGCCCGCACGCAACGCCCTCCGCCAGGCGGTACAGGCGCTGGTGATGACCTACCGCGATCATGTGGACTACGACATCTCATGGACTCTGCGCCAACAGCTGTAGTCTCGCGCCCCGAGTCAGGTGGACCGTAGAGTCGGGTAAGTGCGATACGAACAGAAGGCATTGCTGCCACGCCCTGAAACGTTCGCTGACGAGAAGGCCCTCGGTGCCTTCGTTCTGGGCAAGTTGGACCAGTGGTTCCACATTGAGGAGCAGGTGCCGGGATGCTATTGGACCGGCGAGGAAACCCGAATCGACGCCGTGCTGAAGCCGCGCGATGCGGACGGCTGGCACGATGCCGAGCCGGCCGTCGGCATCGAGTTCAAGAACCCGACTCCGGACACAGGCACCGGCGAACGCTACGGCTGGGTCGCACAGGCCGTCGGATACACCCACTGCCAATGGCAGGGATACGACAGGCTCGGCATCTTCCTCTGCCCCTCCCCTCTCAGTTGGCTCCTGTCTCGCGCCAATCAGGTCGCCACCGCCCGTCAGCGACGTATCAGCCCTGAAGCACTCGAGGAGGAATGTCACCGTGAAGTTCCCCCTCTGAACTG
>NZ_JAFMPZ010000201.1 GCF_017353455.1 Streptomyces laculatispora
GGCCGCCGGTGCCGCCGGTGATGAGCGCGGTGCCGTGGGAGGGGCGGCCTCGGCGCCCACGTCGCCCGGATGCTCGCCGCCGACGGAATCCCGCACCTGCTGCTCCTCAGCCGGCACGGCGACGCGGCCGCCGGCGCCCGCGAACTCGCGGCCGAACTGGAAGCGGCCGGCACCCGGGTGACCCTCGCCGCCTGCGACGTCACCGACCGCGCCGCACTGGCCCGGGTCCTCGACGCCGTACCCGCGGAACTGCCCCTGACCACCGTCGTGCACGCCGCCGGGGCCATGCAGCGCATGGCCCCGCTCACCGAACTGACCGAGGACGAGTTCGCGGCCGTCGGCCACGCCAAGATCACCGGGGCCCAGCACCTCGACGACCTCCTCGGCGACCACCCCCTCGACGCCTTCGTGCTCTTCTCCTCCGGCGCCGCGGTCTGGGGCAGCGCCGGGCAGGCCGCCTACGCCGCCGCCAACGCCCACCTCGACGCCCTCGCGCACCGCCGCCGGGCCCGCGGACTCACCGCCACCTCCGTGGCCTGGAGCTCCTGGCAGGGCGGCATGGTCGACGCCGAACTCAGCGCCGTCATGGAACGCATCGGCGCACCCGCCATGGACCCCCAACTCGCCATCGGCGCACTGAAGCAGGCCCTGGAGCACGACGAGAGCCACCTCGTCGTCGCCGAGTTCGACTGGTCCCGCTTCGCCCCCACGTACACGCTCGCCCGCCCCCGCCCACTGCTCGACGCACTCGACGACGTGACGCAGATCCTGTCCGCCGCGCCGGACTCCGCCTCCTCCGACGCGGACAGCCTGATGACCCGGCTCGCCGGCCTCTCCGCCGCCGAACGCGGCCGGGCGCTGCTCGACCTCGTACGCACCCGCGTCTCGACCCTGCTCGGCTACGACGCGCCCTCCCAACTCGACCCGCAGCGCGCCTTCGAGGATCTCGGCTTCGACTCCGTCGCCGCCGTGGAACTCCGCCAGGCCCTGACCGCCGCCACCGGCACCCAACTGCCCGCGACGCTGGTCTTCGACTACGCCACCCCCACCGCACTCGCCGAGCACCTGCACACCCGGCTCTTCCCCGACAGCGACGACACCGCGACGCCGATCCTCGCGGAGGTCGACCGGTTCGAGGAACTGATCGGGGCGCTCGGCATCGAGGAGATCCGCAGCAGCCGCATCACCTCACGGCTGCAGACCCTCCTCGACACCCTGACCACCCTCCAGAGCGGCGAAACGGGGGTGGCCGCCGTGCGGGACACGCTCGACGAGGCCTCCGCCGACGACGTCCTCGCCTTCATCGACCAGGAACTCGGCCTCGCCTGACACGGGCACGGGCACGCTGCCGGCATCTGACCCAAAGGACTCGGTGAGACCGATATGGCCAACGACGAGAAGATCCTCGACTACCTCAAAAAGGTGACCGCCGACCTGCACCGCACCCGGCGCCGCCTTCAGGACGCCGAGGCCGCCGCGCAGGAGCCCATCGCCATCGTGGCCATGGGCTGCCGCTTCCCCGGCGGGGTGACCACCCCCGAGGAACTGTGGCACCTGGTCGCCGAGGGCCGCGACGCCGTATCGGGCATGCCGGACGACCGGGGCTGGGACCTCGACCAGCTCATGGGCGAGGACGCCTCGCAGCCGGGCACCAGCTACGTGCACCAGGGCGGGTTCCTGCAGGGCGCGGGCGACTTCGACGCCGGGTTCTTCGGCATCGGCCCCATGGAGGCGGAGGCCACCGACCCGCAGCAGCGCCTCACCCTCGAAGTCGCCTGGGAGGCCTTCGAACGGGCCGGAATCGACCCGGAGACCCTGCGCGGCGGCCGCGTCGGCGTCTACATGGGATCCGGCATCCAGGACTACGGGGACTTCCCCGAAGGCGTACCCGAGGCCGTCGAGGCCTACATGGCCACCGCACGGGCCGCCTCCGTCATCTCCGGCCGCATCTCCTACACCCTCGGCCTCGAAGGCCCGTCCTTCACCGTGGACACCGCCTGCTCGTCGTCGCTCGTCGCCCTGCACCTCGCCGCACAGGCCCTGCGCCAGGACGAATGCAGCCTCGCGCTGGCCGGCGGCGTCATGGTCATGTCGACAGCTGCGCCCTTCGTCGCCTTCAGCAAGCAGCGCGGCCTCGCGCCCGACGGGCGCTGCAAGGCGTTCTCCGACACCGCCGACGGCACCGGCTGGTCGGAGGGCGCGGGCATCGTCCTGCTGGAGCGCCTCTCCGACGCCCGCCGCAACGGACACCCCGTGCTCGCCGTCGTACGCGGATCGGCCATCAACTCCGACGGGGCCTCCAACGGCCTCACCGCCCCCAGCGGCCCGTCCCAGCAACGCGTCATCCGCCAGGCCCTCGCCAACGCACGCGTACCCGGCGCCCACGTCGACGTCGTCGAGGCCCACGGCACCGGCACCACCCTCGGCGACCCGATCGAGGCACAGGCCCTGCTCGCCACGTACGGCCAGGACCGTACCGCCGAACAGCCCCTGCGGCTGGGCTCGCTCAAGGCCAACATCGGCCACGCCCAGGCGGCGGCCGGCGTCGGCGGCGTCATCAAGATGGTGATGGCCCTGCGCAACGGCCTGCTCCCCAGGACCCTGCACGTCGAGCAGCCCTCCACCCACGTCGACTGGACCTCCGGCCACGTCAGCCTGCTCACCGAGGCCGAACCCTGGGCGCGGAACGGTCACCCGCGGACCGCCGGCATCTCGGCGTTCGGGCTCAGCGGCACCAACGCGCACGTGATCCTCCAGGAGGCCCCGGCGCCGGAACCCGCCGCCGAACCCGCCACGACGGGCCGCGACAGCGCGACCGGTGCGACCACCGGAACGAGCGAGGGCAAGAGCGCGCAGCCGGACGAGGGGCAGCCGGCCAAGGACACCCGGATCCTTCCCTTCACCGCACCCGTCGCCCCGTTCCTCGTCTCGGGACGCAGCGCCGCGGGCCTGCGTGCCCAGGCGGCGCGGCTGGCCTCCTTCGTACGGGACGGAGCCGGCGCCGCCGCCCGCCCCCAGGACATCGGCCACGCCCTCGTCGCCACCCGCACCGCGTTCGAGCACCGCGCCGTCGTCCTCGGCACCGGCACCCTCCCGGCCGCCGGGAACGACAACGACCCCACCCCTGCGCCCACTTCCCTGTCCACCTCTCTGCTCACCGGCCTGGACGCACTCGCGGACGGCACCAAGGCGCCGCACGTGATCCGCGGCACCGCCACCGGCCCCGCCCAGGTCGCCTTCGTCTTCCCCGGCCAGGGCTCCCAGTGGGCCGGCATGGCCGTCGAACTCCTCGCCTCCTCACCGGTGTTCGCCGACCGGATGCGCGAGTGCGCCGACGCCCTGGCGCCCTTCACCGACTGGGACCTCCTCGATGTCGTCCACCAGCGCCCGGGAGCGCCCACCTTCGACGAGGTCGACGTCGTCCAGCCGGTCCTGTGGGCCGTCATGGTCTCCCTCGCGGGCCTCTGGCGCGCGTGCGGTGTGGAGCCCGCCGCCGTCGTCGGCCACTCCCAGGGAGAGATCGCGGCCGCCTGCGTCGCCGGGGCCCTCTCGCTGGAGGACGGCGCCCGCGTCGTCGCACTCCGCAGCAGGATCATCCGCCAGGACCTCGCCGGACGCGGCGGCATGATGTCGGTCGCGCTGCCCTCCGCACAGGCCGAATCGATGATGAGCGGATGGGGCGACCGGCTCCAGATCGCCGTGGTCAACAGCCCCTCCTCCACCGTCGTGTGCGGCGAGACGGAAGCCCTCGACGAGCTGTACGCCCACCTGGAGACGCAGGGCGTACAGGCCCGCCGCATCCCGGTGGACTACGCCTCGCACTCGGTGTTCGTCGAGGAGATACGCGACCGCCTGCTGGCCGAGATCGCCGAGGTCACCCCCCGCCCGTCCACCACGACCTTCTACTCCACGGTGACCGGCGGCCCAATCGACACCACCGCACTCGACGCCGGCTACTGGTACGAGAACCTGCGCCGCACCGTGCGCTTCGAGGACACCACCCGGGCCATGCTCGACGACGGGTTCACCCTCTTCGTGGAGGCCAGCCCCCACCCGGGCCTCTTCATCGCCCTCGGAGAGACGGTCGCCGCCGGCTCGGCCAACGCCACCGCGGTCGGCTCGCTGCGCCGCCACAGCGGCGGCCCGGACCGCTTCGCCCTGTCGCTGGCCGAGGCCTACGTGCACGGCGCCCCGGTCGACTGGAGCCTCTTCCACGACGCCGCGCCCACCCACCGCGTCGAGCTGCCGACGTACGCCTTCCAGCGCGAGCGCTACTGGGTCACCGCGCCCACCGGCGCCGGGGACGTGCTGACCGCAGGCCTCGAACCGGCCGGCCACCCGCTGCTCGGCGCCCGGGTCTCGGCTCCGGACACGGACGCCCTCAGCCTGACGGGACGCCTGTCCCTCGGCACCCACCCCTGGCTCGGCGACCACCGCGTGGGCGACTCCGCGTTCTTCCCCGGCACCGGACAGCTGGAACTCGCCGGCTACGCCGGTGACCAGGTCGGCTGCCCGGTGATCGACGAGCTGACGCTGGAGGCCCCGCTGATCGTCCCCGAGCGGGGCGGTGTGGCGGTACGCGTCACGGTCGGCACCGCCGACCCGGCCGGCCGGCGCCCGGTGACCGTGCACGCCCGCACCGAGGACGGCGACCAGCCGTGGACACGGCACGCGACCGGTGTCGTGGCGCCCGCCACCACGACATCGGGCGCGGGAACGCCCGGTGCCGAGGACGTGGCGTGGA
>NZ_JAFMPZ010000202.1 GCF_017353455.1 Streptomyces laculatispora
CGGAACCTCCAGACCTCCCGGAACCTCCAGACCTCCCGGGCTCCCCGGAACCTCCGGGGCCATCGGAGGCACCGCTGTCCCCGAGCCCGCGCCCAGCGGTACTTCGAGCACGTACGCGCTGCCGCTCATGCCCGGCATCTCGTGCGTCTGGAGCACGCCGCCGTGCGCCCGCACGATCCCGCGCACGATCGGCTCGTGCACCGGGTCTCCCCCGGCGAACGGTCCGCGCACCTCGATCCGTACGACCTCACCGCGCTGTGCCGCGGCGACGACGACCGTCGAGTCGACGTAGCCACCGCCCGGCACCAGGCGTGCCTTGCCGGTCGAGTCGACCCCGGCGACGTCCGCGACGAGGTGCGCGAGAGCGGTCACCAGCCGCCCCGCGTCGACCTCGGCCTCGATCGGCGGCGCGTGCACCGCGAACTGCGCGCGGCCGGGACCGATCAGCTCGACCGCGGCGTCGATACCGGCCGTCACCACGCCGTCGAGCAGCACGTTCGTCTTGACGAGCGCTTCGGAGCCGCCGTCCAGGCGCTGGTAGCTCAGTACGTTGTCGACGAGCGTCGTCATCCGTGCGTAGCCCGCGGCCAGGTGATGCAGGATCTGGTTGGCCTCGGGCCACAGCTGGCCCGCGGGGTCGGCGGCGAGCGTGGACAGCTCGCCGCGCAGCTCCTCCAGCGGTCCGCGCAGCGACTCGCCGAGCACGGCGGTCAGCTGGGTGTGACGGGCGGACAGGTCCGCCAGCTGCCCGGCCTGTTCCTCCATCCGGTCGGACTGCTCCTCCAGCGCGGAGGCGTACCGCTCGGCCCGGTCGGCCAGTTCCGCGGCGTGCAGATCCGTCAGCCGGGTGATCTCGGCGGTGTGATTCGCGGTCAGTTCGGTGACTGCGCCGGTGTGGTTCGCGGTCAGTTCGGTGATCTTGGCCGAGTGCTGCTCGCCGAGTTCCTCGTACGGCCTGCGGTCGGTGAACGTCATCACCGCGCCGACCAGCTGGTCGCCGTCCCGCACGGGCGCCGTGGTCAGGTCGACCGGCACCTGCGCGCCGCTCTTGGACCACAGGACCTGCCCGCGCACCCGGTGCTTGCGCCCCGACTTGAGGGTGTCGGCCAGCGGCGATTCCTCGTACGGGAACGGCTCGCCCTCGGCCCGCGAGTGCAGGATCAGCGGATGCAGCTCCTGGCCGCCCAGGTCGGTGGCGCGGAAGCCGAGGATCTGCGCGGCGGCGGGGTTGACCAGGACGACCCGGCCGTCCGTGTCCGTGCCGACGACACCCTCGGAGGCGGCCCGCAGGATCATCTCGGTCTGGCGCTGCGAGCGGGCCAGCTCGGCCTCGGTGTCGACGGTGCCCGACAGGTCGCGCACGACGAGCATCAGCAGCTCGTCACCCGTATAAGTGCCGCTGTAACTCACCTGGACGTCGTTGTACGCGGCCTGCCCGTCCTCCAGGCTGGCGCTCGTCACCTCGACGGGGTACTCGTTGCCGTCGGTCCGCCGCGCGGTCATCCGCGTGGGCTTGGTACGGCCCCGCTCGTCCGCAGCCTCCGGCCTCCGCATCGACCCCGGGATCAGCTTGGAGTCGAACTCCGGAAGCAGATCGAGCAGTCCGCGTCCGACGAGCGCGGTGCCCGGCGTCTCGAACATTTCGAGGGCGATGGTGTTGGCGTTGACGACCGTACCGTTGCAGTTGACGAGCAGAAGCCCGTCCGGAAGGGCGTCGAGTATGGCTGCGAGGCGAGCAGCGCCTCGGGATGGCCTGCTGCTCACGACGACGCTTCCTCCCTGATTACTGCACCTTGCCGACAGCGGCCCCATCTTGCCCCTCGGGCCTCAGGCTGTCACTGGAGGAGTCTAAAGGCAGGGGAGGGGCAAGGGGCGGCGGATGAGGGGGAGCTCTCACCAAGGTTCTGTGCATACGGTGTACGGCTCTGGCCCATTACGCGCCCCGCGCGCCCTCCCGCGCCCTGCGCAGCCGCTGCTCAGCGGACGTTCGGGAGCATCGGGCGCAGGCTGTTCCAGCGCCCGATCTCGCACCCGTTGGTCCGGTCGAACGCGGCATCGATGCTTCGCCCCCGCCAGCTACCGGTGACCCGGGCGGTGGCCGGCCCACCGAACTGCTGCGTGCACATCGCGTCCGGGGATACCGGGGTGAACGGGTCCGCGCTCTCGCCGGGCAGCTGCGCCAGCCGTTCGCAGGCCTGCTTCGCCACGGGATGGCTGCCGCCCGCCGGCTCGCACTCCAGCTCGTAGCTGCCGTCCGCCGCCGGGTCCCCCGATCCCGAGATGACCACGGTCAGATGCGTCCGGCCGTCGTCGCCCTGAAGGAGGGGCAGCGGCAGCAACGGCCGCGGCAGCGGACCGGCCGAAGCCGTCGCGGCGGGGGCGGCGGCGGACAGTGCGGCGAGAGACACGACAGCGGTGAGGGCGAGGCGACGCAGCATGCGGGCTCCTGTGCTCGTGCACGTCGGCGGCGGTGGCCGGCGACGGAGGGGAACGGCGGGGGCGGCGCCCCCGCATGACTAACGCTTCGCACGCCACGGCGTTGCGCAAGCGCAGCGCTTTGCTCTCGCGGCCAACGGCCTAGTAACGTAGGCAGCGATTGGTGACGCAGCACTCAGCTGTGTCATCATCTGCACGCACCACCCGCGCTCGCGCGGGGTGTGCTGGAGGCGTCGCCTAGTCCGGTCTATGGCGCCGCACTGCTAATGCGGTTTGGGTCTTAAAGCCCATCGAGGGTTCAAATCCCTCCGCCTCCGCTTGATCACCGAAGCCCCGTGCCACTGGCCGGGGCTTCGGCCGTTCCTGCGTCGGGGCGGGGC
>NZ_JAFMPZ010000559.1 GCF_017353455.1 Streptomyces laculatispora
GTGGGCAGACCGCCGAGGAGACCCTTGGCGGGGGCGGTGACGTCCTTGACGGCCTTCGCCTGGCTGGTGCCGAGGAGGCCCGTGGCGGTGTCCTTGACCGGCAGGGTCGAGGTGGCGTTCGCCAGCGCGCCGGCGACCGGCAGGGCGCTGGTCGCGGTGCCGAGCGGCAGCGCGGAGGCCGACGCGGTACCGGCGGCGGCAGCGGCGAAAGCGGCACCGACAGCGGCGACGCCGAGAGTCCTGACAGCAGACTGCTTCATATGAATTTCATCCTTGGGGAAGGGGATGTGAGCGGCTCTGCAACGTAGCCAGCACCAGGCCCGTCCCGCAAACATCGAGAAAAAGCGAAAACGGCCGGGATTCGCCTTCCCGGCCGTTTTTCGCCATGCGTCCGATCAGCCGGCGACGGAGGTGGAAACGCTGGTCGCAGCGGTCTGCTCGAAGAGCCATTCGGACTTCAGCTCGGCGTATCCGGGCTTGATGACGTCACTGATCATCGCCAGACGTTCATCGAAAGGAATGAATGCTGATTTCATCGCATTGACTGTGAACCACTGCATGTCGTCGAGCGTGTATCCGAATGTCTCGGTCAGCTTCTCGAATTCCTGGCTCATGCTCGTACCGCTCATCAGCCGGTTGTCCGTGTTCACGGTGGCCCGGAAGTGCAGCCTGCGCAGTAGCCCGATGGGGTGCTCGGCGTACGAGGCGGCGGCACCGGTCTGAAGGTTGGAGGTCGGGCAGAGCTCCAGCGGGATGCGCTTGTCCCGCACGTAGGAAGCCAGGCGCCCCAGCTTCACACTGCCGTCCTCGGCGACCTCGATGTCGTCGATAATGCGGACGCCGTGGCCGAGCCGGTCGGCGCCGCACCACTGGATGGCCTGCCAGATCGACGGCAGCCCGAACGCCTCGCCCGCGTGGATGGTGAAGTGGTTGTTCTCGCGCTTGAGGTACTCGAACGCGTCGAGGTGCCGGGTGGGCGGGAAGCCCGCCTCCGCGCCGGCGATGTCGAAGCCGACGACGCCCTGCTCCCGGTAGCGGTTGGCGAGTTCGGCGATCTCCAGCGAGCGGGCGGCGTGCCGCATGGCGGTGAGCAGGGCGCCGACCCGGATCCGGTTGCCGTCCCGGCGGGCCCGGCGCTCGCCCTCCCGGAAGCCCTCGTTGACCGCCTCGACGACCTGTTCGAGGGAGAGCCCGGCTTCCAGGTGCTGCTCGGGGGCGTAGCGGATCTCGGCGTACACGACCCCGTCCGCGGCCAGGTCCTCGGCGCACTCGGCGGCGACCCGGACCAGCGCGTCACGCGTCTGCATGACGGCGCAGGTGTGCGCGAACGTCTCCAGGTACCGCTCCAGCGACCCGGAGTCGGCGGCTTCCCGGAACCAGATGCCGAGCTTGTCCGGCTCGCTCTCCGGGAGTCCTTCGTATCCGCTCGCCGCGGCGAGGTCGACGATCGTCCCGGGGCGCAGTCCGCCGTCGAGGTGGTCGTGGAGAAGGACCTTGGGCGCACGCCGGATCTGATCCTGGCCGGGCACATTGAGGGTCGGGCTCATCATCCACGCACTCTACCGCCTACGCGCGTAGAGCGCTGCTGGGCGCCGCTCGTCGATGCGTAACAGTGACCGCGAATACGGGTGGCGTACACCTGTCCTTCTGAGACTGTTACGTCATGGCACAGCGCGCACTACCCCTGCCTGCTGCGAGGCTGGGACGGGCCGTCAGGACGGCCGGAGCACCAACCGCGGTCAGCGGTGTGGTTCTGCTGCTCCCGGACGGCGAGCCCTACTCGCACCGCCGCCCCTCCCCCCTCTCGTACGCCCGCCAGATCCCGCTGGCCCGCACCCTGGCCCGCGCGGGCCGGGACGACGGCCTCACCGCACACGTCGTCCGCTACCGCTGCCGCGGCTGGAACACGACGGACGCGCGGCTCGCGGCGGACGCCGAATGGGCGGTGGACGAGGTGGTACGCCGCTACGGCGACGTCCCCGTCTGCCTGGCCGGCCACGGCATGGGCGGCCGCGCGGCCCTCCGCGCGGGCGGCCACCCGGCGGTCGGCGCGGTCCTCGCCCTGGCCCCCTGGCTGCCCGCCGCCCCGGACGCCGAGCCGGAGCCGGTGAAACACCTGGTCGGCCGTCAGGTCCTGCTGGTGCACGGCACCAACGACGCCCGCGCCGACCCCGAACTCTCCTTCCGCCTCGCGGAGCGCGCCAAGAAGTCCAACCGCGACACCTGCCGCTTCGAGGTCCACTCGGACGGCCACTCCCTGCGTCAGCACCACACCGAAGTGGCCGCCCTGGCAGCGGACTTCATCCGCGGCTCGCTCTTCGCCCACACCTACGCCCGCCCGGTCGCCGACGCCCTGGCGGCCCCGCCGCCGCTGGGGCTGCGGATGCCGCTGGCCGTAGGGTTCGGGAAGTCGCTGGGCCGATGAGGGGGCGTTGGGGATGAGTTTCCGGCTGGCCGCGTACGCGGTGTGCGTCGAGGACGGGCGGGTACTGCTCGCCCGTCACGTATCGGCGAACGGCGAGAGCAACTGGACCCTTCCGGGCGGTGGGGTCGAGCAGGGGGAGGACCCGTTCGACGCGGTGATCCGGGAGGTCGCCGAGGAGACCGGCTGCGACGCGGTGGTCGAAAGCCTGCTGGGGGTGGACTCCCGGGTGGTCCCCGCGGCCGAGGCGCGGATGGGGATCGCGCACCAGAACGTCGGCGTCTTCTACCGGGTCCGCATCACCGGCGGCCGGCTGCGGCCCGAGCCGAACGGCGAGATCGCCGAGTCCGTCTGGACCCCGGTCCCCGAGGTCGCCTCCCTGCGCCGGTCATCGCTCATCGATGTCGGCCTCGAACTGGAACGAACCGCTCCGGCGACCGGCCACGTCGCGCCCGTACCGGTCGGCGGCCTGGTCCAGCACTGAGGCGACTGCGGCTGTCCCGGCAGCGGGGTCGGCCCGCCGGCCCGGGGCCGGCCGGGAAACGGGCAGCCACCCTGCCCGTATGTACGCACCCGCGATTTGGGCCCTGGTATGGGCCTTTGGGCACTGTCCGTGGGCCCCCGTGTCGTCGTTACGGTTCGAGCCCCGGTGGGTGTCCGCCCCCGGTAGGTCGGGGGCGAACCACGACGAGGTGACACGTGAAGCACAGCGAGCGGATACGCCGAGGCGTACGCACGAGCACGGGGCAGACAGCGATCGAGTACCTGGCCCTGCTGGGGGTCGTCGTCGCCGTGGTCGGCGCGATCGTCGCCACCACCATCGGCGGCGACATCACCAGCTCCGCACACGTGCAGATCTGCCGCATCGCGGCAACGACGGGCGGCGGCGGCGAATGCGCCGATGACAACGCTGTCACCGACGAAGGTGACGATACCGACGGCGACGACCCCACGGAACCCGTCGAGCCCGTCAGCGCCCCCGACGAAGAGCCCGGTGACTCCGGCGGCGTACCGGGCGGCAAGCCCGACGACGATTCCGGTGACAAGCCCGGCAAGACCGACGGCAAGGGGAACGCGCTCCCCAGCCTGTGCTTCGAGCCGCGCGAGCGGTCGTCGAACTCGTCGGTCTCGGTCCCCGGCAACGGCCCCGTCAGCACGGCGGCCGCCTGGGGGTACTCGTACCTGGTCAACTTCATCATCGACAAGGTCAACAACGAGAAGAACAAGGAGAAGCGGGTCAAGCAGGCGCTCGACGACCTCTCCTACTGCCTCCCCGACTACAACATCGTCATCGCGCAGCCGCATGAGGGAAACCTTCAGCAGATGGACGGCGCGGCGATGATCTCGACCGTGGAGATCAGCGGCACGACGTACCGCGTCTACGCGTTCAAGACCGGCAAGTTCACCTGGGCCGACGACGCCGACCTCGGCTGGAAGAACCGCGCGTTCAAGGGCTACTACGACATCAGTGACGACAAGCGCACAGTCACGTTCGACGAGCCGCCCCGCCCCAAGCGGAAGAAGGACTGGAAGCCCGGCGACGAGGGCTGCCAGATCGAGGGCCAGGAACCGCCTGACCGGAATCGGTACTACAACACATACTCCCCGCTGGACAACGAGGGTTCGGCGCAGGCGGTCCGGATGCTCGTGAACGACATGCGGCGCTGCTACCCCGACTACAACGTGGTCGCGATGCACTCGGAGCAGTCGTCGCACTGGGTCGAGAAGCCGGACTCGTTCATCAACGAGAGCCGGTACCGGCTGAACTCCCCCGAATACCACGACGAGGAGACCGGCGACGACATCGCCTCGGGCCGGGCCGTGTTCGACGTGTACGTCTTCGACAAGGGCAAGTTCAGCAACGACGGCGACGGCGGCTACACCAACTGGGCGTACTACGGCGACGCCACCCGCGACGGCTCGGAGGCCACCTTCAAACAACCGGAGCCCGCCGACCTGGACGCCGACTCCACCTCCACCGGAACGGAGTCGGTCAACTTCAACGACGGCGCACCGAAGTACACCGACGGCCCGTACCCCGGTACCGACTACTCCGGCAAGGTTCCGGGTGACGACGCCGAGCTGAACCAGTCGCTGATCGACGAGTACAGCCGCAGCTTCCCGGACACGAACATCATCGCGGTGAAGAACTTCAACGACCTCTCCTTCTCCGGGGTGTCCGGCCTCGAACACCTCGCGGTGGTGGACGGGGTCGACATCTTCTCCGTCAAGAACGGGACCATCGTCAACAACGGTGACGGCGGCTGGAAGAACTGGGGCTTCGCGGGCACCTTCGAGCGCGACAAGGACTCGAAGGAGGTGACGTTCAGCCGCTAATGGGGGCGTCGGCCGGCGGTCGGGTGGGGCGCCGCTGCGGCCGCACGGAGAGCCCGGCCGAGCGGGCCCGCGACCGGCCCGATGCACAGGGAGGCGCGACGCGTCCTGCGGGTGCGGGAGCGTGTGTTCCTCCGCCGGCTCTCAGGTGCTCGGCAGGGACCGCCCCCGCGGGTGCGGGGATGGCCTCCGCTCCTCGGGGATCTCCGGTGTCTCCTCCGGCCGCTCCCCGCTTGACGGTTTGCCGGGCTGGTTTAGCCGGCCCGTTCCACGCTGAACCGCGCCTCCATGCGGGCGATGGCCCGGCCAGCCCTCCGGGGTGGCAGCGGGCGATGGGGTGCTGTGCCGGGTGGTTTGGTGACTGGCCCGGACGGAAATCCGGGAGTCGCGGCGGGACTGGCCGCCGTCAGGGGGACTTCACGGCGTTGACCATGGTGTATCCCATCTTGTCCCGGCACAGGGCGAGGATGCGCGGGTAGACGGTGTCGAGCTGCGCCATCGCGTCAGCGCCCACCAGCTCCGCGATCTGGGCGCGCCTTGAGGCGAACAGTCGCGGGATGAGCTCATAGGTGGGCTTGAACTCCCGGGACATGTCGCGCGTGCCTTGGATGGCGAAGCCGGCCTCGCCGAGCATGCGGGAGTAGTCCTCGGGTCCTGCGGGGAGACGGGAGAGCGCGAACGCGGCCTGGAAGAGCTGGACTTCCTCGGGTGTGAAGGGCAGGGCTTCGTAGCAGTCCGCGAGGACGAAGCGGGCCCCGGGCCGCAGTACCCGCCAGACCTCGCGGATCGCGGCGGGGCGGTCGGAAAAGTGAGCGAAGGACTCGATGGCCCACACGGCGTCGAAGGTCTCGGACTCCTGGGGAAGGGCCATGGCGTCCGCCTGTTCGAAGGTGACGCGGTCGGACAGTCCCGCCTTCAAGGCACGGTCGCGGCCGGCCCGGACCTGCGCGGCGCTGATCGTCACGCCGAGCACGCTCGCGCCAGACTCGGTGCCGATCCGCACAGTGGGCCGGCCGCGACC
>NZ_JAFMPZ010000203.1 GCF_017353455.1 Streptomyces laculatispora
GCTGGGGCGGGCAGGTGGTCACCCGCCGACGCGGATGGTCCCCCACTCCGACGCGCTGCGGTTCTCGTGCTTGCGGTACTGGTCCGAGATGTCGCTCAGCGTGGAGCTGTGCTTCGTCAGGACCTGGCCCAGCTGGGTGGTGGCGTGGTTCCACTGGTTCTGCAGAGCCGCGTACGTCGCCGCGTCCGCACCCTGCCAGGCACCGTGCAGCCCGACCAGTTCCTCGTTGAGGGCCTGCACCAGGGACTGGATGCGCGTCGTCTGAAGGCGCATGTCCTCGGCGGCCTGGTCCACCCGGCTGTACTCGACGTGGATGATGCCGTCGGTCTTGTTGGAGGGGTCGTACGGAGTGGTCATGACGAACTCCTGGAGGGGGAGACGGGGCGGGGACGGGAAGGGGGAGGCGCCGTACCGGCGATCAGGTCAGCTGGCCGAAGACGTCGTTCGACCGGCTGCTGCTCTGGATGGTCTCCGTGGTCTGTCCCTGAAGGCCGCGCTGAAGCACGCCGGTCTCCTGGAGCTTCTCGATCATCTGGCCGATGTTCTTGGTGATGATGTCCACCTGGCCGCTCCAGTCCGTGAGCAGCCGCTGGTACGCGCCGCCGTCCTGGCCCCCGTACGCAGCCATCAGGCCGCTCATGGTGGTCCGCACCTCTTCCTGGGACTGCTTGATGCCGCTCTGGACCGTGCTCAGGGCGGTGTAGCCCTTCTGGTTCTCGGACTGCGACGACGTCTGGAGGTTGCCGGGAGGGGCGGGGGGAGTCGACATGGCAGGTGTCCTTTCCAGAACTTGAGCGTCTGTTGATGCTAGAGATGCGGGTGTGGCGCAAGCAATGCTCAGGGGTGAGATCTGAGCTGGAATTGATCATTGATGACGCCGACAGGTGTCCATCGGCCTGTGAACGGGGGCAGTTGAAGGCCCGGTGAAGGGCGGACGTCACCCATGCACCGGCTGTTCATCCGCAGGGCTTCTCCGACGGGCCCGCGAGGGCCGCCCGTTCACCGCCGGCCACCGCCGCGTCCAGCACCGGCCCCGTCGGCAGCATGTCCAGCAGCCGCGACGGCACCGCCTGCGCGTGTCCGCCCTTGAGGCCGAGCCGCTCCACCGACTTCGCGTCCGGCAGCCGGTACTTGATGCCCACATCGGTGACCAGGTACGTCGTCGTGCCGATCACCGAGCCGCCCGCACCCAGCGCCTGCACGAGCGCGCCGCCCCCGGGACGTACGTCCAGACCGTCCACGGCCAGGCACGCCCGCTGGATCTCGGGACCGGAGGCCACCGGAGCGGCCCGTACCGTCGCCGGCACCAGTGCCAGGGCCACCCGGGGCGCGGCACCCTCCGGCTGGATCCGGGCGCACACCGACGTGCCGGGGCCCGGGTCCCGTACGACAGGGGTACGGGACGGCCAGCCCGCCGGGTCCTTGGCCGCCTCGGCCGCCGGTGCCCGGTGCTGGGCCAACTGGTCGGCGGTGAGCGGGAGCGCCGCCGGTACCGAGCCCCGGTAGGCCAGCTTCGCCGTCCGGTCGTCGCCCAGCACGAGGGCCGCCCCGGGGGTGCTCAGTGCGCGCAGCCCGCTCTTCTCCAGCAGGAAGTGCTGGGTGACGGCGCCCGGCGAGGCCAGTGCGTACACCTGGCCCGTCCGGCCGGCATGCCCGCCGATCCGGGGGCCGGCCGCGCCCCGGCCGTCCACCTCGGGTGCGGTCAGGTCGGGTCCGGCCGGGACGCTGTCGAGGAACGCCGCCGAGACGGGCACCGGCGTCGCCCCCGAGTAGCCCAGCGCCTCGGCCGCACCGTGCTTGCCGAGCCGCAGCCGGTGATCGCCCCACAGCAGGTGCGTGCTGCCGTCCGGGCCCTGGACGAGGACCGCGCGGTCGTCGCCGGGGGAGACCCCGCCGGCGGGCAGGCCCAGGCGCAGCGAGGTGACGGGGCGGCGGCCGGTGCGGTCGGCGCCCGTGCGGTCCGGCTCCTCGGCGCAGACCTGCCACGCACCCTGCTCCAGGTCACCGAGGCCGGGCAGCGCGTCGGGGGCGCCGGGGATGCCGACCGGGGTCCCGTGCCGCTCGCCCGCCAGGGATGTCCCGGACACCGAGACCACCTTGAGCTCATCGGCCGCGATCAGCTTCGCCGACGCGTAGTTGCGGACCGGGCGCAGCGTTTTGCCGAGATAGAGGAAGCGGGTACCGGTGTCCTTCTGCACGATCAGCGCGGACTCCTGCCGCCAGGTCTTGGAACCCGCGGGGGAGATCATGCCGAAGAGCAGGAATCCGACGACGAGCACGACTCCGAGGCCGATGCCCCAGGCCATGCCCCGGTTCGTGCGGCCCACCGGGGACTCCGGGGAGTCCGGGTCGCCCCGCAGCATGCCGCTGGTCAGCCGCCCCATGACGAAGAGGTGGGCCTGGACCTGGTCCTTCCTGGACTGCATGTCGTACGCCCCTCAGCCGTTGGCGGTGCGCAGGGCCGTGTACACGCCCAGCACCCACAGAGTCAGCGGGATCAGGGCGACGGCGAGCAGGCTGTGCAGAATGTCCGCCGCCCGGCCCCAGTAGGGCAGCATCCGGCGGCCGGGCACCGTCCACGAGGCGATGGCCGCCGACGCGGCGAGGGCGATGAGCGCCGCGATCAGGAACGGGCGCTGCCCGGCGTCCAGCGAACGGGCGGCCCGCACCGCCATCAGGACCAGGGCGTACAGGCCCGGGAGCATCACCGCGGGCCGCTGCCAGACGTTGCCGATGCCGCGCGCGTGCAGGAGCAGGAGCAGGCACAGAACTCCGGCGGTGACCAGGGCGGCGGTGTTCGGGCGGTCCAGGACGAGGGCGGTCAGGACGACCGCGCAGACCAGACCGGTCCCCGCGTACAGGGCGGTCATCCACTCCTCGGCGAGCGCGGTGCGGCTCACCACACTCCGGCTGGGGTGCGGTTCGATGCCTTCCTGGAGCTGCTCCGCGTTGGTGGGCAGGGCGGGCAGCCGCAGCCCGGAAAGCCGGAAGGCGATGCCCGGAACCAGGCCGCCGAAGACGACCGCGAGGACCGCGAGGACGCTCGCCGCATGTGCGGCGGGCCAGTCGGTGACCAGCATCAGGGCGCCCCACAGGGCGCCCGCGAGCGCGACCACCGCCGCGCTCAGCAGCAGCGGCACGAAGGCGGCGACCGCGGCCACCGCCAGGACCGCCCCGCCCGCGGCCGCCGCCGAACCGGCGAGCAGCCGCGCACCCATCAGCTGCGCATCCGCGTCACCACTGGGCAGCAGCGCACCGGCCAGCCCCAGATACGGTGCGACGAGGAAGCCGAGCGCGGCGCCGGCGGCGGAGTCGCCCACCGCCCGGCTCGCCGTGGCGGCGCCGAACAGCACCAGCAGTCCGGTGCCGGCCGCGACCGCGGCCCGCAGCGGCGCGGAGCCGCCCGGCAGCGCCAGCACCAGCAGTCCGGCCGTGAGCAGCACGACCGCGGTGCCGCGCAGCAGCCACCGGCTGGTGCGGGCCTCCCAGCCGTGCGGGCGGTCGCGCATCGTGACGGCGACCCCGTCCACCAGGTCGTCGAAGTGGACGGGCGGCAGTGCCTCGGTGCGGGGACGGAGGAACAGCGTCTCGCCGTCCCGCAGGCCCAGGCCCTCCGGGGTGCGTTCCTCGTCCAGGGGCTCCTCGCCCAGGCGCTGCAGCACCCAGCCGCCGTGTTCGATCCCCCTCTCCGCCAGGTCGTGGCCCGCGTGGTCGAGAAGGATGGGCAGCAAGTCGGACACGGGGACGTCGGCGGGGACCGCCAGATCGATGAGCCGTTCCTGAGTTCTTACCGTGAGCCGACAGAGGCCGGGGGCGGATATGTCTGTCATGCGGCGGGGCCACACCTCTCCGAGGGGCGGGGATACCAAAGTTGATCACCGCACACTACCTTTGATCCCGCGTCAGGCCGTCAGCCACTGGTGCGCCCCCACATGCCGGGCATACACGTGCTGAACCGCCCTGGATCCCCCTGCCTCCCCACCGCGTCCGAGGCGACGAGCCCGAGGAGTAATTCCGCGTGAGCACCGTTCTGTTCCGTCGTCCCGCCCGCCGGCGGGGCCCCGACATGCCGGACGGCGAGATCAGCCTCCAGGAGCCGCCCGCTCTCCCGGAGGCGGAGCCGAACACCTCGGCCATGTGGATGTACCTCCCCATGGGCCTGACGTCACTCGCCATGATGATGATGTTCATCAGGCCCGGCCAGGCGACCACCTTCAGCTACCTGGCGATCGGGCTGATGCTGCTCTCGTCCGTCGCGATGATCGTCGGACAGCTGATGCGCAGCGCGGGCGAACGCAAGCGCAAGCTCAAGGGCGAGCGACGGGACTACCTGCGGTACCTGGCCCAGACCCGGCGCAAGATCCGCCGCACGGTGGCCGATCAGCAGAAGGCCCTGGCCTGGCGGCACCCGGACCCGGCCGGACTGTGGGCGCTGACCGGCACCAGCCGGCAGTGGGAACGCCGCCCCGCCGACGAGGACTTCGCGGA
>NZ_JAFMPZ010000560.1 GCF_017353455.1 Streptomyces laculatispora
ACCAGCTCGGCGCCCAGTTCAGTGGCGAGGCGCGCGACGGCAGCGCCGTCGAGTGCGTCGACCGGGTGCAGTTCGGCCACCTCTGCGATGCCGGCGTTGCCGGGGGCGCAGTACAGAGCGGTGACGTCGGGGTCGAGGGAGAGAGAGCGGCACAGGGCGTGTTCGCGGGCGCCGCCGCCGATGACGAGGACCTTCACGGGGTGCAGCCTAGCCGCCGGGGCAGGGCGGGCTTGACGGGCGCCGGTCCGTGGACACCGGGCCGGGGCCTGCCCGGCGGCTAGGCTGCACCCCGTGAAGGTCCTCGTCATCGGCGGCGGCGCCCGCGAACACGCCCTGTGCCGCTCTCTCTCCCTCGACCCCGACGTCACCGCTCTGTACTGCGCCCCCGGCAACGCCGGCATCGCAGAGGTGGCCGAACTGCACCCGGTCGACGCACTCGACGGCGCTGCCGTCGCGCGCCTCGCCACTGAACTGGGCGCCGAGCTGGTGGTCGTCGGCCCGGAGGCNNCGGCGAGGCGGCCCGGCTGGAGGGCTCCAAGGCGTTCGCCAAGGACGTGATGGCCGGGGCAGGCGTTCCGACCGCCCGCAGCTACGTCTGCACCACCGCCGCCGAGATCGACACGGCCCTCGACGCGTTCGGTGCTCCGTACGTCGTCAAGGACGACGGTCTCGCCGCCGGCAAGGGCGTCGTCGTCACCGATGACGTCGAGGCGGCCCGCGCCCACGCGCTGGCCTGCGACCGCGTGGTCATCGAGGAGTTCCTCGACGGCCCCGAGGTGAGCCTCTTCGCCATCACCGACGGCACCACCGTGCTGCCTCTCCAGCCCGCCCAGGACTTCAAGCGCGCCCTCGACAACGACGAGGGCCCGAACACCGGCGGCATGGGCGCGTACTCCCCGCTGCCGTGGGCCGACCCCAAGCTGGTCGACGAGGTCATGCAGTCGGTCCTCCAGCCGACCGTCGACGAGCTCCGCCGCCGCGGTACGCCCTTCTCCGGGCTGCTGTACGCGGGTCTCGCGATCACCTCGCGCGGCGTACGGGTCATCGAGTTCAACGCCCGCTTCGGCGACCCGGAGACCCAGGTGGTCCTGGCCCGGCTGAAGACCCCGCTGGCCGGCGTCCTGCTGGGCTCCGCCAACGGCACTCTGGACGAGCTGCCTTCGCTGAAGTGGCGCGACGACGCGGCGGTCACCGTGGTCATCGCCTCCCACAACTACCCGGACACCCCGCGAACGGGTGACCCGATCGAGGGCCTCGACGAGGTCGCGGCACAGGATGCCCCGCATGCGTACGTCCTGCACGCCGGGACCCGGCGGGACGGTGACACGGTCGTCAGCGCGGGCGGCAGGGTGCTCTCCGTCACCGCGACCGCCAAGGACCTCGAGGGCGCCCGTGAGCGCGCCTACGCGGCCGCGGCCCGGATCCGGCTCGACGGCTCCCAGCTCCGTACGGACATCGCCAAGAAGGCCGCGGAGGGCTGAGCCCTCTCGCCCGCGATCGGGGACCTGCCCGCGATCGCGGTCCCGCCTCCGCCGACGCGCCGTTGCCCCATGGACAGCGGCGCGTCAGCAGCTTTACCCAAAGCCATTCCATCGAGTGACGGCTGAGCCATCCGGATGACGCCCGCCGAAGGCCCAACTAGGGTGCGGCGCAAGCTTTCCGGCACTTGGCCCACCGGCATTGCGATGTCAGTGACGGGTGCCACAGTGGGGGAGTGAGCAACACCGTCGCGAGGGCAGAGGGGGTGACATCCAGCCGTGTCCGGTACCGGTACAGGTGAGGAGTTGGGTGCGCAGGCCGCGCGCGCCCGGGCGCTCGCCCTGCTGCGCATCCGCAGCAGGGCGACGGCGGTGGCGCTGCTGCCCGCGGCCGTCGCCGTCGTGCTGTTCGCCGCAGGCGCGCAGGGATTCGTCGACGGCGGTGGCTGGGACGCGGTGAGCTGGGCCGTGACGGCCTGCGCCGTCGTCGTCCTGCTGGTCGCGGCAGCCGTCGCTATCGCGGTGGTACGGGCGAAGCCGGCGGTCAGCCCGACCGTTCCCCTCACCGAGAAGGCGGCCCCGGACCTCTACCGGCTGGTCCGTGATCTCGCCGATCGCCTCGACGTGCCGGCGCCCTCGGCCATAGCGCTGACGCCCGACTGCGACAGCTGGCTGGAGGACCGCACCCATCCGGCCGCCGACCGTGCGGCCAGGGAGGCCGCCCGCCGGGACCAGGACGGTCCGGGGGCCGGTCCAGGACGCCGCAGGGTGCTGGCCGCGCCCGTGCTGGTGATCGGTTCGCCGTTCCTCTGGTGGATGCGCGTCGCGGAGCTGCGGGCCGTGCTCGCCCCGGTCGTCGCGGGCACGGGCTCCGCCGCCCACCCCGACATAGCCGCGGCCCGGCGCTTCGTCCGGGGACTGGACGGGGCCGTCGCCGACGCGGCCGCACCCGCCCAGGGCCCCGTGCGCAAGGTTCTGCGGCTGCCGCACGCCTTCATCGGCCGGATCGCCCGACTGCTGCTGCGCAGCTGCCACAGCCATGCCGCGGAGATGGAGCGCGGCGTCGCCGCCGCGGCGTCCACCCGTGCCCAGGCGGTGGACTACGGGCTGCGGATCGCCGCCCAGGAGCAGGTCGGGCTCGCCTACGCGGGCTGGGACCGGCTGCTCACGCGGGTCGCGCTGCCCGCCTGGCGGATGGGGCGCTGGCCGTCCCGGCTGGACGCCGGTGTCGTCTCCGCCCTCACCGAGCTCTCCCGGCGCGACCGGCTGGCCGACGGGTTCACCTCCCGGCTCGGCGAACGGCCCGCCTGCGACCTCCTGGAGGAGCCGGGAGCGGCCGACGAGGCGGCGTCCCTGCTGGCCGCCCGGCTCTTCCACGGCGGCCCCGCGGAGACGGGGCCCGACTGGTCCCCGGTGGACTGGCAGCAGTATCCGGAGGAAGTCGTCGACCGGAAGTGGCGCACCGAGGCGGCCCGTCTGCACCGCGTCCTGGACGACATGGGCGTACCGCCCGCGTCCTCCGCCGGTCCGTCCGACGTCGGCGGTGCCGCGGTGCCCACACTGGCCCGCGTCGTCGAGCATCTCGTCGCGGGCAACGGCAGCGGCAGCGGTGAGGAGCTCGCGGCAGGTATCAGTGCCGCGGTGGCCCGTGACGAGGCCCAGGCGCAGGCGCAGGCCAAGAAGCAGGGACAGAGCCAGGGCCGGGGACAGAGCCAGGGACAGAACCCCCAGCCGGGATCCGGTGGAGTCAACGGTTCCGGTGTTCCCGGTGGCTCCGGTGGCTCCGGTGGCTCCGGCGGCTCCGGCGGGGACGTGCTGGACTTCTGGGGGCCCGACCCCCTCCCGCTGTTCCCGCTCCAGCCGCCCCGTACGGGGACCGAGCTGCTCGCCGATCATGTCGCGGCGATGGTCTGCTGCGCCGCCGTCGACACGGCGGGCGCGGCCCCCGGCCTCGACTGGCTCGACGGGCCCGCGCTGCTGGTCGACGGCGAACGCCGGTCCGATCTCGGCACCCCGGTTCTCAGCCTCGTCGAGGACGGCGACGCCGGCCCCCTGCGCTCCTGGCTCTCCTCGGTCGGTGTGCGTACCGACAAACCCGTCCGTCTCGTCTGAAACGGTTTCGAGCCGAGCCGTAGCCGAGCCATAGCCGAAACGTTCCGAGATGTTCCGTGGCGCTCTGCTCCGTTCTCCGGCCGTCCCGAAGCGCAACTGGGGTGATATCGAGGCATATCGCCGGTGCGCGGCACCCAATACCCGGAAGCGCAGGCTCCGTTAACGTCAATTCGCGACGAACGGTGACGGAGTGGATGCGTTATGTGATGTGCTGGGGACCGGCGCTGACAGTCAGCGCACCACTGTTGTTCCGGGGGCCTGAGAGAGGGAAGCGCGTTATGGGGGCGGAGCAGATTCGTCGTTGGGAATCAGGTGCCCTCGCGCACGCCGTCACCGACCCCTTCGGGCAGGGGCCGCTCCCCTGGCTGCGCGGCAGCGAGAACTACTTCGACGACACCGGCCAGGTGGTGCCCTGGTACGCCGACCCCACGCTGCCCCGCGGCTCCACCGGTGGCGGCACCCGTACCGCCGACGACGTGCACCGACAGATCAAGGGCTTCAGTTCCACCGGCGCCGCGGCCCCCGGTGAGGCGATCGACTTCCACATCACCGTGGACCCGCCCCAGCAGTTCTCCGTGGACATCTACCGCATCGGCCACTACGGGGGCGACGGCGCCGCCAAGATCACCACGAGCCCGCGGCTCTCCGGCATCGTCCAGCCCGCGCCCCTGGCCGCCGACCGCACGGTCTCCTGCCACCACTGGTGGCAGTCCTGGCGGCTCCAGATCCCCACCTACTGGTCGATCGGCGCCTACGTCGCCGTGCTCACGACGGTCGACGGATACCGCTCCCACATCCCGTTCACGGTGCGCGACGACCACCCGGCCGATCTGCTGCTGATCCTCCCGGACATCACCTGGCAGGCGTACAACCTCTACCCGGAGGACGGCCGCACCGGCGCCAGCCTCTACCACGCCTGGGACGAACAGGGCCGGCTGCTGGGCGAGGAGGACGCGGCGGTCACCGTCTCCTTCGACCGCCCCTACGCGGGCGCGGGCCTCCCGCTGCACGTCGGTCATGCCTACGACTTCATCCGCTGGGCCGAGCGCTACGGCTACGACATCGCCTACGCCGACACCCGCGACCTGCACGCGGGCCGCATCGACCCGACCCGATACCGGGGCCTGGTCTTCCCCGGCCACGACGAGTACTGGTCGGTCCCCATGCGCCGCACCACCGAGCGCGCCCGCGACAACGGCACCTCCCTGGTCTTCCTCTCCGCCAACACCATGTACTGGCAGGTCAGCCTCGCACCGTCGGCGTCCGGCGTCCCCGACCGGCTGCTCACCTGCCGCAAGCGGCACGGTCCGGGAAAGCCCGCTCTCTGGCGCGAGGTCGACCGCGCCGAGCAGCAGCTCCTCGGCATCCAGTACGCGGGCCGGGTCCCCGACCCCCACCCCCTGGTCGTGCGGAACGCGGAGCACTGGCTCTGGGACGCGACCGGTGCCGGTGAGGGCGACGAGATCGACGGCCTGGTCGCGGGCGAGGCCGACCGCTACTTCCCGCGCACCACGCTTCCCGAGCACGACAGCCGCATCCTGCTCGCCCACTCCCCGTACCAGGACGGCGAAGGCGTGACGCGCCACCAGGAGACGTCCCTGTACCGGGCCCCGTCCGGGGCGCTCGTCTTCGCCTCCGGCACCTTCGCCTGGTCCCCGGCCCTGGACCGCCCCGGCCATGTGGACCCCCGTATCCAGCGGGCCACCGCCAACCTGCTCGACCGCATCTGCAAGCGAGCCTGAGGGCCACCGCGCGCCCTCTCGCCCCCGCCGCACCCCTGCGCAGCCGTCCGCACCCGGATACGGGACAATCGGAACGACTCCTGGATCAACCTACGCGGAGGCAGCGTGTCCGGATTTGTAGAAAAGCCCGAGCCCGTGCAGGTACCGGGTCTCACCCACCTGCACACGGGCAAGGTGCGCGACCTGTACCGGAACGAGGCCGGTGACCTCGTCATGGTCGCCAGCGACCGGATTTCCGCGTACGACTGGGTCCTGCCCACCGAGATCCCGGACAAGGGCCGCGTCCTGACCCGGCTCTCGCTGTGGTGGTTCGATCAGCTCGCCGATCTCGTACCGAACCACGTCCTGTCCACAGAGCTGCCCGCCGGCGCACCGGACGACTGGGCCGGCCGCACGACGATCTGCAGGTCGCTGCGAATGGTCCCGGTCGAGTGCGTCGCCCGCGGCTATCTGACCGGCTCCGGACTGGTCGAGTACAACGCCTCGCGCACCGTCTGCGGTCTCGCCCTTCCCGAGGGCCTCACCGACGGCTCCGAGCTCCCGGCGCCGATCTTCACCCCGGCCACCAAGGCGGCAGTCGGCGACCACGACGAGAACGTGAGCTACGAGGAAGTCGCCCGCCAGGTCGGCGCCGAGACCGCCGTACAGCTGCGCCGGACGACGCTGGACGTGTACGGCCGGGCCCGTGACATCGCGCGCGAGCGCGGGATCATCCTCGCGGACACGAAGTTCGAGTTCGGCTTCGCGCCCACCGCCGACGGCGGCGAGGAACTGATCATCGCGGACGAGGTGCTGACCCCGGACTCCTCGCGCTTCTGGCCCGCCGCCACCTGGGAGCCGGGCCACGCCCAGCCGTCGTACGACAAGCAGTTCGTGCGCGACTGGCTGACCTCGCCGGCCTCCGGCTGGGACCGCAAGAGCGAGCAGCCGCCGCCGGCGCTGCCGCAGGAGATCGTGGACGCGACCCGGGCCAAGTACCTGGAGGCGTACGAACTCCTCACCGGCACGCCCTGGCAGTAGCCGCCCCGCAGCACACGAAGAAGCCCCCGGCCGAAAGGCCGGGGGCTTCTTGCTGAACGGAGCGGACGACCAGGTTCGAACTGGCGACCTCAACCTTGGCAAGGTTGCGCTCTACCAACTGAGCTACGTCCGCAAGCGCCGAAGCGCGAGAACCACTATACCCAACCCCGCTCCCGCGCGAGACGCACCGCGGCGTGACGGTTCTCGGCCCCGAGCTTCGAGGCCGCCGACGAGAGGTAGTTCCGTACCGTTCCCTGCGTCAGCGAGGCCCGCTCCGCGATCTCCGCGACCGGCGCCCCGTCCGCGGCCAGTTCCAGCACCTCGGCCTCGCGCACGGTCAGCGGCGAGTCCCCGGCCGCGATCGCGTCGGCTGCCAACTCCGGGTCCACATAGCGGTTCCCGGCGTGCACCGTACGGATGATCCCGGCCAGCTGACGGGCGCTGACGGTCTTCGGCACGAACGCCCGTACGCCCGCCGCGAGGGCCCGCTTCAGATGTCCCGGCCGGCCGTGACTGGTCACGATCATGGTGCGGCAGCCAGGGAGTTCGGACCGCAGTGATGTGGCGACGCTCACACCGTCCGCCCCCGGCATCTCCAGGTCCAGGACCGCCACATCGGGGCGGTGCGCACGGGCCATGGCCAGCGCCTCGGGCCCGGTCGCCGCCTCGGCGACCACCACTAGGTCGTCCTCCAGCGCGAGCAGCGCGGCGAGCGCGCCCCGGATCAGGTGCTCGTCGTCGGCGAGCAGCACCCGCACCGCAGTCATCGTCGCTCCTCCAGAAGGGCCGCAGGGTCTTCCGTACGCGATACATCACCGGAAGCCGTACGTGACGCGGCCCCGGGCTTCGGGCCCGGGGCCGGGCGGGACAGCGGGATTCTCGCGGTCAGCCGGAAGAGCCCGTCGCCCGCCGTTCCCGCGTCCAGTGAGCCGTCGAGGGCGCCGAGCCGTTCGCGCAGTCCGGCCAGCCCGGAACCGCTCCCGCCGGAACCGTGCTCCCCGGTTGCGGCCGTCGTCGACGCGCCGTCGTTCTCGATGTCCAGCACCACCTCGTCCGCCGAGGCGGCGAGCCGGATCGTGCAGCGTCGGGGGTCGCCGTGCCGCAGCACGTTGGTGGCCGCCTCACGCACCACCCAGCCGAGCGCGGCCTGGACGGGCGCGGCCAGTTCGGCGCCGCTGTCGCCCACCACCGCGCACTCGATCCCGGCCGCCCGCAACACGCCTGTCGCCCCGGCCAGTTCCGTGCTCAGATCGGCTTCCCGGTAGCCCCGTACGACATCGCGCACCTCCTGCTGGGAGGCGCGGGCGATCCGCTGCACCTCGACCATCTGGTCCACCGCCTGGGGCCTGCCGCGCTGGGCCAGCTCCACCGCCAGCTCGCTCTTGAGCGCGATCACGGCGAGATTGCGGCCCAGCACGTCGTGCATGTCCCGCCCGAACCGCAGCCGCTCCTCGGCGACCGCGAGCCGGGCCTGCACGTCCCGGGCCTCCTCCGCCTGCCACATCACGCTCAGGCTCCAGGTGCTCGGCCGTACGGAGACCAGGACCAGCACACAGCCGAAGAGCGTGGCCGGCACCACCCCGGCCAGGATCCCGCCCCGCACTCCGGCCGCTGCGAGGACGCCGGTGGTCAGCGCGACGAGGGCGATCGACTGGCCCAGGAACGTGCGGACCGGGACCAGCAGGACCTGCGTCATCACCAGCGCCATCGGTGCGTTCATGGCCATCACCAGCAGCCCCGCTCCGCCGACCCCGTCCACAGCGGCCAGCGCCGCCAGCAGTCCCAGCCCCAGCCCCGTCAGGACCAGCGGCGCGACCATTCGGCGCCGGGGGAAGACGGAGATGCCGAGGTAGTGGTCGTACGACGGCCGCACATTGCGGTTGCTCAGCACACACTGCGCCAGGCACACCACGAACAGTGTCCAGCCCAGCGCCAGTGGGAGCGGCGCATGGCGGATGTCCGTCTTCAGCGGAGCCAGCTGCCAGGTCAGGGTGAAGACCCAGGGGATCACCGACACGGTCAGCCGCGAGTACAGGTCGATCCGTTCCAGTTTGCTGCGTTCCTGCCAGCCGCGGCGCCAGCCACGTACGCGCGTCAACACGGCACCACACCCCTCAGCGTCGCGGATCCCAGCGGAACCACCGCTTGACAGCAAACACCGCGAGCACGGTCCAGACCAACCCGGTCAGCGCGGCCCCCAGCGGTTCGGTGCCCTCGGCGCCGCCGAGCCAGCCGGCCCGTACGAGTGTCATCACTCCGGTCAGCGGCAGCAGCTCACACACCGACGCGAGCCGGTCCGGAAGGATCTCCAGCGGTACGAAGAGCCCCGAGCCCATCATTGAGGCGAAGAACAGCGGGAGGGTCGTGAGCTGAGCCGTCTGCACGGTGCGGGTGATCACGGAGGTGGCCGCGGCCAGCGCCGTCAGCAGCACCACGCCCATCACCAGCCCCAGCAGGAGCAGCTCGGGGCGGTCGGGTGCGCCGAGGCCGAAGAAGGCGGTACCGGCCACGACGATCACCGCGGTCTGTGCCAGGGCCAGTGCGGCCGCGGGCAGCGCGGTTCCGGTCAGGATCTCCCCGTCGGTGACCTCGCCGGTACGCAGCCGCTTCAGGACCAGTTCCTCGCGCCGTGCCACGTAGGCGGCGACCATGTTCATGTAGACGGCCTGGATCAGCACCGTTCCGATGCCGCCGGTGAGGGCCGCGCCGGCGACGGTCAGCCCGGTCCCGCCGAGATCCATCTGCTCGAACGTCGACCTCATGGCCGTGACCATGGCGGCGGGCATCAGCAGCGCGACGAAGAGGGCCGTCCTGTTGCGAGCGAGCAGCGTCAGCTCGGCCCGTCCGAGAGCGGTCAGCCGGCCGCGGACCGTCGTGGCCGGGGCTCCGGTCGTCGCGGTGCTCGCGCGCGTTGTCGCGGTCGTCATGCCACAGCCACCTTTTCGTTCTCGTTCTCGGTTCCGGTTCTGCTCCCGGTCTTCGCCGCGGACCTCGCGATGTCGAGGAATGCCTCTTCGAGTGAGGCCGACCGGGCATCGAGCCCGATCAGCTGGACGCCCGACTCCGTTGCCCAGCGCAGGAGTTCGGCCAGTGACTCCTGGAGGCGGTGCGTGCGGATCTCGATCCGCGGGCCGTCCGCCGCGGCGCACAGACTCAGTGGCAGCTGCCCTGCCGCGGTTCCGGCGGGGAGCTCGAACCGAATCCGGGACGGTCGCGCGGCCGTCACCTCCGCGGTGGTGCCCGAGGTCACGATCCGTCCCCGGTGCATGATCGCCAGCCGGTCGGCGAGCGCCTCGGCCTCCTCCAGGTAGTGCGTGGTGAGCAGCACGGTGATGCCGCCCTCCTGGAGCCGGCGCACCAGCGCCCAGGTGTCGCGCCGCCCCTCGGCGTCGAGACCGGTGGTCGGTTCGTCGAGGAAGAGCACCTCGGGCCGGCCGAGGAGGGCCAGCGCCAGGTCCAGTCGCCGCCGCTCACCGCCGGAGAGCTGCTTGACCCGGACGCGCGCCCGGTGGCCGAGCCCCACCAGGTCCAGGGCCTCGCCGGCGGGCCGGGCCCCGCTGGTGCATCCCGCCCACATCCGTACGGTCTCGGTGGTCGTCAGGTCGGAGGGGAAGCCGCCCTCCTGGAGCATCACCCCGATCCGCGGGCGGACCGCGGCGCGTTCCTCGAAGGGGTCGTGGCCGAGCACCCGTACCGTGCCGCCGTCGGGGCGGGCCAGTCCTTCCAGCAGTTCGACGGTGGAGGTCTTGCCGGCGCCGTTCGTGCCGAGCAGGGCGAACAGCTCGCCGCGTGCCACGGAGAAGGAGACGCCGGTCACAGCCTCGAAGCCGCCCGCATAACTGCGTCGGACACCGTCCGCCTCGATCACGCACTCATGGGGAAATTCGTCGAAGGTCATGACTCAAGGCTTCCGCCCGGACGGTGCCGGGAGCAGTGCGAGCTGTCATCGCAGTGCATGACAAACGTCATGGGGGTGCGGATATGACCGAGATCGCATACGAAGAAGCCCCCGGTCAATAACCGGGGGCTTCCTACGATAACGAGCGGACGACCAGGTTCGAACTGGCGACCTCAACCTTGGCAAGGTTGCGCTCTACCAACTGAGCTACGTCCGCATTGCAGCCACTCGGCTTTCACCGGTGGAGCCAGCACTACTCTACCTGATCCACCGGAGTGGTTGAGGAAGAGTGATGCAGAGCGGGTGACAGGAATTGCACACTGCGCCTTCCCCCTGGAAGGGGGATGTTCTACTACTGAACTACACCCGCACGCTGCTTGAGGTCCGGCTTTTCGGCCTTGCCCTTCGGCGTGCTCCAGACTCTAGCCGACCTGCAGGGGTATCGCGCAAGTCGGCTCCCGCGAGGTGTCGTCGGGGAGGCCGGTGACGGGCGGTCCGACGCCCCCGCCCGGCACCGGCCGTCCGGCGCTTCCGCTCAACTGGCTTCTTGGAACGCCTCGTAGACCTTCTTGGGAATCCGGCCGCGGGCCGGCACCTCCATCCGGTGCGAGCGGGCCCAGGCGCGCACTGCCGCCGGGTCGGGCGCGAGCGAGGTGTGCCGGTAGGAGACGGGAACCTTGCCATGCTTGCTGGCATTTGTCTGCTTTCGGCCGGCCGCCATGTACGGGGCCAGGGCCTTGCGCAGTTTCTTTGCATTGGACGGATTGAGGTCGATCTCGTACGACTTCCCGTCCAGCGCGAAGGTGACCGTTTCCGCTGCCGCTCCCCCGTCGATGTCGTCGGAGAGCGTGACCACTACGCGCTGAGCCACGGATATCGGTCCTTTCCTGCGGCACCTGCGCGTCTGACATGCGCGGATGCCGGCCTTCCGGCTGTGAGCGCGGATGAGGGCCGACTGGTGCCGGCCGTTCCGGGGCAATGTCGCTTTCCCCGGTAATCATTTGTACAGCGATGTGCACCGCATTGTGAAGCCCACCCAATTACGTGCGCGTGTCAGCCTGCTATGTGTGCTGCTGGTGGGGATTTTTTTCACAGGATTTTTCGCATCCGTTGCCGCATCCCGTTGCGGCATCCGTTCCGTTCTCGCATCCGTTCCCGCGCGTGTTCCCGGTTCCGTTGCCGCTTCCGTGGTTTGCATCAACTGCATCAGTTGTCACGGCCGATATCCCGGCGTGATCTGGGCCACCTGATATCTACCCGCGTAGAATTTCTGGACAGGTACGCTGAGGGGACCCGCGGGGGTCCTGGGGAACCCCCCGGAGAAACAGCCGCACCACACCACCACACCGGGAGTGCCAGTGGCACGCGTCGTAGTCGACGTCATGCTCAAGCCCGAGATCCTCGACCCGCAGGGACAGGCTGTGCAGCGTGCGCTGCCCCGTCTCGGCTTCGAGGGAATCGCGGACGTACGTCAGGGAAAGCGTTTCGAGCTGGAGATCGAGGGGCCGGTCGATGAGGCCGCCCTCACCCGTATTCACGAGATGGCCGAGACGTTCCTCGCCAACACCGTCATCGAGGACTTCACCGTGAAGGTGGAGAAGGCCGAGGAGTCGAAGTGACTGCTCGTATCGGAGTCGTCACCTTTCCGGGCACCCTCGACGACCAGGACAGCCTGCGGGCCGTACGCGTGGCGGGCGCCGAGCCCGTTTCGCTGTGGCACCGCGACAAGGATCTGCACCAGGTCGACGCGGTCATCCTGGCGGGCGGTTTCTCCTACGGCGACTATCTGCGGGCCGGAGCCATCTCCCGCTTCTCGCCGGTCATGGAGACCGTGATCGAGCAGGCGAAGGCGGGCATGCCGGTCCTCGGCATCTGCAACGGCTTCCAGATCCTGACCGAGGCGCATCTGCTGCCCGGCGCGATGCTGCGCAACAACCACCTGCACTTCATCTGCCGCGACCAGAAGCTGCGCGTCGAGAACGTGGGCACCGCCTGGACCTCGGACTACTCCGAGGGCCAGGAGATCTCCGTTCCCCTCAAGAACATGGACGGCCGCTACACCGCCGACGAGCACACGCTCGACGAGCTGGAGGCCGAGGGCCGCGTCGCGTTCCGCTACGTGGACGTCAACCCCAACGGCTCGCTGCGCGACATCGCCGGCATCTCCAACGCCGCGGGCAACGTCGTCGGTCTGATGCCGCACCCCGAGCACGCCGTCGAGCCGCTGATCGGCACCGGTCGTACCGACGGTCTCGGCTTCTTCACCTCGATCATCAAGAAGCTGGTCAACGCATGAGCCTGGACACGGTCAAGCACGCGGCCGAAACCCCGGACACCGAGCAGCCCTGGAAGGAACTCGGCCTCAAGGAGGACGAGTACGCCAAGGTCCGCGAGATCCTGGGCCGCCGTCCCACCGGCGCCGAGCTCGCCATGTACTCCGTGATGTGGTCCGAGCACTGCTCCTACAAGAGCAGCAAGGTCCACCTCAAGCAGTTCGGCGAGAAGGTCCCCGACAACGACGCGATGCTCGTCGGCATCGGCGAGAACGCCGGTGTGGTCGACGTCGGCCAGGGTTACGCGGTCACCTTCAAGGTCGAGTCGCACAACCACCCCTCGTACATCGAGCCCTACCAGGGCGCGGCCACCGGCGTCGGCGGCATCGTCCGCGACATCCTCGCGATGGGCGCGCGGCCGGTCGCGGTCGTCGACCCGCTGCGCTTCGGCGCGGCCGACCACCCCGACACCAAGCGTGTGCTGCCGGGCGTCGTCGCGGGCATCGGCGGGTACGGCAACTGCCTGGGCCTGCCGAACATCGGCGGCGAGGTCGTCTTCGACGCCTGCTACCAGGGCAACCCGCTCGTCAACGCCGGCTGCATCGGTGTGATGAAGCACGAGGACATCCACCTGGCACAGGCCTCCGGCCCCGGCAACAAGGTGATCCTGTACGGCGCCCGCACCGGCGGCGACGGCATCGGCGGCGTCTCCGTGCTGGCCTCGGAGACCTTCGAGTCGACCGGTCCGGCCAAGCGCCCGGCCGTCCAGGTCGGCGACCCGTTCCAGGAGAAGCTCCTCATCGAGTGCACCCTGGAGATCTTCAAGGAGAAGCTCGTCGCGGGCATCCAGGACCTCGGCGGCGCCGGGCTCTCCTGTGCCACCTCCGAGCTGGCCTCGGCCGGTTCGGGCGGTATGCGCGTCGAGCTGGACACCGTGCCGCTGCGCGACTCCTCCCTCTCGCCCGAGGAAATCCTCATGAGCGAGTCGCAGGAGCGCATGTGCGCGATCGTCGAGCCGCAGCACGTGGACCGCTTCCTGGAGATCTGCGAGAAGTGGGACGTCATCGCCACCGTCATCGGTGAGGTGACCGAGGGCTCGCAGCTGGAGATCTTCTGGCACGGCGAGCAGATCGTGGACGTGCCGCCGCGGTCCGTCGCCCACGAGGGCCCGACCTACCACCGCCCGTTCGCCCGCCCGTCCTGGCAGGACGCGCTCCAGGCCGACGACGCCGGCAAGCTGGCCCGTCCGGCCGACGGCGCCGAGCTGCGCGAGCAGGTCCTGCGCCTGGTCTCGTCCCCGAACCAGGCGTCCAAGGCATGGATCACGGACCAGTACGACCGCTTCGTGCAGGGCAACACCGTGCTCGCGATGCCCGAGGACGCCGGCATGGTCCGCATCGACGAGGAGTCCAACCTCGGCGTGGCCATGGCGACCGACGGCAACGGCCGGTACGCGAAGCTCGACCCGTACACCGGCGCGCAGCTCGCGCTGGCGGAGTCGTACCGCAACGTCGCCGCCTCCGGCGCCAAGCCGCTCGCGATCTCGGACTGCCTGAACTTCGGTTCGCCCGAGGACCCGGACGTCATGTGGCAGTTCGCCGAGGCCACCCGTGGTCTGGCGGACGGCTGCCTGGAGCTGGGCACCCCGGTCACCGGCGGCAATGTGTCGCTGTACAACCAGACCGGTGAGACGGCGATCCACCCGACGCCGGTCGTGGCCGTGCTCGGCGTGATCGACGACGTCACCCGGCGCACGCCGGTCGCCTTCAAGGAAGAGGGCCAGCTCCTCTACCTGCTCGGTGACACGCATGAGGAGTTCGGCGGCTCGGCCTGGTCCGAGGTCGTCCACAACCACCTCGGCGGTATGCCGCCCAAGGTCGACCTGGGCCGCGAGAAGCTGCTCGGCGAGATCCTGATCTCGGCCTCCCGCGACGGCATGATCGACGCGGCGCACGACCTGTCCGACGGCGGTCTGATCCAGGCGGTCACCGAGTCCTGCCTGCGCGGCGGCAAGGGTGCCCGGCTGGTCGTGCCGGACGCACTGGACGTGTTCACCTTCCTGTTCTCCGAGTCGGCGGGACGCGCGATCGTCTCGATCCCGCGCAGCGAGGAGCTCCGCTTCAACGACATGTGCGGGGCGCGGGGTCTGCCCGTGGCCCGTATCGGTGTCGTGGACGGCGAGGAGATCGAGATCCAGGGCGAGTTCAGCATCCCGCTGAGCGAGCTGCGTACGGCGCACGAGGGGACGATCCCCGCACTGCTCGCGTAGTTCTGGCTGCGCACGGTCACAGAGGCCCCCACCCGGTCCGACTGGGTGGGGGCCTCTCTGTCTGCCGTGGTCGATTCCGGGCGTTCTTCCGCCGGTCGATTCCCGTGCGCCGACTCCGGTGCGGCGCTTTCGCGTCCCGTGTGTCGGCTTCGCGCACCCCCTTGCACTGGATTACGTAATTACGTAATCTGGATGAATGGAACTGGAGGAACGCGTCTCGGAGCTGGAGCGGCGGCTTGAGGCGCTCGTGGGTGACCACCCGGATGCCCCGCGCCCGACGGGGGCCGACTTCTGGGCCCTGGAGGGGCTGAAGCAACAGCTCTCCGGGGCCGGGGTCGCCGATGGCGGTGTGCTGTACACCGGCGCGGTGCGGCTGCCGACGGGCGAGCGGTACGAGTGGCAGTACGGCGCGCTCACGGAACAGCTGCTGGAGGACAGGGAGGCGGGAGAGCCCGGGGAGCCGGGCGCCGACTGGTCGGATGCCGCCGAGTCGTTCGCCGCGCTCGGGCATCCGGTGCGGCTGCGGTTGCTGCGGGAGATCCTCGGCGGCCGGCGTACGGCCGCGGAGCTCGCCGCGCTCGACGAGACCGGCACGACGGGACAGATCTACCACCACCTGCGTCAACTGACCGGTGCGGGCTGGCTGCACACGACGGGGCGGGGGCGCTACGAGGTCCCCGGCGTCCGGGTGGTGCCGCTGCTGGTGGTCCTCACAGCGGCCAGATCCTGAGGGGCGCGTACGAACGAAGACAGGCAGTCCGGGGAACGCGTACGACGAAACAGACACGCCAGGGGGAAGTCATGTCCGTCCGCAAAGCTGCCATGGTGCTGTACCGGGTCTGCTGGATCGCCTTCTTCGTGATGGTGCTCATCAGCCTCTTTCCCCGGCCGCCGTTCCCGTACTGGCTGACCTGGCTTCCGGCCGCCGCCGC